>CAZNXE010000125.1:0-13168 GCA_964576465.1 uncultured Planctomycetaceae bacterium
TCGAAACTGCCCGAATCGCTTCGCCGTGCGCTGGGTGAAGTCACGGAGAATGATACGGATCGGCATATCGCATTCGTCAAGGGCGCCTTCGACGCTCTATTGCCGCGCTCGACTAAGGTCTGGATCGATGGCCATTGCGAGATGATTGGCGAGGAAGCGCGTCAGTTCTTTACTGATGCAAACAACAAACTTGCCGGTTCAGGAATGCGGGTCTTGGCGATCGCAATGCGATGCGGCGATGGCGAGACGTTGCCCGACGATGCGGAGACGTTGGAAGCCGATCTTGTGCTGTTGGGGTTGGTGGCTCTCATCGATCCGCCACGCCGCGAGGCAACCGACGCCGTTCATCGCTGCAAGACCGCGGGGATTCGGCCGTTGATGATCACCGGAGACCATCCGCTCACGGCGATACATATCGCCGGGCAGGTAGGCATCGCGACGGACCGCGGCAGTTTAACCGGAAGCGAACTCGCGCGGCTGGACGATGCGGCGCTCGAGGCAGCCGTCGATCAAGTCTCCGTCTTTGCCCGCGTTGCACCAGAGCACAAGCTTCGTATTGTCGAGGCTCTGCAAAACTGCGGTCAAATCGTGTCGATGACGGGCGACGGCGTGAATGACGCTCCGGCGCTTAAGAAAGCCAACATCGGCGTCGCCATGGGTATCACAGGCACCGATGTGGCTAAAGAAGCCGCTGAAATGGTTCTGCTGGACGACAATTTTGCGACGATCGTCAACGCCATCGAACAGGGGCGGACCATTTACGACAACATTCGCAAGTTCATCAAGTACACCTTGACGAGCAATGCGGGTGAAATTTGGGTCATGCTTCTGGCCCCGTTCTTAGGGATGCCACTGCCGCTGTTGCCGCTACAGATACTGTGGGTCAATCTCGTGACCGATGGTTTGCCGGGTTTGGCGCTGGCGGTCGAGCCAACCGAGCGCAATACGATGAAACGTCGTCCTTATCCCCCAAATGAATCGATGTTCTCCCGAGGGATGGCGGGCGACATTCTGTGGATCGGCCTGCTGATGGGGCTGGTGTCGTTGGGGGTCGGATACTGGTATTGGTACGCGAACCCTGATGACGAAAGCTATTGGCGCACAATGGTGTTCACCGTGCTCACGCTCTCTCAGATGGGCAATGCCTTGGCCATCCGATCGCAGCGCGACACCTTGTTTCGCATCGGACTGCTGTCGAACAAACCTCTTCTCGGGGCGGTCTTGTTGACCTTCGGTCTTCAGTTGATCGTTATCTACGTGCCAGCGGTTCAGAAGGTCATGAAGACGACTTCGCTTTCACTGACCGATTTAGGCATCGCACTTGCGTTTAGCTCGGTTGTCTATCTCGCTGTCGAAACGTCAAAACTCCTTCGGACGCGACACGAAAAAACAGGATGAGCGATTGGCCGATCCGCTTCCGGGTGTGCCCATCCGCTCATGCCGACTCCATTTCCGGCGCTTTTCGCTGCGTTGCACAGCCATAGGGCACTCAATCTAGCGTATCAGTGCTTTTTTCTCATCCGGCATCGCTGTTGCTTGCAATAGATGGATAGGCAATGTGATCGATGCAGGATTACCGGGGCACCCACGAGCGTGCGTTCTGCAAAGCGATTCGGTTCGATGACTGGGAGATGCGACGATGAAAGACTGCGCGAACAAAGGTGTTTATGGTCAACGTGTGAAACAAGTGATGGTTACGGATGTGGTAGCCGTGAGTCCAACCGATACGTTAAACGAGGCACTCACCATCATGGTTGAGAATCGTGTCTCCGCGCTGCCGGTTACTGATGGCAAGGACCGGTGCTTGGGAGTGATTTCAGCCACCGATTTATTGGGCCTGACCAAGGATTTGGGAGACGAGCTGAATGCCCTGTCGCACATCGGCGGTCTCGCCCGTAGTCTGCTGGTTGAAAAGCTCTCTGAAAGCGACCTCCTGACACAACCGGTTCAAGGCCTCATGACAGAACAGGTCGTCAAGATCGGTCCGGATGATACCTTGGCGAAAGCCGCATCGTTGTTGGTCCGCAATCATATTCACCGTTTGGCTGTCGTCGATCATGGAAACCATGTGCTCGGCGTCCTCTCAACCATGGATATCTTGCGCGCATTCGCTGAAAGTGCGCCGGAGAACGCGACATAACTTACTTCAGGCCAATGCCGGGAAACGATCGCCACTGATGGGCTAGTGGAGTACCGTTCATCCTCGTTACGGGAAAGAGCTTGAACCAAGAAGAGACGCTTCGAGAGGGTTATGCCGAAATTGTGGAGAGATCTCACACCCTCAATTCGCCAGAAACGCCGTCGACTCGGGGCTTTCGGTGATTATGATGGATGAAGCAGATGCTTCCCCCGAACGCGAGGCGCCCCGTGATGCCCGAAGAGATGACTGCCGAGACAACATCCGCGTCGGAAGACTCGTCTGAAGAATCTTCGCCAGAAGTGACTTCGCCAGAAGAAGAGTCTTCGCCCGAAGAATCTTCGCCTGAGGTGAAGGAGCCGAAAGAGAGCCCGTGGAATCTGAACACGGTATTGCTCATGATCGCGGTCGGGGCGTTGGGCATCGCCATCTTGTTGATGTTGTTGGAGCTATCGAGCTTCCACTTCGATTTCGGGGCCAACACGGCCCGTTGAGGCTTTGCTCTCAAGCAGCCACTGGATTGCACGGACCCCATCGGCAACGCCTTGCGATCCTCTGCTTAGGCGTGCGGCAAGTAAGAATATCCCAACCCGACGCGTGAGCGAGGGAACCCAGTGTATTACCGGTTGGTCCCTCGCTTACGCGTCGGGTTGGGATTGGTACGTTCTTATTTGCCGCTCGCCTTAGAGCAAGATCTTCTCGCGTGAATCAGTCGCGGTTGGCGCTGAATCGGTGCTGCCTTTTTCGACGGGTTGTGGCTGGGGGCTATCCAAGGGGGCAACATCCATGGGGCGAGTTGTGGGGCTGCGTTTGCTCCTGCGATCAAAAACCCGGCCCAGGGGTCCGGCAAGTATCGCGGGCAACAACAGCAGGTCGCCAACCAGCGCGGCGGTCAGCAGCGTGACCATTAGATAGCCAAATCGCTGTGTCGGCATGAAGGAACTCAGCGCGAAAACCGAAAGCCCTAGACCGCTGATGATCGTGGTCTGCACCATCGCGGTTGCACATCGCTCGTATGCCAACATGATGGCCTGAAGACGGTTTCCCGTGCTGTCGAGACCTCGACGAAACCAGGTGAGGAAGTGGATCGTATCGTCGACCCCGACGCCCAGGGCGACGCTGGCACACATCATCGACCCGATGTCAATTTCAATCCCCATCAAACACATCGCGCCGAAGACAGCGACTGCTGGAAAAACATTGGGCAACATCGATACAAGGCCAGCCACCGGGTTGCGGAGCACAACGATCATGACGATCGCGATCAACCCAAACGCCGAGCCAAAGCTTTGGAATAGATTGTCCAGCAGTGTGCGTTGACTCTTGTAGACCACCGGGATGACTCCCGTGTAGGTTACATCAAGCCCTTTGATCCCCTTGGCACGCTGCTCCTCAATCACCGGTTCGACATGTTCGCGGATCGTGGAGACGAACAGGCCATAGTCCACGTCGTTCAGCGCTCCGATGCGAGCACTGATTCGCCACAACTCCTCGTCCTCCGATTCACCTAGAAAATCGCCATTCAGAAACTCATCACGGTATTTTAGCAACCGCTTGTTGCGAACGCTGTTCTCGATGCGCGCCCGGTCTTTCAGCCCTAACACGGCCTGCATCGCACCGGCCAAACCGCCACGTCTACGGCGAGGCTGCGGAGCCAAGTCTTCCAATTCCGGAGAAAACGTCGGCGTGGCTAACGTTCCGCCAACATCCTCGATTGATTCCAATTCCGTTCGAATCGCGGTGACCAGTTGCATCCGCTCCAGAAAGCTCAGCGAGCATTCCTCTTTGTTGACACGAAGCACGACCTCCATCGGAATCAATTCGCCCAAGTGCTCCTCGAGGAACCGATAGTCACTGATAATGCGGTGATCTTCCGAGAATAGCTTGGTCAACATGACCGTCGTTTTCATCTTTGTCAGGCCGTAGCCAGCCAGTAGCAGCACTGCCAGACAGACCACGGTGACCACAGCGTGATGGTCGATCACCGATTGGAACATCCACCTGCGGACTCGACTCCCAAGACCGCCGGAACCTGCAAGCGAGGGATGCAATCTCTTCGCCGGAGTCACCACGGGCCACACTTGAAGCAACGACGGGAGTACCATCAGCACTAGCACCAACGTGCAGATCACCCCGAGTGCGGAGTAAAGCCCGAATGTCTTAATGGGTGCGATGTCGCTGATGCAAAGCGATCCCAATCCAATCGCTGTCGTACCGGCGGCGATGGTGCATGGCAACCAGCCTTGGGAAATTGCCTCGAATGGAGCGGTCTTCGGATCACCATGTTCGAGTGCGTCGCGATAGTAATTCACAATATGAATCGCGCCGGAGATGCCCAACACGTAGACCAGTGCCGGCATGGTTAGAACAACCGCGCTAACCGTGGCGCCGGTGAACTTCATCAGGGCCAAACTCGCGGCCCCTCCATACAGAGCAACAAAGAAGACCATCAGCGTGAGTTTGAAGTCCTTCAGACATCGCCACGCCAGGACAAGGCCGATCAGTCCGGCGAATGTTCCCAGGCGGATGAGCATCCGCTCGCCCTCATGGTCGATATGACGGTTGTCGACCGGCGGACCACCCATGTGTAATTCGTCGTAAGAAATGCCGCACTGTTGTTCGGCCGAGTCGACGATCGCGTCGATCGAGCCTTTGATATCCGCGGCCCCCGCTTCACTCAACGTGAATACGACACACGTGTGATTGCGATCGGGTCCGATGACCGATCCGACCAGCCGATCGATGGCTTTCTCTCGCGGCAGATCGATCGGTGATGTTGTGAGTTGCTCTAACAAACGGGGGCCGCTGACGGTGCGTGAGAAGAGCTTCTCCGTGGGAGAGTCGTCACCGTCGACCGCCGCGATCAACTGTTCGACACGTGGATCGTCCAGCGTGCAGCCTTCCCAGCTAGCGAGAACGAACTCTTCGCCCGGAAAGTGCTTTTGGAACCATTGCAGATCCTTGGTCTCTTGGAAGCTTTCCGGCAGCCACTCCTTGACATCGTTGCGGTTGCTCAACAGCGCCTGACGCGCGCCGCCAAACACTAGCGGCAAACCAATCACCGCAATCAGTATGATTTTCCATCCGTGACGGACAAAGAATTGGCGCTTCATTGCGATTCTGAACCTTTATGGTTGGTGGCGATCCGCGGGGACATTTCGTCGCAGTCAGACCGAAGGGCTGGTCAATCCGCCAACGTGACGGCTAACCAGTGAAGCGCAGAAAACTCGACCCTGTAACATTGCACCCTAGCAGCAAATGGGCAGATGGCTGCCTCCCGCCCGTTATCTTGCAAGCAACAATCGGGTATTCCCAGCCGGGAGGTGCCGTATTGGAGATTCCACAGTAAATGAGTCTACCCATGACGAGAGCAGACCAACAGTGGATAGCCGTACAGAGAACCCACGACAGAGGGATCCCAAGCCGGCAATTGGGTCAACATTAACGCCTGCTCTGCCTGTCATAGGTAGATGCGAAGGAGGCTGTGTTACAGCAGAAGAAGGAGTGAATCTCCGCTGGAAGGCCACGACTGAGCCGGTGCATCGACCCCACTGTAGGGGGTGGCTGACCGGATTCTGAATCGCTAGTTTTTGGGGCTTCGAGAAAGCCTGACAATCGGCAAAGTCGATCTATCTTCACTCGTCCGATTTGGATCGTGAATGGCAGGCTGCAAGAGAGCAGACGCTGTAGCAGAGAAGGCAAAGTGGGCTTGAACATGTACGGAGACATTCAGTCATGGGGATTCCAGTAGTTATTGTGATGGCGTTTACGCTTGCCGACGGGGCATCGGCGCCCGACACGCAGATGTTGCATTCGCCAGAGGCTGTTGTGTCGGCTTTCTCGACACCGCTTCCAATGGCACCGGAACAAACGCTCCTCGCTTCCACGGCGGCTCGCGTTCCAGAGAGCCCGATGGATGCCGCTGCCGAAGATGCTGAAAAAGTCCAACGCAAACCGTTTCAACTAATGTCCGAGAAGAAGGCTGCAAAGCTGCGTGGGCGACTTCCCAAGGTTGAAGATGCGAAAATTCAGGCGATCTTGAACGACCCGACGTTGTTGCTTTACACCGAAGCCGAGATGCCGCCGGCCTATCAATTTTTGGACGGCGATTTACCAGGCGTTCATAACGTCAACTACAACATTTCGGCCGATGGTGGTGAGCGATTCGGAAATGGCAACCGCGAATTCCCGTGGTCGACCCCCGCCGGCATGCATCGCACACGCAATACCTGCTCGTTTCGCTTCGTCTGGCTGCCCTCCGACGAACAGGGGCGCAAGCGCCCAATCGTTTGGTATCGACGACGCCAGAGCAACAATGGCGTGATGGGTTATGCGTGGACATTTCCCGTGGGAACCATCGTCGGCGAAGTGCTGTCGCTACGCGCGCCCGACGGACGGCATCACACCTTTGAGATGCGTGTTCGTCGACGCCAGGGAAGTGACTGGGCCGTGGATGTCTTCCGGCCATTTCCAACGTCCGAGGATCTCCAGCGGAGAATTCAAGAACTACGCCCCGAATGGCAACAAGATCCCGAACTGGTGTCGTTCTGCAATCATCTGACACAACCTCGCGAGTTGAAACAACTGACGCTGGCCGATCGTCAGCCTGGTGTCCGCACGTTCTCGCAAAAGATGGGCGTTGACACCTTGCCAGAGTTGGCCGATGAGGGGTTGGTCGCCGAGTTGCTCAGCACCACGACATTCAGATCAGCGCATGGAGCGACGTGGCGATGGGGCAGCGATGGAGCCCGAGCGATTGCTCCCACTACCAGCGCGACGTTCCACATCGTGCCTGCCCGTTTCGACGCCGGGTTCATCGACGTCAATAGCGTCTCATGCATGCGTTGCCATGAGACCGTCAACCAGGATGTCGACCGGTTCGACGCCCGCCGCGACTGGTACGGAAGAATTCGCGGATCAGACGGAATCTTCACCTTCCATCCATTCTCCCCATCGAGCATCAGCTCCAACGGGTTCGGCAGCCACATCTCAATGCGATCCGAAATGATCAAAGCCGGCCTGTTGGCAAAGTTCAACTCCAAAAAACATCCCGGCGAGGTTTACACGCGAATTCTCTCGCTTATCGAATGATTCGTTTGAACGCTTCTACCGAACCTGCAATCGGGACAGCACTGGTGGCAAGCCCACCGGTGCTGCCCTGCGTTTTCGCCTACTAGAATGAGTCTTGATGTGGCCTTCAAACACGGGCTTACAGTGGGACGAGGTCGAAAGCGAGAAGGAGAAGTTGGCGCAACGCCCTACTTCTTGAAGCGTTCTTCAAATTCGTCGGGCGTCATACCGATGTCTCGGAGGATTTTTCGGAGCGTGCCGATGGCGAGTGTGCGGTTGCCGTGAACAGGCACGATGGCATCGGTATCGCCGCGGCTCAGGATATGGTGACTGCCGCGAACACGGATCAGCGGGGAAGCCGACTTTGGTGCTGTCACTGAGCGATTGCTCGCATGGGGAGCACCTCACCAGCAACCTCCAGGAGTACTGATTTCAATAGCCCTCGAAAAGCGGCTTCAAACTGACCGGTCATTTTCTCTATCCTCATCGTTACGGGAGCCGGCAATCGGCGTAAGTGCCTGACTGAAAGCATCTTAATGCCTGCCCGCCATGCCTGGGGACGACTCCCAGGAATGTCCTGTTTTGACTTTTTGTGAAAAAGGACATATTATGGTAGTGGAGACTGAACGCCACTAGCCATGGATGTCGACATATGACTGTGAGGGCCCCTCGGTGGCCGCAGAACTCAAACTCCCCGACGCACTGAAGCGGGGAGGTGGAAAGTCAAGATACAGGACAAGGAGAGCAGGGAGCCTCCTCATGTGTCCATTCTGAGGCGTACAGACAAGTGGCGAATCAACCTGCGAACTGGCGAGTTCATGGACAAGCGACCGGACCCGTCAGAAGTTCCGCAAGGCCTCTTGGACTTCTTGGACGACAACTGGGAATGGGCGTGCGAGACTTGGGACGAAATGTATCCAGACAACCCTGTCGAGGGTGATGAGGACTAAACGATGCCAACGCTAACCGCCAAACCAGCGAAGACGTTCCTGCTCGACCGACAGACAAGCCGCGTGAAGTGGTTTGCTCAGTTGAAGGCAGAGAGCCTGTCTTCACAGAAACGCATACGTAACTCACTTGCCAAAGCGTCGAAGGATACGCTTTGGATTAGTTTTACCAAGGAGTTGACGGACGCTCTGTTGAAATCGATGGAATGGCCGTCTGCCTCTCTGGGAGACATGTTGCTTCTTCACCGGTCGGACGTTGCAACATTGACTGCATTGAAGGATTGTTTTCGAGAAGTTGTCTGTAGCGTGAACGACGGATTCCTCTCTTCAGAGGAACTCGGTGAGGTGTTGAGTGCCGACAACCGAGCCAATCTATTCATTGGCGGCACGGTAAACCCAGGCGGCAAGACCATCACGCTGTGGCGAGGCAACCTCTCTTCACTTACGGTTCCTTTTAGTGCTTTTGAGCCTTCGGGAACTGGCACAAAGCCTGACTTCGGTGAGTTTTCTGTCAGTGACTATGGGCACACAATCAATCTAGGTGACTACGAAGCTGCGTCCGATGCGATTCTGTACGAATTCGACCCGGAGTACCGCAGAGAACAAGCCAAGCAAAGGCGGGCCTCAGAGAAGTCGTTCGGTGCTTCTTTGCGGCGACTCCGAAAGCAACGCAAGCTTCGCCGGGAAGACTTTGCACCGTTGTCACCAAAGACAATCGCTCGCATTGAGCAAGGAAAGGTCGACCAAGTGCGTGGACGCACGCTTGCAAGGATCGCTAAGAAGCTCGACGTAGAGCCAGGCGAAATTAAAGAATACTAATGATGCAATGGCTCTGTAGTTCTCTGACAAAGCGAAGGCAGACTCTGGCCTAGCAGTACGAAACCTTCACGTTCAATAAAACGCAGCATCTCCTTGCCGCTAACGCGAGGGAGTCTAGGCACGGGCAAGTTCTGTCAGATCGAGTTCACGAACTTCTGGTCGCGGACGGATGAGAGCGATCGCCCTGTCGATGCCCCGCGTTTCGATGTAGAGACGGAGCGCTTCTTTGAGGTCTTCGATCGCTTCGACCTCGGTCTGTCCCTCGCCGCAGCCGGGGATGTCGGGGACGTAGGCGGAGAACCGCTTTTCCTTCTCATCGTACTCAAGATGAACCGGGACGTGCATGCGTGATTGCTCCATACCGTAATTTTACCACGGAATGCTGAGTGCTCGCTATCGCATTGTGGGTGTCATGCTGGAATTGTACCGCAGATATGCTCAATCCCCGAGAAGAGTCTTGTTGATGTCACGTTTTCCTGTTTCGGGCACACCCTTTGAGTGCCACGAAGATCCTCGACTCGTGTGCCGAGCCACCATCATCGCCTACCTTCTGGCCCCCTACAGTAATAAACAGGGAGGTAGTTGTCTCACGCATGTTGGCACAGAGGGCTACGAGCGGTTTCACTCAAGTTGTGGATGACGCACTAGAACATGTCTTCGTAACGACGGGCACCGTGAAATAGGCGGACGACCTGAATGCCATCTTCAAGGGGCTCGTAGAAAATCAAGTATTGCCCAACAACGAAGCGACGAAGTCCGGATTTGAGGTGCAACTGCTCTTCACCTGCCAGAGGATTACTGGCTAAGAACTCGAACGTCTCGTCGAGCTTGGTGATTGTCTTGTCAGCCGCACTACGATTGTCCGCGGCAATGTAATCCCAAATATGCTGAAGATCGTCGAGGGCCAGATGAGATTGAACAACTCTAGCCATTACTGCGTACGTTGGGCATGGCGGCGATGGGCTGTTGCGAGGAACGCCTCGATATCCCACTCTTCGGACTCACCGCGATCAAGCTGATCAAGCCCGCGTTGGACTTCTCGACGGATGTAGTCGTCCCACAAAGTAGGCAGAGCTTGTTCGTCGAAGATAACGTAGACCTTCTCTGTCTCGCCATCTCGCACTCGGAGCGGTTTCGTCGGTTCCCGCTGAAGTGCCTCACGTTGTTCTTTGGTTAGTTCGGGGGTCATGCTGGAATTGTACCACGAATTTGCGCAATCCCCGGAAAAAGTGTATTGATGCCACGTATTCCCTGTTTCGGACTCACCTCTCAGTTGCCACGAAGATCCTCGACTCGTGTGCCGAGCAACGATCACTCCGCCCAATCATCGGTTCGGAATGGTGATGCTGGCAGATGGTGGCCGTTGAATAGGTTTGGCAGGGCGACGTCTTTCCAGGCGAAGCGAACCGCAACTGGTTTTGCTATCTCGTCGCTATGAACGATGACTGTGTCGCCGTCGATCGTGGCTTCCGCCGCAACAAACTTACCGGGCTCGGCGGCGATCTCGAATGTGCGAAGCGGGCCGTCGAGCGAGGTAAGCCCGTCGTCGGCATGATTGAAGTGGAGAACGATCTTGTCGTCGTTGATTTCCATCGACTTGTAGATCGGGCCCGAGTAGACGCAATCCTCGCCGTAGGACACAGCCCGGGCGGCAAGACCGAGCCGCTGGCCGACGTCCTGCTTATTGCGTGGATGAATATCGTCGACATTGCCAATGTCCATGGTCACCACCATGCCAGTATTGGGCAGTGAGAGCGTCTTGAGTTGTGCCTCGCGCACCAGCGGACAGCCGTTGTTGCCTTTGTAGTTCCAGGGCGCGATTTGCACGTACAGGAATGCAAAGTCGTCCTGCTGCCATGCCGTGCGCCAACCTTGAATCATGCCAGAGAACAATCGGTGATAGTATGCGCCCCTTGCCACGTTCGATTCGCCCTGATACCAAATCACGCCCTGCATCGCCATCGGAACAAGCGGAGCAATCATGCCGTTGTAAAGTGAGCTGCGCTGCTGCATGACCTGTTGCCCGCTGTCTTGCGAACCGGTTTCCAGCAGCTTCGGGTCAGCTTCAAAGGAAGCGGCTGTCGTCCAATGCTCGGCGGGTGTTCCCCCCCAGGCACTTTCAACCAGCCCAACGGGGACATCAAGCTGCTCGCGAAGGTGTCGCCCGAAGAAGTAGGCCACCGCGGAAAACTCGGGCACCGTCTCTGGTGTGCAGAGAGTCCACTTCCCTTCAAACGTGTCGACCGGCTGGCCCGATCGTTTCCGCGTGACACGAAGTAATCTCAGTTGCGAATCGTCCGCGGAGGCAATCTCCGACTCGGCGTTGTTGGCGCGGCTCAAGGGCCACTCCATGTTCGACTGGCCCGAGCAGATCCAAACCTCACCAATCAGAACGTTCTGCAAGACCGCCGTTCCGTCACCATCGACGTGCAGACGGTGAGGCCCTCCGGCTGAAAGTGGCTTCAGCCGAGCAATCCATCGACCATCGTTGTCGGCGGTTGCGGTGGCCGTTTGACCGGCAAGCTCAACACTTACCTTGGTTCCCGCAGCGGCCGTGCCCCAGACTGGCAACTCTTTGTCACGCTGGAGCACCATGTTGTCGCCAAAGACGGACGATAGCTTGAGTTCAGCCAGTGCCACTTGCTCGCAACACATCGATGCGGCGAGCAACAAAATAAGTGAGACGACGGCGGTGAACATACGGAGGGTTTGCGTCATGGGTCAGAATTCCTATTCGAGTCTTCGTTCAGAATGCCTTGAGTAGGCTCGTTGGTTTGGCATGCCGCATCATCCGCGGTGCCTACCAGATATAGCTGGATAAGCAGGCAGTTGCACGCATTGGCTGAGAATCTTCGCGAGAAACGTCGAGCTTGGGCGAGATTGATGGCAAGCACTCTGCCGGAGTGCGACGGGATAGTCCGGAACAGATAATGTGAAACTAGGCCGCTGCTGGCCTTAGCTTGGCGAATCTAAGCAGGGTTTGACGTTTTCATAGGGGCAAAAACATGAGCGGCCCCTGTAAGGCGATGTTATGCTGAAAGTTTCCACATCACCACCGACCGATCCATCGATTTCGAGTTCCTCGCACGGAAACGCACATGAGCAACGTGGCACCGCTGTACTCCATCGTGCTGGCCGCCGGAAAAGGTCGGCGGATGGGAGCGCACGACAAGCACAAAGTCTGCTTTGAAGTGGCCAACATCCCAACGATTGTTAGGGCGATTGACATCTACAACCGCGCCGGCGTTGCTAAGAACGTTGTCGTTGTGGGCGAGAAGGCTGGCCAAGTGATCGAAACCGTCGGCCAGCGATTTTCCAATGTGATCTTTGCCTATCAAAGCGAAGCCCTGGGGACAGGGCATGCGGCGCAACGGGGGCTTGAAGCATTGGAGGGCATCGACGATGCGGCCCGAATTCTTGTGGTGGCAGGGGACAAGATCGTCGACAGTGCGATCTTGTCGAAACTGATCGCGAAGTACAACGAAGATCAACTCGGCTTGGCGTTTCTCGTCTCGCCTGCCCAATGGGGTGGAGAATCGGCAGGGCGCATTTTGTTGGACGCCGACCAGCAGCCTGCTGCCATTGCCGAAATGGCCGACATCCGGCTTCGCCGCTGCCGTTGCGAAGTGGCAGACACGCTTGCCGCCTATGCCGGAGACACCATCACTTGGGAGGAGTTGAGTCCCCTCGTCTCTCAATACTTGGGCGAGAACGCAACGCTGGGCGACTTGCTTGATGGAAGTGACTTTGAAGCTGCCGCGCCGTTCGACTGCGAAGAGCTGCTGGCCACGCTGCGGCGGTTTCCGATGCGGTTTCGCCTGCGTGACTCCGTACCAGAACTCGATCCCGAGGCGGCCGAACGTGCTACGCTGCGAAACGAGTCGGTGTATCTCGTTCGCAAAGATCTGCTCGAAGTTGGGCTGCGACACATGCCCTCGGACAATGCGCAGGGTCAACAGTATTTGACCGATGCCATGGGCTCGGTGTTGCGGATGTGCGAAGACGATTCGAGATCCATCCAATCCGGCTATGTAGCGACCGTCAGCCCATTCGACGTGATGTCGTACAACAACCCCGAAGAGTTACTGCAGATCGAGGATCACTTTCAAGGTCGTCAACGGGAGTCGCTTGCGACCATCGAACAGCGTCTCGGGCGAGATCGGTTCAGAACGGTCAGCGAGTGGCTTGAACTATT
>CAZNXE010000125.1:13204-15311 GCA_964576465.1 uncultured Planctomycetaceae bacterium
CGGACACTACGCTTCAGAAATTGTACGGCACGCATGACGCGGCACTCATCGCGGACCGTCGTGACGCTTATCGCAGCGCGCTGTTGCGATTTCAAGCGTGCTTTTCCGCCGATCGCCACGCAGTCTTGGTTCGTTCGCCAGGCAGAATCAACATCGTCGGGCGTCACGTCGACTGGCAAGGTGGCCATTGCAATCTGATGGCGGTGAACCAGGAAGTCGTTGTCGTGGCCTCGCCAAGAGCGGACGATCGCTTGGAAATTCGCAATGTCGATCCCGACCAGTTTCCCGATGCGTCGCTTTCCTTGGGTCGGCTAATCGCCCAACTCGACTGGGACGGCTGGCTCAGTTGCATCAACAGCGCGGCACTCGAGCGCTACCTTCGTCAATCGGCCGGCGGTTGGTGGATCTACATCGAAGCCGCCATGTTGCGGCTGCAAATGGCGTTTCCCGACCGGCTGCTTTCAGGAATGGACATGGCGATTTGCGGCAGTATCCCCGTCGCCGCGGGGATGAGTTCCTCGTCGGCTTTGGTCGTTTCGACTGCTGAAACAGCCGTCGCGTTGCACGGGCTCGATGTGCAGCCGACACAGTTCGTGAACTTTTGCGGCGAGGGTGAGTGGTTTGTCGGCACTCGCGGCGGCAGCGCCGACCATGCGGCGATGAAGTTCGGCGCCGCAGGGGCCATTACGCACGTGAAATTCCACGACTTCGAAGTGCTCAAGCAAGTGCGGTTTCCCGAATCGCACCGCATGGTGGTTTGCAACTCGTTCACCCAAGCCCAAAAGGCCGGCGGTGTAAAGAAGGCATTCAACGCCCGCGTGGCGAGCTACATGGCCGGTGTGGAGTTGGTCCGCCGTCGCTTTCCCCAATACGCGGCACTCGTTCAATATGTCCGCGATATCCGGCCCGAGACGCTCCGCGTGCCCGTCGAGGCGATTTACGAAATCTTACTCGAGTTGCCGCTCGAAATGACCACGGCGGAGATCCGCAAAGCTTTCGCGGACGACCCCGAAACATGGCAACGCTTGCAGCCGTACTTCGATTCGGCCGTTGATGCCGATCGCTATCCGATTCGTGGTGTCATGCTCTTCGGCATCAGCGAGTGTGCCCGGGCCCGCGAGGCGCCACGTTGTCTGGAGACGGACGACATGACCGCCTTGGGCGCGTTAATGCGAATCTCCCACGACGGCGAACGGTGCTTCCGCGTGACCGACGACTTACAAGCCGACCCCTGGACGGCTGACATTTCAGACGAGTATCTACACGGGCGTATCGAGGACATTCGCAGCGGCGATTCCGAACGAACGCGTCGGGCCCACTTGCATCTTCAATACGGAGCGTATCGCTGTAGCACGCGCGACATCGACGCGATTGTCGACATTGCACTGCGCACCCCGGGCGTCGAAGGTGCCCAAATCGCCGGTGCCGGCTTAGGCGGCTGTGCCATGGTCCTAGTGCAAGCCACGGCCGTTGCCACGCTCAAAGACCGTCTCGATCGACTCTTCTACACGCCCAAGCATTTCCCCTCCGGCGTAATCGAATGCATCCCCGCCGCGGGAAGCTGCCTCGTCAGCATTGCATCCGAAGGTGCGGTGGTGGTTTAATTCGTCATGGCAAGGAGGGGATTACCCGGTGCATGCGATTGACAGTTCTCCTCCAAAGCGACCGATAACGTCGACTCTCGATTGCTTGAACTGCTTCAGTGATTGACCTCCCAATATTTCGGCGGTCTCCATTCCACATTCTTGGCGGCTAAAATTCAGTCGCTCAAGAATTCCACCGCACGTTTGATGCGCAGACCCCGCTGATGTCATCACAGTGATGACGGTGTGCAGTCAGGTTGACGACGCTTCTCTGGCAGTGACAGAAGCTGAACTCTGGAGTATCGGATCAAGAGAACGTTCGTGACAACGAACTTACGTTCAAGTCTGCCAGCGGTAACGCGAATCGGCATTAAAGTTGCATAGTCAGGACATCGACAACGGCTCGGGCGAATCAAAGAAACGGATCTAAAATCAGATCTCAAAAAGAAATGATAGGCTTCGTCCCTTTGTAACCGTTCACGGGTTGGGCAATAGCGATGGTGGTGTTTGCTTTGAAAAGTGGG
>CAZNXE010000126.1:0-15281 GCA_964576465.1 uncultured Planctomycetaceae bacterium
GGATGAACTTCTTGGCGTTGTCCCACGCTCCGCCGGCATTGGCCATGAAGATCGCCAAGCAGACTCCGGCGCTCAAGGCCCCCACCAGCAGCCCCATGGTGCCACCGACGCCCAAGGTCAGGCCGGTAACCACCGGCAAGAATAGTGCCAAGAGCGATGGAATGATCATCTCCCGTTGGGCACTACGGGTACTAATCTCCACGGGGCGTTCGTAATCGGGTTTGTCTTCGCCGGTCATGATGCCCGGCTTCTCGCGAAATTGTCTCCGCACCTCTTCGACCATCTCCTTGGCCGCGCGACCAACGGCCTGCATGGTGAGTGCGCAAAATACAAATGTCGACATCGCGCCAATCATGATGCCGACCAATGTTTTGGGATTCATAACCGTGACATCGAAGTAGTGCATGAACGCCGGCAGCGTGGCATGCTGCAAATCGAGCAACGGATGCTTGGAACCGAGGAATCGCATTTCCCCGTTGTTCTTCTCGAGCACGCTATCGGGAATCCGCACCGTACCATCGGTCGCGGAGATGCCCTGCCACTGATTGGTCGCACCATCAAGGGCATAGACCAGCCACTTATTCGATTCACGAATCGTCTCTCCCCGGTCCTCCACATCGATGATCTCTACGACCAATTGCGGGGAAACCTTGTACAGGCCAGGCTCCGCCTCTTCAGAAACAACCGTGTCGGCCCAACGATCGAAGCCATGGCGAACTTCCTCGACATAGGCCGCTAACAGAGCCAATGCCGTGAGGGCCGCAGACCCGATGGCAAAGCCTTTGCCCGTGGCAGCGGTGGTGTTTCCCAGGCTATCGAGTGCGTCGGTTCGTTGTCGCACTATGGGTTCGAGGCCCGACATCTCGGCGTTTCCGCCGGCGTTGTCCGCAATCGGCCCGTAGGCGTCGGTGGCCAGTGTGATTCCCAGCGTGCTGAGCATGCCGACGGCCGCGATACCCACGCCATAGAGACCCAGGCCGAACATGGCAGGGTCAGTGAAATCGCCTTGGTTCGCCGCCCCGAAGGCCAGCAACGTCGCGGAACAGATAATGAGGATCGGCACCCACACGCTATACATGCCGTCGGCAATGCCGCCGATGATAATCGTGGCCGGTCCGGTTTCTGCCTGATCGGCCAAATTCTTCGTCGGTGCAAACTCGTCACTGGTCGAGTACTCGGTCCACTTTCCGATTCCCCAACCGGCAGCCAATCCAACAACGACGCTGAACCCCACCAGCGGCGCGGAGGGGAGCATGTAGTAGCAGACCACCACGGAGATCACACCGACGAGGACCGTCGACAAGTTGATCCCCTTGGCCAACGCCGCCAGCAGCGTTTTCTGCGTGGCATTCTCGTCCGTACTGACCATGAAGATACCGACGATGGAAAGCAGAATGCCCAATCCGGCAATCACCATCGGAAGAAATACTGCGTTAAGTTGCATGCTCGACTGGCCGGCGAACGCCGCCGCGCCAAGCGTCATGGTGGCCAGAATTGAACCGGCGTAGGACTCGAAAAGATCGGCCCCCATGCCTGCCACGTCGCCCACGTTGTCGCCCACGTTGTCGGCGATGGTGGCCGGGTTGCGAGGATCGTCTTCGGGAATACTCTGTTCGACCTTACCGACAAGGTCGGCTCCGACATCGGCAGCCTTCGTGAAAATGCCGCCACCCACGCGGGCAAACAATGCCTGACAACTGGCCCCCATCCCGAAGCAGAGCATGGTGACCGTGAGGTGCTCCAAATCCATATGGGGCAACCCCATGGCGGGCACACCCCAATACAGAATGGCAAACCAAATGGTGGTGTGAATAAGCGCCAAGCCAACAGTAACCAACCCCATCACGGCACCCGAGCGGAACGCGACTTGAAGTCCCTGGTTTAACGACTTCTGTGCCGCGGCGGCCGTGCGATTGCTGGCCAGGGTGGCCGTCTTCATCCCGAACCAACCCGCCAACCCTGAGAACAAGCCTCCGGTCATGAAGGCGAATGGTACCCAGCGGTCTTGCGCGTTCAGCACAAAGGCGGCAACGCACAACAGGGCGAAGATCACGATAAAGACAAGAAACACCACCTTATACTGTTGATGGAGATAGGCATTGGCACCTAAGCGAACGTGATTGGCGATTTCAATCATCGTCGGTGTGCCAGGGTCGGCGCGGCTCACCTTAACGAAGAACCCATAGGCGAATACCAGCGCCACCAGTGAGGTGAACGTAGTGAACGACCACAAGACGATTGGGCTGGTGATCGTCAGACCGCCGCTGCCGGCGGTTGCGACAGCGGCCACCGTGCCGGAGTCATCAGCAACGGTCGTCTCCGGGGCTGCCGTGTCGTCGGCCTTGGCATCGATCGGCACAAAGCAACAAGCCAACAGCACGCACAGCAAGAGGGGAATTTTCTTCGCCAGATTCGAGGTCTCGGACCAGCCGCAACGGAGGATCTTCATTCCTGTTCGCTCTCCCAACAATGACTCAGTAAGGCAGGCCGAAAACCGCGGGGGTATAAGGCCGCAAAATGTAAACCACCGCGACTAAACATTCGCGCGGCACGGAGTGATTAATTTTTGAAACGTCGTCGTCGCGGCTTTGAACCTTTGGCCACGACAGGAATCAGCCTATTTCTTGGCACCCGTGTGGTGAACCGCCTTGGCGGATGTTTGTCCGGAAGGCCCTGCTCGAAATTCAGGACCATCTCAAGCTGTTGCAACGAAAGACCTCAGGGCACCAACACTTCCATGCAATTCAGGGGAATCGCAGAGTGTAATTCATCGCCTCTCAAGGTGTCAATTGAGCACGACACTTAGTGCCTCTCCCAATACCTGTAGGGAACGCCCTCTGTGGCGTTCCGGGAACCAACCGTTACGCACGGACGCTGGCTACTCTCTGGCCAAAGCGATTCCTCAAGTGGGTGCGGCATAGTGTCGCGGTGTCGTGGTTGCGCGGTGGGAATCGACTAGTGACCTCGACCGATGGTACGATCGCTGACAACCAAACTCCGGCAGCCACCGTAATTTCAAAACATGCTTTGGAATACTTTTATGAAGCCGCTCAGCGCCGCCGCTTTCCACCTCATACTTGCGCTTTGCATCGTGATCTGTTGGTTGATGGTGGTGTCACGTTCGGCAATCGCTGAAGACTGGCCACGTTGGCGGGGACCGCGCGGCGATGGCACCTGGAACGGCCCTCGAATGCCTGAGCGGTGGCCCGACGAAGGGCTCCCGGTACGTTGGCGACAAACGATCGGCGGAGGATATGCCGGAGTGATCGTCTCCGATGGTCGCGTCTATGTGATGGATAGGCTCCCTGCGGACGAGGATGCCGGTCGCGCTGAAGTCGAGCAATTGCACTGTTTTGCCGCCGATTCCGGCGCGCCACATTGGGTCCATCGCAATGAGGTTACCTATGGCGATCTCGGTTACGGGTCCGGTCCCCGAGCGGCTCCGACGGTCTTCGAGGGCCGTGTTTACATCCTCGGAGCAACGGGACACCTCGACTGCTTGAATGCGGTCACGGGCGAACCTCTGTGGTCACACGATCTTGTCGGCGAGGGGTTGGCCAACATTCCAGAATGGGGCCTGGCTGCCTCTGCTGTGATCTGGAAAAACCTTGTCATCGTTCATTCCGGCGGTCGGCCAACTGGATGCCTGGTCGCCTTCGACCGCACTTCCGGCGAATTGGTCTGGAAGAGCGGCACCGATCCAGCCGGTTACGCGACACCCATCCTCATCGGCTCCCAACCCAACCAGCAGCTCGTCTGCTGGTCGCCCCTGCATATCTTGGGGCTCGACCCGGTCGACGGAACCATTCACTGGAGCATTCCCTATGAAGTGAACTACGGTGTCTCGATCGCCACGCCCATTCATCATCGCGGTCTCGTTTTCGTCTCTGGATATTGGGAAGGGTCCAAGACGATTGACCCGGGGCTTGATGGGGAAGAGGCCCGGCTGGTAGGGGAAGATCGACGTCATTTGCGCGGTTTGATGTCGCAACCGCTTTCCCGCGACGGATTCGTTTACTTGCTCGACAAATCGCTCGGGCTAACCTGTTTTGAACTCGATTCGGGTGCAATCCGTTGGGACGACCGTCAGCATCGCATGACGCCCCGCGGCCGAAACCCTCAAGCCACGTTGGTGTGGATTGGAGAGGGGGACCGCGCATTGATTCTCAACTCCGAGGGCGAACTGATCCTGGCGCGACTGAACCCCGAGGGTTACCACGAACTTTCGCGCACCAAGATCATTGGCCCCACCTGGGCGCACCCAGCCTATGCCGGCTCGACGGTGTATGCGCGAGACGATCACGAACTGGTCGCCGTGTCGCTGTCGCCGGAGGAAGCAAACAAGGAAAACGAGCGTTAGCCACGGAGTCTCACATTTGCCAGTGCCAAGCGAGAACCGAGAAACAAACATGCGCGAGAATGAACGATCCCCACGCGGGGCAACGGTCGAGATGGTCGAGGAGCCACAAGCGAGTGGTCGGGTGAAGGAGATCTATGAGGACATCAAGGCGACGAAAGAGATCGATTTCGTGCCGAGTTTCTGGAAGACGCTGGCGACGCACCCGCCACTGCTGGACGAAACATGGTCGCGGCTCAAGACGGTGATGGCCCCCGGGCATCTCGATCCTCTTACCAAGGAGATGATCGCGGTGGCGGTCTCCGCGACCAACGGCTGTCGGTATTGCATCAACTCGCACACCGCGGCAGTGAAGAAGCTGGGGCTCAGCGACGCCGCCCTGGGAGAACTAATGGCCGTTGTGGCGCTGTTCAATAGCACGAATGCCCTGGCGGACGGCTATCAAATCGAACCCGACGTGCTGCCCTAAGAACGTGAGCCACTGTGTATAGCCCTGCCAGGGGGCCTTCTTTCCGCGGATTTCGCCGGAAAGACGGTTTTCACTTGGTCCGCGAGCTGTCAGGAATTATCGTAAAGGGTGTCGATCATCGCCGCCGATGCTGCGCTTTTACTGCGACCGATGTTCCAGACATGGTTTGAGATCCTTCGGACAGGTGGATCTCGCAAACGGACAGAAGCGGAGGTTGCTGGTCATGAGAATGTCTGGGTTCATGCGAAATCATCTTGCACAACGATCCATCGGTTCGGCGGTCGTCTTACTCGCCGTGGTGGGTGCGCTGTTCGCCGGCGAACGAAACGGAGGCGCGGCTGCCGACGGCGACACCGAGCAGATTGAATTGTTCGACGCCATGGACGCCGGGCTCATCGACGTTAAATACATTCCGCGCAACGCCGAACAGGCACGGATTCTCATTCACAACATGACCGACCAGCCGCTCGACGTTCGTCTGCCCGACGCATTTGCCGGAGTGCATGTGTTAACCCAAGGGGGTTTCGGCGGCGGCGGCGGCGGTGGTCGTGGTGGCGGTGGTGGTGGAGGCGGACAAGCTGGTGGCGGTGGAGGAGGTGGAGGTGGTGGTCGCGGAGGCGGCGGTGGTAACTTCAACATCCCACCTGAAAAAATTATCAAAATCAAGGTGGCCACGGTTTGTCTCGAACATGGCAAACCCGATCCCCGCCCGGCGATGGAGTATGAGATTCGCCGTCTGGAGAGCCTCACCACGAAACCAGGCGTGCGCGAGTTGCTCGAGATGTTTGGACGCGGCGAAGTCAACCAACGTGTGGCCCAAGTTGCCGCATGGCACCTGAACAACGACATGTCTTGGCAAGAACTTGCGGCCAAGGAAATCCATCGTGCGAACGGTCAGCGTTACCCCTACTTTTCGCGGCAAGAGATCCATACGGCAATCGCGGTCGTGAAACACGCCCAAGAAGTAGCCGCCCAGAGAGACCCCATCATCACGAGTCCCGGCGATGATCCGCTAGCACCGTAACGGTTGATCGAAGAGCAACCGCTTGCAGTGGGATTGCAGGACTGCGGAAGATCGGCAAACGCCGCGCACGCACTCGGCAAAGGGATCAAGTGTCAGCGGGTTACTTTCCTGCCGCCGCGTCGCGTACTTGCCGCATCAGGCTCTGTACCTGGTCTTGTAGCGCGAGGCGTTCACCGCACCAGTCGTGTTGCAGATGCTCGATGGCTTGCTGTTGCTCGTCGAGCTTGAATCGTCGGGCTGCAAGAGCCTGCGTCCGCTCGTCGAGATCCTGAGTGCGACGCTCGGCCCTGGCCTGATGTTCGCGTTTCTTCTCGTCGAGCCGGGTGTGTTGCGCGGCCAGTTGATCGCGAAGGGCTTCCAGCTTCTGGCGCTGTTCGATGAGTTCTTGCCGTACGTGACGATCTTGGTTGGCCAGTTGTGCGCGGATCTGACCCAAGGATGCCGTAAGGACGGGCGCGGGAACTTGTGGCAGGAGTTGATTCCACAACACTTCGGTCGCCAGCCGCAGTTCGAGACTTTCGCGTTGTGTGGCTGCCAACGATTCGCAGAGCTGGTCCAGGGCTGCCTGTCGTGCGTCGAGTTCGATTTCGCGTTGTTTGAACTTCTCCTGAATTTGTTCGCGGCGGAGTTCGGACTTCTGATCGCCGGTGACTAATTGCTGACGATCACGGCGCATCTGTCGCAGTTGAACGTCGGCGCGATCCTTGAGCCGCTGCTCCAGATCTCCCAGCGCCGCTCGTCGTTGATCGATCAACTCGAAGCCCTCTTCAACCAGACATTCGCGACGTTCCAGGTCACGCAGACGGTCAGCCGGAATTGCCGCCTGATCGCTGTGCTCGGCAAGCAATCGTTTCCGTAGGGCTTCGGTCTCAACAGCCCGTTGTTCGACGGCCTGTCGTCGCCGTTCGAGCCCCTCGAGCCCTAGGCGAATCATCTGCAGCGATGCCTCGCGTCGAGCATCGATCTGCTGAAGCCGACCAAGCGAGTCGTCCTCGAGCTGCTGCCGTGACTGGCGCACTTTGGCGACGGAATTTTCAAGGGCTACCTCGCGCCTGGTGAGTTCGCTTTCACGCTGCTCGAATTCGGCCAGTCGCTGATCTAGCAGTGCCTGATGCTTCTGCACAATGTGCTGAGCATCGGTCTGCGACGACTCGTGAAAGGCTTCGGCAGCGATGAGTTGCGAGCAGCGATCTTCGACGTCGTGCTCGCGGCGTTTCAGCGAGGTCTCTCGCTCGTCCAGTTCCTGCTGATGCTCGACGAGCCACATCCGCAGCCCACGCGCTTCATTGTCTTGCTCGGCTTCGCGAACATTAAGCCGCGACTCGCGGCGATCTAGTTCGTTTCGCCGACGCAGCAACTCGGCGCCTAACTGCTCGGCTTGCAGCCGCAGTTGCTCGGGTAAATCGTCGGCGGGGTGCATGGCACCACCGACGTCGCCCGACAGAGGCAACGCCTCGACTGCGGCATCCCCGATCCCGTGCGCAGCATCAATTCTCGCCCCCGTCGGCATGCTTGTCGGCGGACTCGAGTTCGTGGTGTTGGCCTGATGGGTTCCGGTTTGAGTCATAACCGCGCGTGAACCGGGAACAAAGTGCTGGCAGCCGATCACAACAATCGGCAAAGTTTCCCCAGATCACCTTATCGGCAAACTCACGGGCCGAATTGATTGCAAAGCCGCGACTTTACCCGAGGGTCGACCGCGCGCATCGCCAACAAGCTATCAAGGCAGCGATTGCGCGCAATGCAAAACCGTGGAATTGATAGGGGCGCATCGGCCCGCAATGGATCAACCACACACATCAATCGTGTGACGGGAATCAGGCCTTGGCCGAATCGATTGCCTGCTGCAGTTCTCGTTTGTCCTTCAGTCCGACAAACGTGTTCACCACCTCGCCACCCTTGAACAGGATCAGCGTGGGGATGCTGCTCACGCCATAGGCGGCAGCGGAACTCGGGCTGTCATCGATATTCAGCTTGCCGATTTTTACTTCGCCAGCATTCTCACTGGCGAGTTCTTCGACCACGGGGGCAAGCATGCGGCAAGGGCCACACCAGGGAGCCCAAAAATCGACCAAGACGGGCTCGTCGGACTTGATGACTTCGGCCTCGAAATTCTTGTCCGTAAAATCAGTGACGTTACCCATGGCCTGTTCTCCTGTGATGGTCGTTTCACACGCCGATGGCAAGTCAGCAATGCAAGCGGTTGAACCGGCCTTAGAAACCGGACTTAATAACTCTAGCCTGAATGCACTATTCTCCAAGATTCACGAGAATTATAGGAGGCACCAAAGGGGTGTCAACGTGAGCTTTGGCGTGCCACGACAGCATCCCGTGGGTCGCCTGCAAGGTGTTTTCGCGTACGTCGTTGCTGTACCTTCGGTTGCAAAGCGACCACACGCTGCCTAACTTGTCGGCGGACACTTCGCTGGCACACCAACGCAGTTTGCGATCGAAGCGAGGATGTGTGGGTGTTTCGGGCTGTGTGACGGTGCTGGCAGCGATTCCTTCCCGTGGGGGGGGTGTTCCCACTTGCGACTGTTCGATGGCCGACGACGACGCGAAATGTAGCAATAGAATTTCACAAGGGCTTGTTATGGACCTCTCCAGTTTTCGCTGCTACCTCGTCAACCGAGACGAGGAGAAGAAAGTTAGCAACGCGATTGTTCAGCAGGGAATCGACGACCTTTTTCCGGGCGAAGTATTGATTCGCGTGGCCTATTCGTCTTTGAACTACAAAGATGCACTGGCCGCCACCGGTCACCCGGGGGTGGTCCGCAATTTCCCGCATGTGCCTGGGATTGATGCGGCTGGCACGGTCGAGCACAGTGGCGTCTCCGAATTCGCTGCCGGTGACAAGGTGCTGGTCACCGGTTTCGATTTGGGCGCGGCCAGTTGGGGTGGATACTCGGAATTCGTCCGCGTGCCGGCGGGATGGGTCGTGCCTTTGCCCGAGGGCCTTACGCTTCGCGAGAGCATGATCTTCGGCACCGCCGGGTTTACCGCTGCTCAATCGATCAGTGCCCTGCAACTCAACGGAGTGAATTCTGACGACGGCGAAGTGTTGGTCACCGGGGCCAGTGGTGGCGTTGGAAGTATGGCCGTGGCCATGTTGGCCAAACTGGGTTATCAAGTCGTCGCGGCGACGGGTAAACCCTCGGGCAGAAAGCTCGTCGAGGCGCTCGGCGCGTCGCGCGTCGTCGATCGTGAGGAGGTCGTCGATACAAGCAGTCGACCGATGCTATCGACGCAATGGTCGGGCGTTGTTGATACAGTTGGCGGCAATGTTCTAACGACCGCCATCCGCTCGACACAGACAGGTGGCTGCGTGACGGCCTGCGGCATGGTTGCCGGCAGCGAACTTTCACTGGGCATTTTTCCCTTCATCCTGCGAGGAGTGACCCTCGCCGGGATCGACTCGGCTACGTATCCCATCGAGCGGCGTCCCCAACTGTGGGCCCAAATGGCTGGACCTTGGCGACCGAAAGACCTGGAAAAGATCGTCGCCGAAACCGTGACGCTCGACAGCTTGAACCCGGCAATCGAAAAGATACTCAACGCCCAGATCGCAGGACGGGTGTTGGTCGAAGTGGCCGGCGGATAGATCCCAACCAGATCGCGTGTCAATCGTAGCCGACCTCGGCAAGGTCTTCTTCGCTCATGCCGAAGTGATGGCCAACTTCGTGGAGAATCGTCAGCCGAATCTGCCGGCGTAGCTCGCCGTCGTCATGCCCCGCAATCGACCGGGCGAGTTGCGTGATACCCAATCGGAAGATCGATATTTTGTCGGGCATCTGGCCCGATGCGGTCACACTCCGCTCGTTCAGCGGCACTCCCGTGTACAAGCCACACAGTTCGCCAGGATCATGCACGCCAACACTCTGCATCATCGTTCGAGACGGCTGATCGTCGACAATCAGCGGCACGGAGTCGAGCAATTCGAGCACCGATGGCGGAAGTTTGGCGAGTACCTGCTCTAAGATCTCGTCAAATTGATCCCGCTGGCGGCTGTTCATTCGCGTAGACGATTTCGGACTGGTTGGGCAACTTGAGGAACGACTTTCTCCGCGATCATTACAAGCGAAGGTCGAACGAGAGTCAACGTCCTGCATTCGCAGCGGGAGACGCCGAGCCCTTGGGTTGATCAATATATGCCGTGTCTTGCAAGGCCTGAATGAGACTCGGAACCGCACTGGCCGCGCCGGGACCAATTTGACCCAAAGCGCGAGCCGCACCGCGACGAACGGCGACGTTCTCGTCTTTCAAGGCGGAAACGAGTTGAGGAACCGCGTCTTCGGCATCGGGGCCAATGAAGGCCAAGGCAACGGTCGCCTGAAACCGAACTTCAGGATCGGTACTTCGCTGCAACTCGTTGGCCAGCGGCGCGACGGCTGCATAGCCAATTCGACCGAGTGCAAAGGCGGCAGTCTCGTTGACCTGCGGCTCGTGTTGAGCCTCCACCGATGTAATGCCTTGGATGCCTTCCAGCAATTTGCGTTGTTGCTGAAAGGTCGCCCGAACCTCATCGATTTCCTGCTGGGTTGGCTCGCTCGTGTTTGATTCCACGCCCGCCGCCTGAAGCGGTAGTGTCCAACCGGCAAACCAAACCGAACCGACTAGGGCGCCGGTGACACACATCAAAATAGCTGCTGTCCGAAACATCGCGATCACCATCCTCGATTGAAAGCCGGGCACGAAAAACGGCCCTGTACTACGACTATTGCTTACGGTGAATACACGGAATTGTTTCCGGTTAGCCGGAAATCCCAAAATGAGACAAACCTGTCGCTCTCCGGCGACAGTGGATCAAGGGCTCTGGAACTCCCCAGCAGGCAAGAAGACGGCATGCTTGAGATCTAAACATACGCCATAACCCTTGTTGTTGATATGACTTGTGACGCATTAATGCACGCAAATCTTGGCTCAGGCGGTGAACCGTGGCACGGGCATTGCCCTTGATGGTGTTCGGTTTGATGGTCGATTCCGCAAGTCGGCCGAATTCAAAACGATCGCAGAAAGGAGCTACCAAATGCCTCATTTCGACTTCTTGCTGATGATTGGTGGGATGACATGGATGGCAACGATAGCCCTGTGCGTGGCCGTTCGACCGTGGCCAGGGCAAGGTCCGAACAGTCGCCATCGCCACGATGGCGAGCGGGCCTAGTTGTTCGTTGTCGCGACTTCCGCCCAAGGAATGGACGGACAGGCGCGACGTGAGGAGCCGATCGTCAACGGTCGGCTTCCGCCGAAGCCGTATCATTCTGATCGGCTTCCGGCTCTTCGCGTGTGGCGCCCTTTTGAAGACAGTACAACGCTCGATCGGTACGAATCAGAAGCCGATCTCCAACCATCGCCGGCGTTGCAAGGCACATCGTCTCTTTGTCCAGTTCGTTGGTGTGCAGAACCTCGAACTCAGGACCGGCCTTGATCACAAAGGTTTGTCCTGATTCGCCCAGGCAAAACACTTTGTTGTCGTAGGCCCACGGCGAGGCGGTGAAGTGCCGGGCGGGAAGCCGTTTCTTTTCGTAGACAACCTCACCCGTCCGCGCGTCGTAGCAAGCCATGATCCCTTGATCGAGACAGACATAGGCATAGTCGCCATAGATCAACGGGCTGGTGTTGTACGGTGCGGCGCGGCGCTGGCACCATTGGATGTAATCGTTGCTATCTTGTTCGTCTTCGAGTGTGATGTCGCCACTGGCCCCAGGCTTCACGGCAAACAGCGGCCGCTTGCGGTCGGCAATATATCCACTGCCGACGTACAGTAATCCGAACCGCGACGAGGGGGTGCAGATCGTAATGCTGGACGAGCCGCCAAGTTCCCACAGAAGATGTCCTTGCATGTCGTACGAACGAATGCGATTGCTACCGGGCGTGATGATCTCCGAGCGGAGTTCATTTTCCCACACATACGGAGTCGCCCAATTGCTCTTCTCGTCGCGGGGCACGCGCCACAGTTCTTCTCCGCTGTGGACGTCCAGCGCCATCAGAAACGAATCAACTTCGTTGTCGTTACACAAGTAGAGACGCTTGTCGTGAACGATGGGCGAAGCGCCGGCACCCCAGCCAAGCCGGGTCTTGAACGGCCCGATCATCTTCTTCCACAGCGGCTCGCCTTCCATCGAAAAGCAAAACAAGCCAAGGTTGCCAAAGTAGGCGTACACCCGCTCGCCATCGGTGACCGGAGTGGCCGAAGCGTAACTGTTCTTACGATGCCGCGTGAAGGTAGGCAGCCCTTTGTGTACCGTGCGATCCCATAGGACTTCGCCAGTTTCGAGATCGAGACACATCACCTTCCAAACGTGTTCCGCCTTCGACGGCTTCTTCTGCTCGCCCCCGAAGTAGAGCCCCTTCTTCGGTTCAATCGATGTACCGGTATCGACAACCGAAGTGACGAACACACGCTGCTCCCAAACGATTGGTGACGACCAGCCCATCCCCGGGATGGGCGTCTTCCACGCGGCGTTCTCCGTGGTGCTCCAAGAGACCGGCAAGTTTTGGCCCTCGGCAACGCCACTGGATCCCGGTCCGCGAAACTGCGGCCACACACCCTCGGCTTGGGCCGTGTTCAAACAGATGGCGCAGATTCCAAGGAAAACAGCGAGTGCAAGACGCATGGTGGTCCCTTCCTTCATCCCAGTTCCGTGTGTGGCACATGAGACGTCGCAATGTGCTCGTCTCGAAATCGATCGTAGAGGTGCCCCAACGGGCAGTCAAGCAAACCAGAGGCCTGAAGACTCACGGTGCTCATCATGTTTGCAGCGACCCGTGCAGGGAAAAAACGCAGCGAGAAACTGCGATTGTCCACCACTTTCGGACATTGGTGGGGTCGAGATAATGACTCCGATGGAGGTTCGATATGGACTCGACAGATGAATTGAATCGTCAAGGCTCCAGCGGGGACAATTGTCGGATGTTAGGCGACTGCGGTGTCCTGGATTTTTGGGGATTTCTTCGTAGTGATCTGCACCTTACGGCCAAGACGACAGAGGTATTTTGTGAGTAAATCGACGGACTTCTTCGAGACCTTTCCACAAAGCAGGTCGCTTACTTGCGGCTGCTGAATGCCCAGTGCCTGTCCCACTTTCTTTGGAGTGAGTTTTTGTTTCTCTACTTCCTTCATGATTTCGCGGTGGAGCGACAGCTTTAGTTCCATGACAGCGGCTTCGTCTGGTGTAAGCCCCAAGTCTTTCCAGAGTGAATCAACGGTCGATACATGCGACGGTTTAGTGATCTTTTTTCGCACTCTTCCTCTCCTCCGCCAATCTCGCTTGGACCTGTCTCAAGCGTTTCTTTGCGATATCCAAATCGTTCCGACTTGTCTTGCCCGACTTCTTCACGAAGCCGTGCAGCATGAAGACACGGGTGCCAATCTTCTTTAGATAGATGAGCCGGTACCAACCGTTTGCATCCCTCTGTCGTAGCTCGTAGACGCCCTGTCCTACAGACCGCATCGACCTACTGTCGTGTGGCTTCTCACCGTCTTGGATTCGTCTGATATCGAGCCCTAGTTCCAAACGCACCGCCTTCGGAAACAATTGCACCACGTCGAGACTGTCACCTTCCCAAACTACTTCAACCGCTTGCTGCCTCTTATCGCCAGACATCCGTACAAGCCTCAGTGATTATATCATATTTATTATATTTGTCAAAGTGGTTGATTCGCCAAGCCGCATCTCTCTCGCCAAAGCACTGCTGTCACAATCCGAAAGTCGCGGCAGAATACCATGCGGCAAAAGGATTAGGTCCACCGGTGTCCAAGAGTCTTGCGCGGTCACATGCTTTCAACGGGGAACGTGTCGCGGCCATCGTGCTGATGTTCGGTCTCAGGCACCGCGGCAAGTGTCTTGGTGGGGGTGCGTCGCAGAAAGAAGACCAGCATCGCCGGCAGGATCAGCAAATCGCCGATGAGCGCCGCGAAGATGGCGATGCTCCCCAACTGGGCGAATATCTTGCTGGGGGGCATCTCGCTGATCGAGACGCTGGTGAACCCAACCAACAACACAATCGTGGTGGTGGCCAACGCCGAGCCAACGGCAATGAACGTGCGCTTGATGGCGGTTGGCACGTCGCCGCCCACGGTCAATTCACGCTGAAAGCGGTTGATTACGTGGATTGTGTCATCCACGGCGATTCCCAAACAGATGCTGAACACAATGACGCTGGTCAGTTCAAGCGGCCGCCCTGTAATAACCAACCACGCGGCCGTCGTGGCCAGTGGAAACGCATTGGGCAGCAGACTAATGAGCCCCAGCTTCCACGAGCGAAACACCACGGTCATCGTGATAAAGATGACAACCGTGGCCAGCCCGAGGCTCCTTGCCAGGTCGGTAATCATCTGATTGATGTTGCGACTGGCCACCACCACCGTGCCGGTCAGATTCAGTTGCACGCCTTCGTAACGCTGCTCAATCTCGGTGATCGCCTGTTCGATATCGTGAAACGTTGGCTCATGAACCCCTGTTCCAACATCTTCCATATACATGACGACCGCCGCTCGACGACGATCGATCAGCACAAACCGGCGAACAACCTCCGCAGGCACCAGACCCAGGAGTGGTACGCGAGACTCCAAATCACCCTCGGGACCCGGCAGCGACTGCAAAAGATTCAAGACCGAGATCGGGTGATTGGCCCCCGGATGTTCCTCGATCATTCGTTGAATATCTCCGATCGCGCCGAGCACCTCTTCCGAAGCAAGGTTCAGGTCTTCGTCCCAATCGACCAACACGAATGACGCCAACATGCCGCCGAACACATCGTCGCAATGAAACAAGGCTTGGGCCGATTCGTTGCTATTGGGAATGCTCTCGGTGAGCCGGTTGTTAGGCTCCAGTTGTGTTGCCAGACTTCCCAACACCACGACAGCTAAAATGCCTCCCCCGGTTACCAAGCCCGCATGGGCGATAATCCAATCGATGGTGCGCAAGGCGAGTTGATTGATCCAACCGCTGAGCGTAGTCGTCAAGGACGCTACCATGCCGTCGCGGCTCCGGGACGCTAGATGGCGACCAATCGGTGAGCTGGCCAGCAGCGGCACTAAGATAATCGTTGAAGTGAACGCCAGCACCGCGCCCCCGGCACACACCATGCCCAGCTTGCGGATCACCTCAACGTTGGTCACCATCAGCGAAGCGAAACCGATGGCCGTGGTGAACGACGTCAGAGCACAAGCGATCCCCAGGTGTTCGATGGCCGACTTGGCTGCGTTTAGCGGCGATAAACCGCGCGACAGCGAGTGTCGTACGTCAAACATCAGGTGGACCGAATCGGTGAAGCCGACAATCATTACTAACACCGGCAGGATGGTGTTGATGACGTTGAACTTCTCGCCGATCAGCCCAAGCATGCCGACGGTCCACATCGCTGCCAACAACGGGGGAACCGCCACGGTCATCACGGCCCAAAAACGGCGAAACAGAATCGTCGCCATC
>CAZNXE010000127.1:0-15274 GCA_964576465.1 uncultured Planctomycetaceae bacterium
GTACGAAGTCAATATCCGACTCCAGAAAGGCGTCTTCGGTGAAAATATCGAGCAAGACGACCGCTATGACCGGATTCTGTTCTTCGAGGCGTTTCACCACGCACTCGATCATCAAGACGTCTTGTTGCGTCTCGCCGATATGCTAACGCCCGACGGCAGTATCTACTTTGCTGGCGAGCCCATCGTGCCGGCGGGCGACTACTACGAAGACTCCGTGCCCTACATGTGGGGCCCTCGCCTGGATGGTCTTTCGCTTCGGGCGATGAGAGAGCACGGCTGGTGTGAACTCGGATTTCGCGAACAATACTTCGTTCACCTACTGATGAAGAACGGGTTTACGGTGCGCAAGGAGATCAATCATCAAAACGGACGGGCCAGCTATTATGTCGCGGAGCCCAGCAAGGGCGTGGTACGAATCGCCGACGGTCATCTGATCGACTCTTGCACGAAGGGTCAGCAATGGCACCAGCCCGAGGGTCAACACGTGTGGACAAGTGCCCGCAGCCACGTCCCGCTCGACAAATGCCACCGCTGGAGTGAGGTTGAGTTTTTGTTTAGAAATCCGCGGCCATTTTTGCTCGAGGTCGAGGTGCAGTCAGAAGAAACGCACCGCATCAGCATTCCCGCGGCAGGAGTGAAGTCATTGAGAATGAAGATGCCGACGAAGTTGGACGAGATTGCCATCGTATGCAAATCCTTTGTACCGCGAGAACATCATCCAGAATCAACAGACGATAGGGTGCTCGGGGTCGCGATCGAGGAAATTCGCTATCACAAGATGGCCGTATCACCCCGATTCTCCCGCGTACGTTCTGATGCGGCCTGAGCCCGGCGGGCGCTCTTTCAAAAAGCATCCCAACGGCCACTGAACGTGGAAAACTTGCGGCGGGACCACTTGTTGCTGATAATGCGACTGTGATCTCCCGCCTGTAGGCTTTGCTACGTCCGTTCGGAGGCATTTTGATGCTTCGCTTTAACACATCGCCGGTGCGTCTGTGCGATCGAATGTCGCGGCGCGAGGTGTTGCGAGTTGGGGGGCTGGGAGTCGCGGGAATCTCGCTGGCCGATCTGTTGCGACGTCCGGCTACGGCGGATGCCCTCCCCTACTCAGGTAAGGCGAAGTCGTGCATCGTGCTGTTCCTGATGGGCGGACCCGCGCAGCATTCGACTTGGGATCCCAAGCCAGAAGCGCCGGACGAAGTTCGCGGTGAGTTTAAGCCCATCGCCACCACCGTGCCCGGAATGCAAATCGGCGAGTTGTTACCGGAGACGGCAAAGTTAGCTGAGCACCTTTGTTTGTTGCGGGCGATGCACACTGGGGACAACGCGCATTCGTCTAGCGGCTACTACATGCTCACCGGCGTGCCACACTTGCCAAAGAACCGTGAGGGCGTGAACCCTGGGGCGCCGAATAACTGGCCCAACTTCGCATCAATCGTCCGTCGATTGCAGCCGGGCACCACATCGCTGCCTGCCGCCGTGCGATTGCCCCATCACATCTGGAACACCGATGGATCGGTGTGGCCCGGTCAAGATGCTGGTTTCTTGGGCAGTGCCAGCGATCCCTGGCTGTTTCGTTGTGAGCCAGCGTCGGAAGACTTCCAGATCCCAGAGTTCTCTTTGCCTGAGATGCTATCGCTGGATCGCTTCCAGCAACGTCGGCGACTACTCAGCGAAATCGATCACCACGTTTCCGGCTCACAACGGCAAAGCGACGTGTTGGAACACTATGATGGTGCGACGGGGCAAGCGTTCGATTTGCTCACCTCGCCGAAGTCTCGGGCCGCATTTCGTTTGTCTGATGAACCGCAAGACGTGCGAGACCGCTACGGTCGTTCGCAGTTTGGCCAAAGCGTACTGTTGTCGCGGCGGTTGGTCGAGGCTGGCGTTCGCTTGGTGCAAGTGAATTGGTTCCGAGGGCCAGATGAGCCTGCGAATGCGCCGTGTTGGGATTCGCACGTTGGCGAGGCCGAACGATTGAAGACCGTGCTGCTGCCGCCGTTCGATCAGGCGTATTCGGCGTTACTGGGAGAACTCATCGAGCGGAACATGCTGGACGAGACGCTGGTGGTTTGCCTCTCCGAATTCGGCCGCACCCCCAAGATCAATCCGCAAGGCGGTCGTGGGCATTGGGGCAACGTGTTTTCGGTTTCGCTAGCCGGAGGCGGCATTCGCGGCGGAACAATTTTCGGAGCCTCCGACGCCATCGGCGGTGAGCCCAAGGACGATGTCGTAACGCCAGCCGATCTGCTGGCGACAATCTTCCATTGCCTGGGGCTTTCGCCATCGACCGAACTGCAGAGCCCCCTGGGTCGCCCCTTCCCCATCGCGCGTGGCAAGGTTCTGCACGAGATCCTGGCCTAAGCTGATCGCCCCAATTTACGGATCTGTTAGATTCGGGTGCCAAAGCCCAGGGCGTATCGGCGGGATTTCGCCTGATTCTGGATACGACTCCGCCACCGCTTTGCGAAGTGTTGCTGACAGTTCGACAACGCGATCGGCCTGCTGGGAGTCATTCGCCAAATTGGTTTGCTCCAACGGGTCGTTGTCGTGGTCGTAGAGTTCACGTCCCTGCTTGGCTTCGTCCCATTCGGTGTATCGCCAGCGTGGCGTGCGAATGGTGAACCCGGAGACGCGTTTTTTTCCGCGTCGCGAAACCTGGCTAATTGTCCAGCCGCGCCCCTTTGCATTGGGGTCGGCAAGCATCGGTGCCAAGCTTTGGCCTTGCAGGTTGTCGGGGGTGTCGACACCACACAATTCTGCCAGTGTGGGATACAAGTCGATCAAGCCAACCGGTGTCGACGCGACTGTGCCTGGATTACCGATTCCCGGCGCGGCGATGATCAAGGGCACTCGGGCACTCTCTTCAAAGAGGCTCATCTTTTGCCACAGGCCATGCTCGCCAAGGTGATATCCATGGTCGCTCGTGAAGACAATGATCGTGTTTTCGGTCAGGCCGTGCGAATCCAGCGCATCGAGAACTCGTCCGACCTGCGCATCCATGAACGTGATGCTGGCAAAATAGGCCTGAATGGCCTGCTGCCGTAAGTCGTCGGTCAGCAGGTCGTGTTCTTTCTTGTGGCTCCCCAGCGCCAGGGGCGGCAAATCCTTCACATCTTCCTCGACACCTTCGACCAGCGGCATCCGCTCCTTCGGATAGCCTTCAAAGTAAGGCGCGGGTGCCACGTAGGGAGTATGCGGGCGATAAAACCCAAGCGCCAAGAAGAACGGACGATGCTTCTCTCGGGCGCAGCGTTCCAAGACCCAAATGGCGTCGTTGGCCAATAGGCCATCGGTGTGAAGTTGATCACCGCGCGGCGAGGCATACCAACTGAGTGTCCCACCAAAGTTGCCGGGTTTCAGCGAGAAGATATCTGGCTCTTCCAACAAACGATCGCAACCGGCGGGATTCAACTCCAATTCCCACGAGCCGGGGTCATCATGACCGTTGGTGCCGACGGACCTGGGCACACCGTAGTGATACAGCTTGCCAATGCGGGCGGCAAAGTAGCCATCAAGACGAAACGCCTGCGGAAGACTGATGTGTCGCGGAATGGTCTGCCGGAATATCTGTGAGTTGGTAAGAATGCCAGAGCTGTTGGGATACAAGCCAGTCAGCATCGAATTGCGGCTTGGGCCACACAGTGGATACTGGCAATAAGCACGCTCGAAACGAACTCCGCGCCGGGCCAAGCGGTCGATGTTGGGCGTCTTCACCAAAGGGTGACCGTAGCTGCCGACCGAGTTGTTCAGGTCGTCCGAAATAATGAACAACACATTCGGGCGGGCGTCAGCGGCACAGGTGTCATCGCCCAACAGGCCGTCGACAACCACAATCGCAAACAGCCACGCAAGTGAGAGTGACAACTTCTTGATGAACAAGCTGCCGTGAGTCGAGGTATTCGTCATTTGTCGTAATCCGCGGAACCTAGTGGAACTGTTTTGGCAACGTATCGGAGTACACGGCGGGGTTCAACTGGTATCCGCTGGATACGACCCAGATAAAGATCTCCCTGGATGTCACCTCGATCGAAAGTAGCCCCTTGAACAATCCCTCGCCCAACATTCTTGTAGGTGACGACGGAACCCTGTTCCGAACGCAATTTCAAGCAGCGTTCTAATCTAACCTGTTTCTGGAACTCAGGTTGCATCACCAATCAATTGGATTGTTCTTCGGTCCAGCCACGGTTCCTGCTGCCGGTCGGCTCCAACTGAGGGCACCGCTGTCGAGCGTGTAATTTTTCGCCACGTTCGCAGCCGCCCCCACTATCTCGAAGATCATCGCCACAGTAGAATTCCCGCGCCCTAACGCACTTGTAACGATCCACGGGTCATGATTGGCGGTACAGTCTGTTGCAACTCTCGGCACTGATCCAGATGCTTGGCGAGCTCATCGGGGGGCTCGGCATCTTTTTGCTCGGCATGAAGTACATGTCCGAGGGCATGCAGGCGATTGCTGGAAATAGCCTGCGACGCATGATCGGGTCGGTAACCCAAAACCGTCTACTGGCCACGTTGGTCGGTACGGCAGTCACCTGCACCGTGCAGTCGAGCTCGATCACGACGGTCATGGTTGTCGGTTTCGTGAACAGCGGCGTCATGCAACTCGGGCAGGCAATCGGCGTAATCATGGGCGCCAACATCGGCACGACAATCACCGGTTGGATTCTGGTGATCAAAATTGGCAAATACGGTTTGCCGCTGCTGGGTGCTTCCGCGTTCGTCTATCTGTTCGCCAGAAGAGAACGCTGGCGATATTGGGCGATGGCGATCATGGGCGTCGGGATGATCTTTTTTGGTCTCGAACTGATGAAGGACGCCTGTGCGATCATCAAAGATATACCCGACTTCAAACTGTGGTTTGAAAAATTTCAAGCTGATAGCTACCCCGGTGTTTTGCTATGTGCGATGGTCGGCTGTGTGATGACGATGCTCTTGCAGTCGTCGTCGGCAACACTCGCGATCACGATTTCTCTGGCCATTGAAGGAGTGATCCCTTTTGAGACAGCCGCGGCATTGGTGCTTGGCGAAAACATCGGCACAACGATCACGGCACTGCTGGCATCACTTGGCGCAACGACCAATGCACGACGAGCGGCGTATTTCCACGTAATCTTCAACCTCGTTGGCGTATTCTGGATCACGGCAATCTTTTCATGGTACATCGAGCTGGTGCAATGGATCATTCCCGGCGATGTTGCCACCGCGGTTTTAGTAGATGGAGTGAAAACTTATCCTTATACAACTCCCGCGATTGCGGCGACGCACACTATTTTCAACGTTGCCAACACGCTGATCTTTTTTCCATTTCTGCCATGGTTCGTTCGTTTACTTAACTGGGTTGTGCAGGCAAAGGACTTCAAAGAGAAACCGCGGCTAACCGACCTCGATATTCGCATGCTGGAGACACCGCTGCTGGCCATCGAGCAATCGCAAAAAGAAATCGAACGGATGGCCGACGGTTGCGACAAGATGCTCGCGTGGCTTGCGGAATTGGTGCAGCAAGAGGATCCTGACAAAGCACTTGCGGACCGCTTAAAGCAACGCGAACAGGTACTTGATTCGATCCAGGACGAAGTCGTGGTGTTCGTCACCAACCTGCTTTCGGCAAACGTGCCCCACTCGGTTACGAATGAGGCCCGAATGCAGCTTCGCATGGCCGATGAGTATGAGTCGATCAGCGATTATATTGTGAATCTCGACAAGTTTGATCGCAAGTTGCGCCGTGACGGGCACCGGTTCACGAAGCAACAGCGAGTAGACTTGGTCTCCCTGAATGGACATGTCGCGGAATATCTACAAGCCATCAACGAGGCCCTTGTCCAGAAGAACGAAAATGTTCTCATCAAGACGGCCCCCATGGCGAAGCGCATTCGTGACCAAATCAAGAACCTGCACCGCAAGCATATGGATGATATTTCAGGTGGAAAGATCCCTCCCATGGTGACCGTAGCCTTCATGGCCGCGCTGAATGCTTATGCGCGTGTGCGAGACCATTCACAAAACATCGCCGAAGCAATCTCCGGCGAGAAGTAAGACGTGCGGCAGATAAGAACGTACCAATCCCGACGCGTAAGCGAGGGAACGCAGGGTATTCCCGGTTGGTCCCTCGCTCACGCGTCGGGTTGGGATATTCTCATTCGCCGCTCGCCTAAGCAAGTTGCGTTCGCGCTACTCGCGCGCTGGCAACCGTATCGATGCCGTCGTTAGAGGGCATTACCGACCACGATCTATTTTCTGCGAAGCCGCAAGAGCAAGTGCTCCGTAGATCACCATCTCTTCGCCCAACTGAGCAGGCCGGATATCGTACGAGCCAGCCAGCGGCGGAAAGACATATTGGGCGACTTGCTCGGCGAGCGGTTCAAAGAGCAACTCTTGCCCCAGCAGAGAAACACCGCCGCCAATCACAATTCTTTCTGGTGAAACTAGAGTGATGACTTGGGCCAACGCCCAACCCAAGTGTTGCCAGGCTTGGTCGAGAACTTGCTGAGCTAATGCGTTCCCGTTGGCAGCCGCCTCGCCAACATGCCGCGTGGTCAGTCGCGATGGATCACCGCTGCATCGAGACAGCAGTTCGGTGGCCTCGCGACCGGTAGTCCCCTCAATCAGGCGACGGGCGGTGGCGGCAATGCCCCAGCCGCTGGCGTGCGACTCGATGGTGTCTTCGGGTGTTTGGGCATTGACGCCCGGGCGGATGTGGCCAATTTCGGCCGCGGCGTGCCCGTGCCCCGTGAAGATACGGCCATCAACGATTAGCCCTCCTCCGATACCGGTGCCAATGGTGACATAGAGCACCGGATTCGCGCCACGCCCGGCGCCAAATTGCGCCTCGGCTAGTCCCGCCACGTCCGCATCGTTCGCCAGGATTGCCTGCAAGCCGAGCGTCTCGTGGCACCATCCGACGAGATCGAAGTGATCCCAACCGTCGACATGGTGGCTTTTGATCGTCAAGCCCTTGGCAGCTTTGACCGGTCCGCCGAAACCAATGCCCGCGGCGACGGGGGAAAACTGCTCGATCAACTCACCCGAGAGAAGCTTGATCTGTCGACGAATGCCAGCGGCACCCTCCGCGGGATTGACGTCGGTACGCCGCAGTGCCACAAGTTCGGCACGGCTGCCCGAGCCGACGGCCACTTGCAGTTTGGTTCCACCGATTTCGATGCCCAGATACATCGCAACTCTTCGTGGCTATCATGCTCGCCGTTGGCGGCTGGTGATTAGTTCGCGGCAGTCGAGGCGGTGGCGTAGCGGCCTTCGTGATTGATGCGAGCGAACACATCATTCAACACCCAATGGAACAGGCTGAGGTGGATACTCTCGACCATGCCCATGTCGTCCAGCGGCACATGCAACCCGGCTTGCGCCAACGCTCGGAGCTTGCCGCCGCTGTACCCGGTGAGGCCAAATGTCTTGAGCCCGTGCCGGTTGGCCCAATCAATCGCTTTCAACACATTAGGGCTATTGCCCGAGCCACTGATGGCGATGGCCACGTCGTCCTCGCCGCCGTAGTTCATGAGTTGTTGCACGAAGATCTGGTCGTAGCTCAGGTCGTTGCCCACGGCCATGATCCAACCTAGGTTGTCGGTCAGGCTCATGACCTTGAGCCGTTTTTTCGACTCGTCGTTCAAGTCTGACTCGCGGAGTGAGCTTTTTCCCAGGTCTTCGCTCATGTGCGTGGCCGTCGTTCCCGAACCGCCATTGCCGAAGATATAGACAAAGCGACCGTTGTCCCAAGCTTCGTAGATCAGATCGGCCATCTTCTGCATTTCGGCCTGATCGACCCGGGCCACCTCTTGTTGAATTCGCTCGACATACTCGGCAACGTTTAACGTGGCACCCAACATCTCGTATGATCCTCCGACATTCGGCGACTTGCGCCGTCGTTTTCAACCCTTCCGCACAACGTCGTTCAGTTTAGTGTGCGATCAACAAGCGAGCCAGGGCCGGTGGGCAATGGATACCTTGGCGACGGCGATTGAAGGGGCCCTTACTTCGCGTCGGCGGCTTGGGCTTCGCGCTGCCCTTGCTTGAAGTCGAGATTGTAGATCAATGCACCGCCCACTAAGACGAACGCCAGCAAGCTGACGATTGCCAGATGGGGACTTCCGAATTGGAACTGAATGGTGCTGTAGACGATGGGCCCCAGAAAACTGGTTGCCTTGCCAGAGAAGTTGTAGAAGCCGAAAAACTCGGCCGTATGGGCTTTTGGCGTCATCGACGCCATGACCGCCCGGCTGACCGACTGCGTACCGCCCATCACCATCGCCAGCACGACGCCCATCACCCAAAACTGCCATTTCTCGGTAACGAAATAGGCGCCGCACAGCAGCACGACCCACACCGCCAAGCACAACTTAAGCGTTCGATGCTGCCCGAGACGGTCGGAGAAAAAGCCGACCAGCAGTGCTCCGGGAATAGCAAGAATTTGAATCATCAACACCACGCCGGTCAGCTCTTGCGTGGACATGCTGAGCATGTCGATGGCGAATTGCGAGGCCTGGCTAATCACGGTTTGAATGCCGTCGTTGTAAACCAGAAAGCCCATGAGGAAGATCGAGAGTGTGCGGTAGAGACGTACTTTCCTGAGCGTCGAGATCACCTTCCGAATTCCAAGAGCGGCCGTCGCCGCCCACGATAGCGATCGAGCGGAACCGGGAACACCTTTGTTTAGCGACTCACTGGCATGTCCGCGGTCGCGCAAGATCAGCACAATCGGGAGGCTGAACACGCCCCACCACAATCCCATCATGGCAATGCTAATCCGTAGTCGCAGCGGAAGCACCGCGTCAAAGTGCTCGATCTCGCCAGACTTCCAGCCAAACACGAGCGTCTCGGGGATCTTCGTCGCAGGCGGTTCAGTTTCCTCATCAGAAATCGATACCTTCGCCCTACGTTTCGCATAGTCGTGGGCCTCGAACTTGTCGTCACGGGTGACCCAAGCATAGCCCTCAGTGCTCGCCGAACCGGCGGTGCCAAAGTCGAATGAGGCAACCGTTTCCTTGCTGCATACCAATCTAATTTCCACCGAGTTGATTGCTACTTGTGAATCGATACCACCGGAATCTTCCAAGTCGATCGTTAGCTCTCCGTCATCGAGTACAATCAGACAAGTGCGCGTCTCGAAGGATCCGGCTTCCGTGTCCACCACCGCGAGTGGTTGCCCTTCGAGTGAGATGGCCATTTGATCGCGAGCCGAAGCGGCATCACCTAAAGTCACATCCACAAGATACGTGTCGTTGGGCAACTCCACGGCGAAGGTTCCCCGAGCGGTGGCGTTGTAATCGCCATGAAGACTGTCGGCGTCGGGCAATCCCAAACGCCCGCCCTCCATCACCAAGCCGAGCGCCAAGACGAGCGGAATCGCGCCACCGATGTACCCCAGTGCGAACCCCCTTGCCGAGATGCGATTGACCGTCTCGTCGGTGGAGATCTCTGGCAGAAAGCCGTTGTAGAACCCCAGCGAAAGCTCGAAGCAGAAGCTCATCATGAAGAATGCCGCTACAATCAGCTCGGGATTGCCTGACGGTATTAGACCCATCAACACGGCGAGTGCCGCTCCGGTCAGCGCTGTGGCGGACAGCCAGCGATGTTTCGTCGCTCGGGCGTCGGCAATCGCGCCAACGATGGGGGACAGAATCGCGGCGCACAGCATCGATATTCCAATGCCGTAACCATAGGCGATGGTGCCTGCGTCGCCCGGCAGCACGCCGTACTTGAGATAGGCCACGACGATCGTAATGAGAATCGTCGAGTAAGCACTATTCGCCCAGTCGTACATCGACCAAGCAAACACCTCGCGCCTTGTTCCGCCGCCATGTTCGTCCGGCGTTCGTTCCTGACCCGCATTTTGGGACGATGATTCGTTCAAGGTCTTGCGGTTCTCGGCCCTTCCTGGTCCGGCAGCAATTGCGAGCAGGTGCCGCGGAACAAGTTGGTTCCGTGAATCGCCGTCACTCTATTGCGATGCGGCAATCACTCCTGCTCCGTGCCCAACTGGACGACAGCGTTTTCGCGCTCCATCCGGCGAATATCCTCGGTGATTTTCATCGAACAGAACTTCGGTCCACACATGCTACAAAAGTGCGCGCTTTTGAAAGTATCTTGCGGCAATGTCTCGTCGTGCATCCGACGTGCCGTCTCAGGGTCGAGTGAGAGGCGAAACTGCTCATTCCAATCGAACTCGAAGCGGGCCTTGCTCAACGCGTCGTCACGGTCGCGGGCGCCGGGACGTCCACGGGCAAGGTCGGCGGCGTGCGCGGCGATCTTGTAGGCGATGACGCCCTCTCGCACATCGTCCTTGTCGGGCAAGCCCAAGTGTTCTTTTGGTGTGACATAGCACAACATTGCAGCGCCACTCCATCCGGCCATCGCCGCGCCAATGGCGCTGGTGATATGGTCGTAGCCTGGTGCAATATCGGTGACCAAGGGGCCTAAAACATAGAACGGCGCGCCCTGGCAAACTTCTATCTGCCGCTTGATGTTCATGTCGATTTGATCCATCGGCACATGGCCCGGACCTTCGACCATCACTTGGCAGCCGCGGTCCCATGCCCGTTGGGTCAACTCACCCATGGTATCCAACTCGGCGAACTGGGCCGCATCGCTGGCATCGGCAATACAGCCAGGCCGCAGACCGTCGCCAAGGCTCCACGTAACGTCGTGCTGCCGCATGATGTCGCACAAGTCTTCAAAGTGCGTGTACAACGGGTTCTGTTCGTTGTGCGTCATCATCCATTTGGCCATCAGCGCTCCGCCACGGCTGACGATGCCGGTGATGCGTTTGGTGGTCAACGAGAGATGCTCGCGTAGAACGCCGCAATGGATCGTCATGTAGTCGACCCCCTGCCGCGCTTGATGCTCGACCATGTCGAGAAACTGTTGCGGCTTCATGTCGACAATGTCGTCAATTTCCTGCACCATCTGATACAGGGGCACGGTTCCGATGGGCACCGGCGAGGTGTCGATGATCTCCTGACGAATCGCATCGATGTCTTTTCCGGTCGAGAGGTCCATCACCGTGTCGGCACCGAAGTGGACCGCCGCGTGCAGTTTCTCCAGCTCTTCGCCAGCGTCGCTAGTGACGGCGGAATTGCCGATGTTGGCGTTAATCTTCGTGCAAGAAGCGACGCCGATGCACATCGGTTCAAGCCGCTTCTTGAGGTGATGAATGTTGGCCGGAATCACCATGTGGCCCGCGGCAATTTCGTCGCGAATCGTCTCCGGTGAGAGATTCTCTCGCGCGGCGACATATTCCATTTGTTGCGTGATTTCACCGGCGCGAGCCGCTTCAATTTGAGTCTTCATCGACACACCTTCCGTGGGCCTGCGGCGCAGGGTCATCGCTATCGATTCAGTTCGCCGCGGGTCAAGAACAAGGAAACCAGTCTGGTTAGGAGAATGCGCAATCCCTAACGAGTAAAACGCCTGCGCGTAATCGTAGCCGTACCCCCTGTCTTGTCAAACCGACGGACCGCAATGCGTTGCAGAGTGAGATGGATCGGTGAAGGCCGCTCCAGGCATGAAAAACACCCCCGTGATATCCCATCACGGGGGTGTTGGAAAAAATCGAATGTCGCCGCGGCTGCTGGATAGCCACTCACAGCGTCTTGAGATACTCGATCACCGCGACCTTCTCGTCTTCGTTCAGCTCGTTGGGGAACAAATGTCCCTGGGCGCTCTTGGAAAACATCTTCGTATTGAAATACTTGCGACGTTCCACGCCACCTTTAACGCTCTTGGGGAGTTCTTCGTACTCGGTGATCTCATGACCAACGCGTTTGGTGTCGTATCCATCTTCGGTCCGTTTCCAAACGACGGGGCGCTCCTCAGGATGCAACATGTGCCATAGCGTTGGCACCGATCCGTTGTGTAGATAAGGCGCGGTTGCCCAAATACCGTTTAGCGGTTGGGCCACATATCCACCCGGATCGGTAATCGCCTTCTTTTCACCATAGTTCGAGAACCAGCCCAACTCGTAACTGGCTCGCATGAGCGGCGTCAGCGAGTCGAGACGTGCGCGATCCGTTCCGATTTTTTCCAGCGGAACGACCGTTGCTGGCCACTCTTGATCTTCGCCATACGTCCCGTGGCACTCAGCGCAGTTGTTGTTAAAGGCAATTTCACCCTGTTTAGCCAGGCTTTCATCGACTTCGAAGGGGTACTCTGGCACTTCAAGATTATTCACCCACTCGTAGATCTCTTTGAAGTAGGGCTCGGCTTCTTGGAATTCCTTGGGACCATTCGAGGGAGCCATCATGAATTGCATGATCGTGCGGTGGCCCTTGCCGGCGAAACCATCAGCATAGATGTATTCCTTTAGCTTGACGTTCCACCAAGCCGGTGTGTCATGATCGTTGTGCACCAGCTTGGGAAGCTTATTGTCGAGATTCACATTCAAGTCGGGGTCGCGATAGGCGGCGAGCAGCACTCCGAAGATGATTGCGTTGGTTGTACCGTTCGATTTTCCCAACGGGATGAATCCCAAACCGGCTTCCAGCGGCGTTACTTCGCGACCCAATATTCTCTTCGTCTTGAGCGTATCTCGGGCCAGAGTTTCCATCGCAACATGCGAATTGGGAATTCCAGGGATCGCTTCTCCCGCCACCTTGCCACCGTGACACAAGAAGCAATTGGTCGACCAGCCGTTGGTTCCGTCGGTTGCATATTGCAAAGGCGCGCCACCTTCGCGCCCGGGGGCTTCGGTAAATCCATAGCGAGAGAGCGACATCTTGCGCCGCACTTCCGGGGTGGCGTTTTCTGCTTCGGTCCGCAGCGGCTCTTCCCATGCTTGCCACAAGTTCGCGAACAACTCCGGATCCATATCGGGGGGCGTGAATTGCTTGCCGATTAGCAACTGATAGCCACGCTGCTCTTCCCAGGGCACCGAAGACTCCGCCTTTTCGGCAGCCTTGAGGACACGAACCAACCCCATCGCGACCACAAGGGACATTGCAAAGGATCGACGCATGAAGATATCTCCCGTAATTCGTGCCAGGCGACCTGAGGGCAAAACAGCACCAAGTCGCCTTGTATTCCACTGTAATCGGTGTGCGACCCTCATCTGAAGGGCGTACGCCGCAGTTCCAGTTGCCTCACTAATAATTAGCAGGCTAATGGAAGTCTAAGCATACGGATTCGGGCCTTCGATTGCAAGAAAAATTTGTCACGAGAGGGGGGCGAGTGATTTTTGGCAGCAATTCGTACCATCTGGGCAAGAAATGATGGCACGGGTCGAGCATGCTTGCCAGCCAACGGTTGCCTTAATCGTTGGGGTCATAGCCTAGGTTGGGTGCCAGCCAACGCTCGATTTCGCTGATTGGCTTGCCCTTGCGACGGGCGTAGCTTCCCACTTGGTCGCGACTTATGCGGTCCACGGCGAAGTAGCGTGACTCGGGATGGGCGAAATACAAACCGCTAACCGAGGCGGCTGGATACATGGCGAACGATTCGGTGAGATTGATCCCGGTACACCGCTGGGCATCGAGGATCTCGAACAAGACTTGCTTTTCCGTGTGGTCGGGGCAAGCCGGATAGCCAGGCGCCGGTCGAATGCCGCGGTACTTCTCGGCGATCAGCTCCGCGTTGCTGAGCGATTCCTCGGCTCCGTAGCCCCACTCGTTACGAACGCTCTGGTGCAGTCGCTCAGCAAAAGCTTCGGCAAGGCGGTCGGCGAGCGCCTTCGCCATGATCGAGCTGTAGTCGTCGTGATCGGCCTCGTATTGTCGCACAAGTTCGTCGCAGCCGATCCCCGTGGTAAGGGCGAATGCCCCGAGATAGTCCTTGCGTCCACTGTCCACCGGCGCGATGAAGTCGGCCAGTGCGTGAAAGTGCTTGACCCCTTTGCGTTCCCATTGCTGTCGAAGTGTGTGGAACCGAGTTAACTCAACATCGCGATCGTCGGTGGTATACAGCACGATGTCGTCGTCGATCGACGCGGCTGGCCAGAATCCATACACTCCCCGGGCTGTCAACAGATTCTCGTTCACGATTCGATCGAGCATTTGCGTCGCATCGTCGTGGAGCTTGCGGGCTTCTTTGCCGAGTGTTGCGTGATCGAGGATCGCCGGGTACTTACCCTTCATCTCCCACGCCATGAAGAAAGGCGACCAATCGATGTGGGGAACCAACTTCTGCAACGGATAGTCGTCTAATACACGTGTGCCGAGAAAGCTCGGCTTATCGATGCGGACGTTCGGCCAATCGGTCTGAAAGCGTCGCTTGCGGGCTTCACGATATGAAACGAGCTTGACTTGCTGGCGACGATTGAAGGCCTCCACGAGTTTTGCCTGCTCGTCACGATACTTCTCGATGAACGCGTCTCGGGATTTGGGTTGAATCAACTTGTCGACCACCCCCACGCTTCGCGATGCGTCGAGCACGTGGACAGTCGCCTGATCGTATGCCGGGGCGATCTTCACCGCCGTATGTTTCGCGCTGGTGGTGGCGCCGCCAATGAGCAAAGGAATTTGCATGCCGCATCGCTGCATTTCCTTGGCCACATGAACCATCTCATCGAGACTGGGTGTAATCAGCCCACTCAGCCCAATCATGTCGACGCCCAATTCGACGGCCTTTTCGAGGATGGTTTCACAGGAAACCATTACGCCAAGGTCGATAATCTCGTAGTTATTACAACCAAGCACCACGCCAACGATGTTCTTGCCGATGTCGTGAACATCGCCTTTGACGGTCGCCATGAGGATCTTGCCCCGCGCGGAAGCCACTTCTCCGGCGGCCTCTTTTTCGGCTTCCATGTATGGCAACAGATAGGCGACCGATTTCTTCATCACCCGAGCGCTCTTGACCACTTGCGGCAAAAACATTTTTCCGGCACCGAAGAGATCTCCGACGATCGACATGCCGTCCATCAGCGGTCCTTCAATCACTTCGAGGGACCTGCTGAACTTCTGACGGGCTTCTTCGGTATCTTCTTCGATAAAGTCGACGATCCCATGGACGAGGGCGTGCGATAGCCGCTTCTCGACTGAGGTTTCGCGCCATGCGAGATCGACTTCATTGCGACGACCTTCGCCTCGAACGGTTGCGGCAAGCTCGACAAGCCTCTCGGTGGCGTCTGACCGGCGATTGAGCAACACGTCTTCGATGCGCTCTAGTAACTCAGGCGGGATATCCTCATACAGCCCAAGCTGCCCGGCATTGACGATGCCCATGTCCAAGCCGGCATCGATGGCGTGGTACAGGAACGCCGCGTGAATCGCCTCACGGATCAAGTCGTTCCCGCGAAACGAAAACGAAACATTGCTCACGCCGCCAG
>CAZNXE010000128.1:0-15251 GCA_964576465.1 uncultured Planctomycetaceae bacterium
GCTAGCGAGGGCGATGTGAATCCCACCATGCTCGGGCATCGGTGTAATTGTCGGTTGCGATCATGTGAACGCCTGCATTCACGCATCGCTCCCAGGCACGGTAGTCACGCTGCCGGTCTTCGCCACGTGGCGGATTCAGCACGTAGATGCGAACGCGATAGTTGCCGGCATTCGCCTTCTCCATCACTTTTCTTGCCCGGTCCTCCGAGAAGTGCTCCTCACCGCGTGCCTTGGGGGCGTCGCGGAACACGGCTCGATGATAGGTGAGAAATCGTACGAATCCGGCTGGCTCCTCCGGCACGTGGTCTAGTGCATCTTCCAGCCAGCCACCGGCTCCGCCATCGCCAAAAGCTAGAAAGTCGTCCCCCTCGGCGACGGCTGCCTCGAAAATTCGATGCGCATCCTTGTTGCCTGTTAAGCAGACAGTGATCTTACCCGGCTCGAACTTGGCACCAGATTGCTTTTGAAGTTTTGAGAGGTGCTCGGCCTGGGGAGTGAGCAAATCCTGCACGCATTGGACCAACTCGGGTGAAGAAGTTTTGAAGTCGAGAATCACGGTGTAATCGTCAGCCGGGGCGTCGGTCCAACGAGACCAGAGTTCGTCGAGCATCGCGGACAACGCGGTCTCGCGACCTCTAGGCTTCGAATCATGCGTGACAACCGCGATGTTCTTTTTGGGATCGTACGTAATATCCAGTTCGACATACTTCAGCCCCGCATCGAGCGCCCGCTCGAACCTCTTGGGGGCATAGAGTCGATATGGATATGCATTATGCGCGGCAAACGGTCCGGCATCGCCCGATGAACTCGGCGCATCGGCGGCCGCCGCGGGGGTTGTTGTCGCGAAGAGAGCGACCGCAAGCAATGTCGCGAACAGCCGAGTCATGTGCATGACGAGTGTGTTCTTCCGTTGCGGTGCGATTTGAGAATTCATGCGTCACTTTTCTTCAATGCAATACAGGTTCTTAAATGTGCGAAGATAGATGCGACCGCCAGAAATAACCGGCGACGAGGAGAGCGACTCGCCCATTTCGTTCTGCGCTAGAATCTCAAACTCTTTGCCTGCCCGAACGACGGAGATCATCCCGTCGCGTGCGGTGAGATACACCTTCCCGTCGGCATAAACAGGCGAGGCCCGATGTCGTTGACGATGCGTACGCTCGTAGTACAACTCGCGGCCAGATTCTGCATCAAGACAAATCAGATCGCCGTTCTCGCGGCACAAATAGACGAGCCCGTCATGCACGAGAGGCGAAGGAACATCGGGTGTATTTTTCTCTCTAGTCCAACGATGTGCTTTTTTGTTTTCACTAATGTCTCCTTTGGCAGCCGGATCGAGCCCCAACACAGGGCCATTCTTGGCCGAAGGGACGACGATTAGCCCAGCGACCGCCACGGGCGACGCAACGAAGCGAAGCGTCGGATTGTAGTTTCCCAACGGGTTCAAACCGCCGCATCGCCAGATTTCACTACCATCGACCAAGCTGTGCGCCACGACATAGTCGGCACCGTGCGACACGAGGTAGGTTCGCTCATTGTCTTGGTAAAGGATTGGCGAAGCATACGATTGTTCGCACTCGGCCCTAGCGTCGCTGGGTCGATCATGCTCCCAGACGGTCTTCCCGGTTCGCTTGTCGAGAGCGACGATTCGCGCGCCCCCGCTGTGGATAAGTTGTAGATAGAGATGGTCGCCATGCAGAACCGGAGTTGACGTCATTCCGAAAGCGATCTTGAACTCGCCGAATCTCTCGGGAAGAAAAACACGCCACACCGCGTTGCCGTCGAAGTCATAGCAGGCAAGGTTTCCCGTGCCCATCATGGCCCACACATGCGTACCATCGGTACTGGGCGATGGCGATGCGGAATTGCCTTCGTCGCCACGAACGTCTTTATTTCCCGAGGCCATTGTGTCTTGCCAAAGCTGCTTCCCCGAAGTGTCGAAGCACAGCATGAGCAACGCACCGTCGTCGCCGACCGATGTCAGGAATATGCGGTCTTTCCACACAACTGGTGTTGCACCAGCAGGGCCGGGCAGGGGGGCCTTCCATGCGACGTTCTGCGTCGGGCTCCATGTCGTGGGAAGGTTCGTTTCGTGGCTCGTTCCGTCTTCGCGAGGGCCTCGCCACGCTGGCCAGTTCTCGGCGTGTACCGCCGTGCTGCATGAGAGCAAGACGGCGCACGCCAGTAGCGCACGCAGTTGCAACGGACTTCTAGCACCCGGTTCTCCAACACAAGTCTGTTGCAACGGACTTCTAGAGATAGTTTGCATCGCGATCAATCCAACAGGTAGGTACCAAGGAAAGGGCAGGGACCGCCCGTCCACGGGGGGAAGCGACAACCGTCGCGATGAGGCCACCGCAACGCAACACCACTGTCGCGGTTGCAAGGACGCCGGTCAAGTAATCGCCGACGGAAGCCATGCCCTGGGTCTGGCCAGCTCTGTGGCGAATTACCAGTATTCCTCGATGTGAATCGAGCCGTGACCTTCCTTGGAATCGAACGTGAACCCTCGGGAGTAGAGCACTTGGCACACACCAGACTGCTCAGGGAATGTCGGCCCGTCGGGGTTCGTGGCGTGCTTCCCTTTCAACGGAGCCCCGATCATGTCGGGATTGCCGCACAAGAAGACATGCGTATTGGCCGGATCCAACGGGCAACCCAACTGTTCCTCGAACTGACCCGACTCGAAAAATTGCTGTACGTAAATCTTGCCAACATAGTTGGGTACCGAGGGATCGAGATTCTCCGGCTCGCGTGTGGTCAGCGGGAGAAATCGATACTGCGAATACTGCTGCTCGAGCAGGTGGTGTTTGTCCAAGTAGCCAAGGTCTTGCTTCTGTCGCACGCAAACGACAGAAATCAGCCGACCACGGTGCCCGGTGGCCAGCAATTCGGCCACCATGGCGTTGTGCGGCGCCTCACCCGTGCCCGTGGCGACGAAGATCACGTTGTCATCGGGCGAGACAGGTGCAAGATCATAATGTCCCGTAATCTTACGACCAATCCACAGGCGGTCACCCTCGCCCAACATGAACAGCCGCGGCGTAAGCGCTGGAGCCGGCCCTTCGTTCTCGCGCACCAGCACGATGTAGAACTCCAGGTCGGGCCCCGCATATGCCTGCACGAGCTGATTGTTGCCGTCGAGCATGGGACAACTGATCGAATAGGCCCGTTTGACGACCTTGCGATGCAACGACTCTTTGACGTCCTCGGCTTGCGTCCCTTCGAGGCGGGGTTCCCAGTGGCCTAAGCCCAGCGACGTGTATTGCCCTGGGTTGAACTTCTCGATCGGTTCGTCAGGGCGGACGCGAAACAACCACAGGTCGTCATGAATGTGCCGCAGACTCGATATCTCTGCGTTGTAGTGTTTTTCGCGCAGTTGCTGGGCTTCGTCCGCGGGTATGTAAAGTGTGCTGGTCATCGGGGGCAGTATGTGGATGGGGGGAATTCGACAGGGGTGACGACGTTGATGGAATGCATGCAGCACATCGCGCGATGTGCTGCCACGAAACTGCTGGGCGGCACTTGGCGTGGCGCGCTCTTAGCATAACGCCTTTGACCACCCGGGTACAAAGCCTAGTACTCGTTTTCGCTACTGTGTGCGACGAGACCAGCAGAAGTATTGACCACTTGGCGAACGCGTCGGTCGGTAATCTCGGTTTGCAGTTTGTCGAGGGCCTCGGCAAACTTCATGACTCCTAGACGACCATCGATCCGGTCGCGGACGTCGACGCTGTCGTCTTGGGCTTCCACCTCGCCGACGACTAGCAAGTAGGGAATCAATTGCAGCCGTGCGTCGCGAACTTTGGAACCAATCTTCTCAGCACGATAGTCGCCGGTCACCCGAATGCCCGCCTGCTTCAGTCGTTTTTCAACCGTGCGACCATAGGCTTCGGCCTTTTCGCTGATGGAAAGCACACGCACTTGCTCGGGTGCCAGCCAGAGGGGAAATGCCCCGGCGTAGTGTTCAATGAGCATGCCAATAAATCGCTCCATCGAGCCCAACGGCGCGCGGTGGATCATCACCGGTTTGTGAGGTTTGTTATCGGCGCCGGTGTATTCAAGATCGAAACGCTCGGCACTGGGCAAGGTATAGTCGAGCTGCACGGTACCCAATTGCCATTCACGTCCCAGACAATCGTTCACCACGAAATCGGCTTTAGGGCCATAGAATGCCGCTTCGCCAGTCTCAACCGTCAACTGGGGAAGATCCATTTCGCGGCACACCGCCTCCAATTCTCGTTCGGCGCGATCCCAAACTGCCGGATCGCCGACATACTTCTTGCCTTCGGGATCGCGGAACCCCAAGCGGACGCGATAGTCGGTTAGCCCCAGACTATTGAGAACGAACTGCGTCATCTCGATGCAGCCGCGAAACTCTTCGGCGACCTGATCCTCGCTGCAAAACAAATGGGCATCATCCTGAGTGAAGCCCCGCACCCGGGTCATTCCGTTCAGCTCGCCAGACTGTTCATAGCGATACACCGTGCCAAACTCCGCCAGCCGCACCGGCAGATCGCGGTAACTTCGAGGCTTCGATTTGTAGATCATCACGTGGTGCGGGCAGTTCATCGGCTTCAGCAGATAGCGTTCGCCGTCCTCCATTTCGATCGGCGCGAACTGGCTTTCCGCGTAGTAAGGAAAGTGACCAGAAATCTCGTACAGCTCGACCTTGCCAATGTTCGGCGTGTACACCGGCTCATAGTCGCGGCGAATCAATTCATCGCGGATGAAGTTTTCGAGCGTTCCACGGATGACGGCCCCCTTGGGCAGCCACAGAACCAGCCCTGAACCGACCAAGGGACTAATCGTAAACAGTTCGAGTTGCTTTCCCAGCACGCGGTGATCGCGCCGCTTGGCCTCTTCGACACGTTCTAAATGCGTTTCGAGCTCTTTCTTGTCGAAGAAGGCGGTGGCATAGAGACGTTGCAACTGTTGACGCGACGAATCTCCTTTCCAGTAGGCTCCCGCGACAGACAGAATCTTGAACGTGCCAATTTTGCCGGCACTAGGAACATGAGGACCACGGCACAGATCGACGAATTCACCCTGCCGGTAGAAGGACAGCGTGGAATGATCTTGCAGCCCTGTCTTGATGTGCTCAACCTTCAGCGGCTGCTTCAAGTCGCCGACCAGTGCCAAGGCCCCCTCACGCGACTCGTCGAACCGTTCAAAGGACTCGTTCTCTTTGACGATGCGAGTCATCTCTTTTTCGATTGCCTCGAAGTCGTCTTCGTTCAGAGCGTGCGGCAACTCGAAGTCGTAGTAGAAGCCGTTCTCGATGGTCGGCCCGAACGCGAGCTGCACGTCATCGAACAGACGCATCACGGCGCGAGCCATCACATGCGCGCAGGAGTGACGCATGACGCCCAGCGCCTCGGGGTCTTTCTTCGTCAACAGCCGCAACGACACCTCGCCTTCGGTGGGCAGCGGCACATTGGCGCTGACGATCGTTCCATCAATCTCAGCTGCAAGCGTGGCCTTGGCCAACCGCGATCCGATTTCCCCAGCGATGTCGAGCGGGGTCACCGCCTGCGAGTATTGACGTTGGCTCCCGTCCGGCAAATTCACGTTCAGCATGGTGGCTCCACGACTTATCGTCCGATATCTTAAGAAACGCAGTTCTAGGGCATTCAAATGCACGCCGTACCACGAGTACGGGGTTAGGGGAATCGATCTTATCCCCCGAGAACTCTTGCCAGAGAAGTCTCGCCCATCGACGAGGTTGGTCTCAGCAGCAATTTGAACTCCAGCGCCGCCGATCGAACAACGCCCGGACGTTACAATGGTGTCTCGGGACGACAAGTCTATCGAATTGTTGGAGCACAAGTATAGAGGTAAGAAGCACATCCAAGCGTCAAGGTTCGCCAAAGCAGTGCAGGCCGCACTTGACGCAACCCTCCCTGTGCGTCAAATTTGCCATGTTGTGTTGCGACCAAGCCGCTGACATTATCGGGCAAACACCGCCATCACAACTTCCCGGGCGATTAGCTCAGTTGGTTAGAGCACTAGCTCGACAAGCTAGGGGTCACTGGTTCGAGTCCAGTATCGCCCACTTTACGTTCTGTACAGTATCGTAAGGTTTCGTATTCCTCGGGAAACACGGGGTTTTTGATTTTGTCGTTACCCCCCTTACTAGCCGTTACGGCATCATACTGCGCCGGATTGTGCGCCGCTTTTTCTGACGCCTGTTGATAGTGGTCGTCGGTCACTTGCAGGTAGTGCTTGGCTGCGATCGCCGCACTGTTGCCGATCCACTCACACACCACGTGAATGGGAAACGATTCGGCTAGCTCGGTCTCTCGGGTTGCTCTCAAGTTTTGGAACAACTTCGGCCAAGGCGCTAGGCCAGCCTTCCAGATGATGCGCTCGAATGCGGTTCGTAGATTCTGGCCAGCGTCGCGGTAGCGGGTAATCACGTACTCGGTGCCCGGCTCGGCTTGCTCCCATGCGGCTTCTAGGTGCGGTCGCAGTTCGGGGAAGATCGGAATCACGCGGGACGCCTTCCCTTCGTGGTGTTCCGTCTTGGATGAATGCACCGTGATTCGTCCACGGTCCCAATCCACATCGGCCCAACGTAGCCGTAGGTGTTCGCTCGGGCATCGCAGGCCACCGAAACGAGAGAGGGCGAAAATTAACCGCCATTCGTGGTCGGGGCAGGCGTCGAGCACGGCCTGTGCCTCGGTTCGGCTAATGAAGTAATGCCGGCTCTCAGATCGGCGAACGGGTTTTGAAGTACAAGCCCCTTCCGAAGTGCGGCTCGGAAGAACTGCTTGGCGATACCACAACGTCGGGCAACGGTGTTGTCGGCCAGCGTAACCGTCGTTTGTTTGCCGTCGCGGGTTTCCTTGTGCTCGGCAAGCCAGATGCGCCATTCGTCCGCGTCGCCGGCTGTGATTTCACGTAGCGGCTTCTCGGCCCCGAAGAATTGAATCAAGCATCGTCGGGTATGACCGTAGACCGTTGCGGTCGATTTCTTCACGTCGGAACGTGTGACGATGTAGCTATCCAGGAAACTGGCCAGCGTCATCGTAGATCGTTTGCGAACCAGCCCGACGGCGGCCAGCTTGTCGTATAGCATGCCGTCCAGGTTGGCCACCCACGTAGCAACGTCGTCAGTTGGCGGTTGGCCCATGATGGCAGCCGTGTTGAGTGATTCAATCTTGCGGGCGATCGCGTCGGCCACTTTGCGCGACACTTTGCCTAGGCGTACTGTTCGGCGTTTGCGATCGGTAGCTTTGAAAAGAATGCGACGGTTGCCGTTAGGCTCGGTTGCAACGCTTGCCATGTGCTCACCTGTTTTGTGTGGGTTACGGTTTCCGGTGGGATGTGATTTTGAGTTGTAAGAACTGGCCGAGTGTGTTGAGGGCATTCATCGAGAGCCCCCGATGGCCGTTGTAGAACAGGGATAGCGCGGTTTCACTGATTCCCGTTTCTTGGGCAATGCGATAACGTGTCAGCCCGCAATCGTCGATTACTTGCCGAATCTGGTCGGACAGTAAGTCGGTTTGTTTTCGTTTCTTAGCCATGCGGCCAAGATAGCAGACGCTTTTCTGAACGTAAAGTATTCTTTCTGACAGCCGTTCTAACGGCCCGTCCGCAGGCAGGTATCGAACGCTGCTGACGTGTTCGCGGACGCAACACGGGCGAATCGGTGCGGTCGTCTTGATCTCCCTCGCGAGAATTATCTGGCGTTTACGGAACACTCGCCACAACAACTAAGGGTGGTGGCGGGGCATTTTTTTCGTTAAGTGTCCAAAGAGCGCATCTCTAAAGCCCCGAGGCTAGAAATGGGCAGGAAGGACCCGGTGCCGTACCACACCTCGAACCGGATGAACCGGCCACACTTCGCACAGTCACGGCGTAAGCTCTGGCCTTTGTGAATTGGGATGTCACGATAGCCGGTTGAACCGCATCGGCAGACTGCCTTGCGGTCCGTTGGGTCGATCGTGTCGACCGGCCAGCCGTCGGGGCCGAAAACCAACCGGGGTAGCTCTGGCGTTGCGAGGATGTCCAGTATCGCGGCCTTCCCTGCCTTGATGCGTTCGACCAGTTCGTGGGTAAGGGCACCAGGACTAGGTGCGTCGATGGTTAGGCCACCCTCACTGGCCGGCAGTAGCAAAATACCTCGGTCGTCACACTCCGCTATCAGGTCCGCGATGCTCACAGCCATGCTGGTCATATCGTCACCCGCGCCCGACCGTTAGCTTGTGTTTCGGGAACGTCTACCGTGTCTACGTCTACGGAACCTCTTAATTCCCGCGTTTCGAGCGGTTGTGTAGACGTAGACGGCGTAGACAGTCTGAATTCCCGTGATGATCGGCCACCCTTCGGGCCGGGTGGGATGTCATGCCACGAACCGTAGCCGGCCTTCACCAGTTCGGTTAGGGCCGCTTCGGCATCGTCGGCTGTCCGGTATTGCCGATGTCCCTGCTGTACCTGCCGGACAGTCACCGCACCGCCTTTGCGTCCGATCCACTCGACCAGTTGCCGTTGCTCTCGGTCCTCGTCTGACTCGCTCAGGATTGCATACACTCTCCGCGTTTCATTTTTGAACCAAGTCGTCAACCGGATGGCCGCCTCCATGCTCACCACATCCACGGCGTCTGGGCTCGCTAAGGTGGAATCGCCCGCCGCCCATCGCGTGAAGTGGATTACCAAAGCCAGCCGTGCCGGACATTCCTCCAGTTTCGACCACGCCGCCGCTAAATCGCCGTTCAGTTCGCTTTGCTCTTTTCCGTGGGCGTTGTAAAAAGTCTTCCACACTCTCTGGGCTTCACGGGTCAATGTCACATCGATGGGTTGCCAGTTGCCTGCCTCAGCCTCGGCAGCTCCCTCCATCCCATACAGCTTGTTGACAAGACTCGCTATCTCGTCTTCTAGTCGCGGGTCGATGTCGGCATCAGTCCATTGCTTTGGTCTTCTCGGCGGGCACGCCAGTAGGATTCTAGCCGCCAGCCCGTCTTCTCGGTGCTCGGTCCCCAGTGCCCGGTGTAGGATTGCGGGTTGAATCCCGCCCGTGATCGACAACAGCGCACGCGGAACATCGATAGTCCGGGGATTGCCGGTCTTACGATCAACGGTGATTGCGTCGCCGGTGTACATCGACAGAAAATGGGCCGCATCGGCACCACCTTTACCGCCAGCGTATCGATCAAATGAGCCGAGCCAGCCCGCGAGTTCGTCACGCGCGAGAAACAACCCACGAGGGTTAGCTAGGAGGATCGGTGCCAGTGCCTCGACGGTTGTGTCACTGACAAGGCAGCGTTCAGCTTGCGGCTCGATGGGCTTTTCTGGCGGGGGATCGTCTAGGTCTCTTGTTTTCTTCCACTCCGACATTTTCAATTCCCACCGCGATAGCTCGGCCTCATGCTCTTTAACCTCGACGGCGTGGAGATCAAGCGTCTTGCGCTGGCGCTCGCGTGTGGCACGCATCACCAGTCGGAATGCTGGCGTTTTCGATGTTCCGCTCTCGCCCACGATGGCCGTCCAGATTGCCGACGGCACTTCCCAACCACGTTTCAATCTGAGTCGTCTGGTACCGCCAATCGCAGCAGCCAAAACGCTTAACATTGGCAGCGCGAGAAAAGATGTATCGCAGCCAATCGCCTTTGCCCCAGCCTCGACAAAGCTACGGACGGGCTCCGGCAGGGCATCCGTGGGGAACGGAATGAACGCCGCAACCTTCGGCACTGGGGGAACATGAAGCGCAATCCCCCAGCCGCCATCCACTTCGCGAATGTTTAGCTCGACCGGTGGCCCGTCGTCTTGCGGGAGCGCCATGCGGTAGAACGTGTCGCCACCACCATCGTCGCGATGTGTTGATCTTTCGCACGGGCCGGGATAGGTACACTCGATGGCCGCCACGGCATCGGCGTGAGTCTCGTAGACTCGGTCGCTCAGCCGGCTGGCATCCTTGCCGTTATCGCTCATCGTGTGCCCCCTCTTGCTCGCGAGCCGCGATCCACCGCTCCAATTCAGACACGGAATACCGGACGGCACGGCCTATCCGTGTCGATCGCAAGTCGCCACGCGGGTAGGTCATCGACCACAATGTCTTTTCACACAGGCTCAGTGCATCAGCCGCCTCGGGTGGCGTTAGTAGTAGTTTCGGGGCGATAGGGCTGCTGCTAGACATGCGACTCTCCCTCGGCTTTAGTTGCCAGCCAGCCGCGAGCGCGGAGCCGGTCTACGATCGAGGGAATCAACTCGGGAGAGATGGCACGCTTGCCGCCGAACCTGTCGGGCTCGGGCAGTGTGCCGTCCTCAAAGAGCCGACGAATTCGCCATTCGTCCGTGCCGACGAAATCAGCGACTTCGCCTGTCGTGAATGCCTTCATTGAATTGTCTCCAGAGTAGTGTGCTTAACTCTGAAACAATCCTAGGAGGGCGATGCGGGGAAGGATCAACCGGGGAAGACCGGGGAAAAAACCGGGGAAATCGGGGAAATTTCAGATTTTCTTTTTGGAATCCCGTCGGCCCTTTGCTTCGGTAATGCTCTTCTTAACTAAGTCGCGACCGGGGGTTCCTTTGGCGATCTTGATGCTAGGGTTTTCTTTATTCCAGCGATCGCGAATCTTCGCTGGGGTCAATTTGTCGGTTTCGTTCCAGTGCAAAAACTGGTCATTACGTTGTTGCACATCTGTAAGCAGCGGCGCGTCGTCGGCAGGCTGTTCTGTTTGTGGCGTAGCCTCATCAACCGCGCTGTTTGCTTTCGGTTCGTCAAGCATCGACTCAATAGCCATGGCCGAAGCTGTGAAGATGTCGCCCCGTGTGCGGCGTATCACATAGCCCTGGAATCTTGGGTCACCATGGCCAATCACTTCAATGAACGACTGTGCCAACACAAATTCCAACCACCTGTCCACGTCGTCATCGGTGCGCGGAAAATCGACGACGGGGCAAGGGCGGCGTTCGGCAGTCGCGAGGTTCCCATAGGCGCTTCGTGCGAGCCCAAGTAGTTCGTCAACTCCGGCCATCGCCAACTTGTGACGGTCTAGTCTGTCGTCCTGTAAGGATTCGGGTGGACAGATGTCGAAAATCCCCGCGTGCCATATGCGGTCCTCAAGTACAACGAACGACTCGCGTTTAGGTTCCGTTGGGCCTGCGCGAGGGAGGTCAAGGAGTTCTCGCCAACTGTCACCTCCAGAAGATGGAATACCAATGTACGTGCCATCGCTGACGGGAACCAGCGGCCACGTGTGATTCTCGTAGCCGTCGAGGTATTCAGCGTCGCACGCCGCGAACAAGACAAGGTCGGGATAACGCTCGGCAGCCTCGTTGAATTCGTTGTGGAGTCGCTGGAGTCGACTAAGGCGTAGGTCGTGCGGTGGTGGCTCGTATTTGGCGGTGCTATCCACCACCTCTGGCGTGGGCTTGGCTGCCACAGCGATCAGCATGTCGACTAGGGCGATGCCTCGTGCTAGGTCATCATCGCCTACAGCCCCATCTTGCAACAGCAGAGCGAGGGCAATCGGCGATTCTTTGTGGAGTCTTACGGCTGCGATCGCGGCTCGAATCCGGTCAGACATGCCGCCATGATCGGCGATGGCCAGTCGCTCAAATTGAGCCACAAATTCCGATCGATTCTGCTTGCTCCGGAGTTGCATCGACCACAGATACAACCGAAGTTCCTCTAGGTCGCTCATCGTGCTCACCTGTTGATTAGACCGAGCCAACCAGCCGTCAGCGGCGCAGGTGAGCGCCCGCACGCTGACGGCCAGTTGAGGGCGGTGTACAGCCGCCTAAGCCCGACCGAATGATTCTACCAATTCAAATTACAATTCCCGAGATGCTTACCAATCGCCCAGAAACTCAAGACGGTTTCGCATGGCGTCAGCGTCGAACGCGCCTGCCATGTGAATCAGCCGGCGCAGCAAGTCGCCGATGGGGCGTTGGCTTGATACAGCAATGCCCGCATGATGCTGCCCGGCATGCACCCAGGCGGCATGCAAGGCCGCGAAGTGGGCCACGTTGAATGTCACCAGCACGCGCCCTTGGCTGGCCGCCCATGCCAGTTGCGATTCGTCGGATTCACCAAGCCGTCCAGCTTCGGGCGTACTGACGGCATCGCAACTGGCTTTCCGCAATACGAGGGCCACGGCCGCGTAAATATCTTCATCCGTGAAGAACTTAGCGCTGCTCATGCGATCGAATTGCCGCCGGCGTGTTGCGTCTTAACCGTGGCTTCGTCATCGGCAGCCAAGTCGGCTTCGATTTCGTCCAGGTGGTCGTAAGCGTAGGCCAAGGCGTCGTGAACGTCGGCCGGTTTGAGGGCGGGGTACTGTTGGACGATTTCTTCGACACTCATTCCCTGACGGTAGCAACCCAGAATGACCCCTACACGGATACGGGTTCCGCCCACGACGGGTTGACCGCCGCAGCGGGCCGGGTCTTGTTCGATATTGCGGTAGTCTAGCTTGGGCATGACAGAGGTTTCCTTCGGCCAGGGGGCGCGCTTTGAACCAAGAGCAATCTTACCACACCATGCCAGCCCAATCGATTTCAGTTGGCAAAGTACGTCCGCTCCCTGCCGGTTCGGTCGTTGGACATTTTGTATATAAGCCCGGCTCTTCCGCATGGTAGGGAGCGTGTTTGCCCGATGTAGTACCTACCGGTTCGGTCACTGTCCAGGTAGCCAAGCGGTTGAGGGCGGTTGTACGGCCGCCTAAGCCCGACCCATTGGCTTTCTCACACTACACCACCCGCGCGGCCCCCCGTCGCACCAGGGCCAGCACGGCAGCCCTAGCACTAGCCCGCAAGGTAGGCCACCGCCGGACCACTTCGGCCAACTCAACGTCCGCCCGTGCGCCGGATTGTGCGCCGCCTGTTGGCAGAATTGCCGTTTTCCCCGTGTTATGGCGGGGGTGTTCGAGTCCAGTATCGCCCATTGTCATAACTTCCACCGAACGCTCATCTTGGCGTACCTGTCGATGGTCGGCAGTGCGGTACGGAGGCTTTTCAGAAACGGTACATGTACCGTTTTAGGCCTTCTGGAACCGCATTATGCCCCGAAAAAACCGTCCCCCGAAGTATCGGCTTCATAAGGCTCGCGATTGCGCCGTCGTCACCATCGACGGCAAGAATCATTACCTCGGCCCTATGGTTCGCCCGAAAGCCACGAGAAATACAGCCACCTGATTGCCGAATGGAGCCATCGTTCAACTCCCTGTGGTGCGAGTCGGCTGGCACCGCCAGAGACGCAGAATGAGCTCACGCCTGCGATATCTTGACCATGCCCAGGGCTACTATCGCAAGCACGGTAAGCCAACCGATGAGTTCGACAACATCCGTTATTCGCTTCGGCCTTTGAAGCAACTTTACGGTCGAACGCTCGTCAGCGAATTCAAACCACGTTCGCTCAAGGCCGTGCGCCAGGTCATGAACGTCATTCCGGAAGTCCCAGCCCTGGGAGATGTGGCATTCCTTTCCAGTGGCTCTCACCGCAATGGTCCCTTTCAGAAGCTCCGTGATCATGCCGGCATCGTGGCCAAGTTGAATCCTGAACCAGACGAAGAAGGGCTGTAGTTTCTCAAGTGTCAACAAGGCACATCTTGCGGTAGGAGCATGCTCTGAACCTCGCGATCTTGGACCAATTCAGGGATATCCACTCGGAAAGAGTAAATTTGCGTCATCCAAATTTCAGAAATTGGTTGCAATAAATGAGGTGGTGCCGCTTTCACGGACAGGTGAGTCTCTTAAACTGGAGATCCAGCAAGGAGGCTCAGAATGCCACGGAAGAAGGCGAAAGCCAAACGAGAGACGCGGCGTACGTTTACGCCAGAGTTCAGACAAGAAGCGGTTCAGATGGTCCTTGATGGACACTCACCGAGCTCGGTCGCCGAGCGATTGGGGATCCGCACCAACTTGCTGTATCGGTGGAAGTCTCAGTTGATCCAGGAAAGTGGACCCGCAGCCGACGCCTTGGACTCGAGGGTGCGTGAACTGGAAATTGAACTGCGCCGGGTCGAGCGAGAGCGTGACATCTTAAAAAAAGTTGCGCCAGGGAAAGTTCGGGAGAGGGGGATGCGTCATGACGTCATGATCTGAAACCTTTCGTTGGAACCCAGTGAGTCGATCTCACCCGGCAGAGCCTAACTAGCGGCCGGAAGCGAGTGTTGCGTGGTGCTCGGGTAACCGTCACTGCGAAGCGTAGACAGCGAGTCCAGAAGCCATGCTATTGAGCCTCGAAAGAGGATTTCACGTTGGAGCTTTCGTTTTCTTTTTAGCGGGAGCCGTGTGACAGCCGCGTTCCGGTGAGCGGCTGTCGTCCGACCGGGGTCGAAGACCATGAGCAGATGGATATTGGGGTTCCCTGGAAACCTGGGAGGCCCTGTTGTTTCCACGTGAAGAATCCGGCAGAGAGACCGGATGACCAACTCCAGGTCCGTCGTCCTGCTTGTGGTGGCGACGGAAGATACGAAACGAACCGCCAGCACACGTGGTACTGCCGAGCGACGCGAACCGAAGCAAGGTGGGACGTACAGCAGGGAATCGGAGCGTCCTGATAGTACCGTCGAAGTCGGGGAACTCGCACTCAGCGAGGACCCGGCGGAGGGAAGCGGGACGTCACATTAAACAACCGATGTTGGGAACTACGCCGGGTGCTCAGAAACTTGAACAACGTATCAACGAAACAGCATCGGATAGCCGAGCTGGCGAAGCGTTCGCCGGAGTTGGTTTTCACAAGCCTTGCTCATCTGATTGATTTGGGCTGGCTGCTGGAAGCGTATCGCCGCACTCGCAAAGACGGTGCGGTGGGAGTCGACGGCCAAACGGCGGTCGACTACGAATCTGATCTGACTTCCAATCTGCAATCGCTTCTGGATCGAGTCCATTCGGGAACTTACCGCGCACCTCCCGTGCGTCGCGTTCAGATCCCGAAAGGCAACAGCAGCGAAACACGGCCGATTGGAATCCCCACGTTCGAAGATAAGTTGCTGCAACGAGCAGTGCTCATGTTGCTGGAGCCGATCTTTGAACAGGATTTCAGCGATTGTTCGTATGGCTTTCGGCCTGGTCGCTCGACTCATCAGGCGATCGATGCAACGTGGAAACACACGATGGACCTTCGAGGCGGTGTTGTTCTGGACGCCGACATCGAAGGCTACTTCGATCAGTCATCTTGATGCCCCTTTCCACAACCCGTTTTACTTCGATACTCGGTATGCAAGGCTGTCAGTTCTGCCAGCGTCTCTGGCGTATCTGGGAATAGATAGCATTTTGGTTTCTCGTTCTTCATTGCCTTTATC
>CAZNXE010000129.1:0-15113 GCA_964576465.1 uncultured Planctomycetaceae bacterium
CGCTAACCTCCTCGACGGTCAACACAGGCTCATCGGCAGCATCCGCGCGGAGATCGACCACGTCGGTCAGGTCTTCAATCAGCAGACGCAGATCGTGAACGGCTTCCTCGCCGGTAACCTTTAGATTTGGATACGAATCGGGACGGAAGTCTGTCACACGGTAGCAGACGTAGTCGTACGGATAGACCTTCTCGGGATCGATTTCCCCAATCAACTGCTCGGCACGATTGGCCTGCTCGATCTTCTTCTCGCGCGGCGCAAAGCGAACCTGTTGATCGCGGAGCTCACGAATTCCGGGGTTCTTGTAGTCGGTATGCATGATCCGTCCTCTTCTCCATGGCGTTTCGTCGATTGTGGCCATTTGGGCCAACAATAGGACAAACGCCCCTAGGGCAGTCTTTGCCGAGCCACGGCTTGTGTGCCACAAACTCAGCCTGGCCTGACACGTGCCATGTTCCCTGAACACGTCGAACAGCCCAGCGGTTACGAGAAGGCAAATCCAGCCTCTCGGAATCTAACAAAATATCCCTGGTCGCTGCTGCCGATTTTTCCAAGGCACGGTTCCCATCCAAGGGCTTGCCCGCTGAGTGAGTGTCTCAATGAAGGACATGTGACTCATTTCGGGACTCCCGATGGGATGGGGGGTGCTTGGTCGATCGAACGAGGATCAGTGACCAGATTACTTTCCTACGTAACTAAGTGTCTGTTTGCTCGAAAAAAGTTCGCCCAGCATATCGATTGTACTGAATTCGTTGGTCGAACGGTCGTCTTTTTAAGTTGAACTGTTGTCCTTATCATTGTTCTATATAACAACTTACGACAAAATCACCACGATCTGAAGGTGGCCAAAATAAGTGGTCATTTGTACCGTAAAATACCCTCCAGCAGGCCAGATAATAAGGCAAGTGTCTTTCGGTCGCACTCAACTAAACGACCGGGTTTGGACGATCTCACGGATGTAGGTGCGCCGCGGTCTCTTCTTCTTTTCAGCATGCAACGCAGGGATGCTTTTCATGAGTGCACAGCGTGGACCAAACAGAACTGTTTCGGTAGTTTTTGTCGCATACTCCCTGATGGGGGGGGTTATCGTTGGCGAAGAGGCCAAACATGAGACGACTTCGCCCCTGCACTCCTTACGCTCGCAGGCAAAGGTTGATGATTATTCCAAGGTCGAAGTGCTGCTTGAAGTTCGCGGCGACTTGAAGATTCGGGGTGAGAAGAAGGTCGAAGAGCTTCCCATGCAGGCCAAGGGCACCCTGGGCTACCACGAACGGTTGCTGCATTTGGGTGATGAAGCACACACCGGGCTGCGAAGTCTTCGCCTCTACCAACAGGCCGAGGTTGATATCCAAGTGCATGGCGACCGCTCGCACCGGTTGCTGCCCGAGGCCCGTCGATTGATCGCGGTCGATCGAACATTGGAAAGTACCGACCTGTATTGCGTCGAGGAGCTACTGAGTCGCGACGATCTCGATCTGATTGAGATCCCCTGCAACAGCCTGCTGATCGAGGCGTTGCTGCCTGGCTATGAGTTGCCGATCGGCTCGACTTGGTCGCATTCAGATCATCTGCTGGCAACCCTGTTGAGCATCGACGCCATCAGCTCCAACGACGTTGAGAGCAAGTTTGTCTCCATCGAGAAGAACGTGGCGAAGGTCGAAATGGCCGGCACGGTACATGGTGCCATCGCCGGTGTTGCCACCGAGATGGACGTCAAGGCACGTTACTTGTTCGACATCGAGCGAGGCCGAATCGCCTGGATCGCGATGATTATCAAGGAGAAGCGATCGATTGGCCACGCCGCGCCAGGGCTCGAGGTGGTGGTGCGGATTCAGATGACCATTCGACCATCGAACTCGACACCGGAGCTTAGCGACGAAGTGATTGCCGGCTTGTCGACGGACGATGAAATCCGCGATCTGTTGGTACTGGAGTCGAAAGAGCATGGCTTTGCGTTTGCCTACCCACGCAATTGGCACGTGGTGAGCGAGGACGAAAACCTCGTTGTATTGCGAATGATCGAGCGAGGAGATCTCATTGCCCAGTGCAATGTTTCGCCGCTGGGCCGAAAACCCGACGAGTCGCACGCTACCAGCCTCGCTACACTACAGCGAGATATCAAGCACTCGCTGGGCCAGAACTTCGGTTCGTTCGTGAGGGCTAGCGAAGGCAAGACCAGCTCAGGGCTAACCATTCACGAGGTGGTTGCTCAGGGAACCGCATCGGAGCAGCCGATGCACTGGCACTACTACGTGGTCCGCGACGAAAGCGGGAAGCGAATCACGTTCGCGTTCACTCTGGAAAGCTCGCTAGTGCCGCTGTTGGACAAGGTCGATCGCCAGATGGTCACCAGCGTGCAATTCACTGCTCCGCAGACGGAGCGGGCGGCCCGATCGGCCGAGGGTGCCGCGAGACGTTGAATATCTTCGTCGCTCACGTTTCGGCGAATAGGTGGGAAAGTCGATGATCCGGCGGGAGTTCCAGTGTCGCGAGGGCAATCCCGGCTGGATACTCATCTCGCAGGTCGACCATGCCCATCTCGCTTGGCAGCTTGCCCAACATTGGGCTGAGCCGATCGGTCGTTTGGCTTCAATCGACCGCGATTTACTCGCGGCCATTCGGTGTCACGACGACGGATGGTCGCAGTGGGAACGGCAGCCTCAGGTCGATCGTGACTCAGGCCGTCCGATCGATTTCACCGAGATGTCGCTCGTCGAGGCGCTGCATGTTTGGCGGCAATCGATCGCCGTGGCCGAGCAAGTATCGTCTTTCACCACGTGGCTCGTGAGCCGCCATTTCGAGGAATTGCTTCGACGCTCGCGATGGTCAGAGTCGCACGATTTCGCAACGGTTAACGCCGCCCAAGCATTTCTGGACGAACAGGCAGCGGCTCAACCCCAATGGCTGAGCAACGCTCAGCGGGAGCAGCCGGAACTGCGCACGGTCGAGGTCGCAAAAGCCGGACTGGCCCAACTGCAACTGTTCGACCTGCTGAGCCTGTGGTTTTGCTGTGCCGAACAGGAAGATCCAATCCAGCTCGAAATGCCCAGCGGCGCAACGCTGAGCCTGACACCAGACGCCGAACGCCGCATTGGTGTCGATCCCTGGCCGACGGGATTGGCTCCCTTCGAGCTATCCGTCTCCGGCCGCGTCGTACCCCAGCGACACTACGCCAGTGCCAAAGACCTAGCCAAAACCCCATCCGTCACAGGCAAGATCACCTGGACTCTGCTGCCAGAGAATCGCCTGAATTAGGGTGCGGTGTTTTGTTGAAAACACGATATGGACGTAAATTTGGACGAACGATTGCGGCATGGTATCGCCTGTTTGTAAAACCCCGTTGGGGTTTGCGCAATGGTTGAGCATCGTAACCCAGAGTGCGCTTCGCGACCCTGGGCTTCGTTGTTTTATGCCTTCGGCATATCGATTTGCAGTATGAAACGCCGCCTGTGGTGTGTTTCGGGACCGGACCGTAACGCTCGGAATGGCGGGGATAGCGTTTTGAAGATCCTGAGCACTGGGCAGGTTTATTGCCTCCGGGTGACGATCCCCCCAAAGGTCGGATTGTGCCGGGTGGCACAATCTTCGGGCGTGGGGGGCCCGGTGGCGGGGCGAATTGCCGGGTGCTGGCCGGTGAATTCTTGACCGCACGCCGTAAGCCCAATTACACTAAGAGGTTCGCAGTGGCATGGAGGTCCTTTAGATCGAGAGCCGCTTCTAACAGCGGATGCTCCAACAGAGCGAGGGCCCATCGGTGTTCAACCCGGTCATACGTCGAATCACCATCTGTGTACTGGCGACACTCATTTTTTCGGTGCCAGTGATCGCCTTGGCGCAGGCGACCTCTCCGCTGGTTTCACCAACCCAGCGGCGATTGATTGAGCCGGGTGCGAGATTGGCGCGGCATGCGAACTTGGCTCCGGCGGCAGTTTCTGCCGTGCAGCTCAAGCCAAGCGAGGATCCGCGGAGCCAAGATCCCGCGCGAGGCTTGCATCGTGTTCTGGTGACCATCGACCCCAATCAGCAAGTCAAAGAGAGTTCCAGCCGTCACGACATCGTCGAATTGATCGAGGTCGATCCGAAGTTCGATTGGGCGGAGAACATTCGCTTTCAGCACGACATTTGGTCGCTGGAGTTTGCGTTCAAGCCGATGCGGCTGATTGAAGTCGACGTACCGCTTCCCAGCGGGAAGATGCGCAAGAAGCAGCTTTGGTACATGGTTTACCGCGTGGTGAACTACGGCGATGTGCCGGTGCCGAACTTCACCCCAGTGTTCGAGCTTGCCAGCGACATCGAAGATAGCCAAGGGCGTCGCAAACGATACATGGACCGCATTATTCCAGTGGCCAACAAACCAATTGCCAAGCGGGAGCATTTCCCTCTCGGGCTGCTGAACACCGTGGAAATCTGTGGTGAGATCCCTGTCAGCGAACGTCCCGTCACTGGGGAAGATGGCCGACCGGCAGGACCAGGCATAATCAATCCGGTCTGGGGGGTCGCGACTTGGGAAGACATCGACCCGAGGACCGACCGCTTTTCGGTGTTCGTACGCGGTCTGACGAACGCCTACCGCTGGAAAGACACGCTCGAGGGTCGGAAATTCACCTACAAGACGTTGGAACTCCGGTTCTGGCGTCCCGGCGACGCGCTGCATCAGCACGAGCGTGAGTTCCGCTTTGGTGATCCCGACGCGGTTGACTACGAGTGGGTTTACCGGTAAACAACAGGGTTTACGACAAGAACCACTCGCCCGCCCCCTGGCCAAGAACGCCGTGGGCTTGGCACGGAGATCGATGTTATGGCACATAAGAAGGGCCAAGGATCCACCCGCAACGGTCGCGACTCGAACGGACAACGTCGCGGTGTGAAGCGATTCGGTGGCGAGCAGGTTTACCCAGGAAATATCCTCATCCGCCAGGTGGGCAATCGGTTTCACCCGGGCAAAGGGGTTGGCCAAGGTAAAGATTACACGCTCTTCGCGTTGGTCGAAGGCTACGTCAAGTTCGATCGCAAAGGTCGGCGGATCAATGTCGTCGACACCAATGTCAATGTCGTGCAAAGCAACTGACGCGCTCTGTTTTGAAGTGCGTCGAAGGTAATCATATAAGGGACGGGTCGCAGTCGGCCGGTCCCTCTTTTCGTGTTGAGTAGATGTTCTCAGCTTCCATTGGCTCGGATGAATCATCTGAGTCATTTCAATCTTCGACAACGACCGTTGGACCGCGATGTTTGTTGACCGCGTCAAAATTCATATCGCCGGGGGCAAAGGGGGCGATGGCTGCGTTAGCTTTCGCCGGGAGAAATACATTCCTCGCGGCGGACCCAACGGCGGCGACGGCGGCAACGGCGGCAGTGTGATCATTGAAGCGGTCTCCGGGGTCGACTCGCTCGCGCCCCTCTCGCACCGGCACCATTGGTCTGCACGCAACGGAGAACAGGGAGGTAGCAATAATTGCCACGGGCGGGGTGCCGAGGACCTGCTAATTCAAGTTCCGCCGGGTACGGTGGTGCTCGATGAAAAGGAGAATTTCCCCCTCAAGGATTTGACCAGCCCTGGCGATCGGGTGACTGCCGCGCGGGGCGGCAAAGGCGGCAAAGGCAACACCCGCTTCAAGTCGTCGACTAACCGCGCGCCACGACAATCCACGCCTGGGGAACCAAGTGAAGAACGGACGCTGATCCTCGAGTTGAAGGTCATCGCCGATGTCGGGCTGATCGGGAAGCCCAACGCCGGCAAGAGCACGCTCCTGAGCCGGCTTTCTCGGGCACGTCCAGAAATTGCCGACTATCCGTTCACGACCAAGTATCCCAACCTGGGGCTCGTGCAGATTGATTTCGACCACTCGTTTGTCATGGCCGATATTCCAGGGCTTATCGAAGGGGCCCATGCCGGTGTGGGGCTCGGTCACGAATTCCTGCGGCACGTCCAACGCACCCGAGTCTTGGTACACTTGGTTGAACCGCAGCCGATGGACGAGACCGATCCGCTGGAAAACTATCGGACCGTGCGAAGTGAATTGAGTCAATACGACGCCGCGCTGGCCGAGCGGCCTGAAATCGTGGTCGTCAGCAAAGGCGAGTTGCCCGAGGCCGCGCGGATTGCGGAGCTGCTATCGGCCGAACTTGAGACCCCGGCGTTGAAGCTGTCAGCCGTAACGGGTGAAGGGCTCGACAAGCTGCTTTATGCCATCAGTGAACAACTCACGCAGTGTGCCAAGCCGTAGAGCCAATCACCATGTCCGTGACACAACAAACGCCGCTGTTGGCCGTGGATATCGGCAATAGCCGCATGAAGCTCGGCCTGTTCGAAACGTGCGAGAAGCCGGTCGACCAACTTCCGCGACCGATTCGGACCTGCGAACTGTCGACGCTCGATGAGCCATTCGACGAATTGATCTCCTGGCTGCAACCGCATGCGATCGAAAGGCTGTCCTGGCGTTTGGGCACCGTGAATCTACTCGGTTCCACGCGATTGATTGCCTGGCTGCGGGAGCGCGACGCCGCCGGAGGGTTGATGATGTTGGCGCGAGACGACTTGCCGCTTGAAGTTGAGTTGGAGCGTCCTGACATGGTGGGTGTCGATCGCCTGTTAGCCGCCGTGGCGGTGAACCATCTTCGCACCGCGGGCGTGCCGGCGGTGATCGTCGATCTGGGAACCGCCATCACGGTCGACTTGCTATCCTCTGCGGGCGTGTTTCGTGGTGGCGCGATTTGGCCCGGCATCGCAATGGCCGCACGAGCATTACACGAATTCACCGATTTGCTTCCTAAGCTGGACATGACTTCGCTTGTCGAAGCGCCTGCGGCGCTGGGCACCTCAACGGTCGATGCGATGCAGTCTGGTTTGTATTGGGGGGCCATTGGCGGTGTGAAAGAGTTGATCGCGAAACTTGCGGACGAAGTTGGTCAGACACCACAGGTGTTCGTCACCGGCGGCGCCGCGCAAGCGATCACGACGCTCATCGATCCAGCGGCCCTATGCGTGCCAGATCTGGTCTTGGCCGGCATCGCGTTGACATCGGTCCAGTAGAATACGCTCCGCAGGTGATGAACGATTCTTCAACCTATGTTGTCGTACAAACGCCACGGGGACGTGCTGCCATCGCGACATTGTTGATCGAAGGTCCTCGGGCGTTGGAGTTCGTGTCACGAACGTTTCAACCGCGTGCCAAGAAGTCGCTCGAAACGTTTTCCCTTGGTCGCGTGGTTCTGGGGACTTGGGCACCAGGCGATGTCTCGACGCATACCAAGGCAGCGCATGTCTCGGGCGAAGAGCTGATTGTCTGCCGCTTGGATGAGGAACGGATCGAGGTTCATTGCCATGCCTCACAAGCGGCGGTCGACGTCATCGTGGCCTCGCTTGTGCGGCAGGGAGCCGTTTTTCGAGATTGGCAAGAACATGCGATGGCAACGCACGACGATCCGCTCATCGCCGAAGCCCTCGTCGCTCTGGCTTCCGCACCAACCGACCGAACCGCGGGGATTCTCTTGGATCAAGCTGGCGGTGCGCTCACAGAGGCCGTGCGAGAGATCGACCGTGCTTTGGCCGAACAGCATCCCGAAACGGCAATCGATCGATTGCGACTCGTCTTGGAATTCGTGGACGTTGGACGACATCTAACCCAGCCTTGGAGCGTTGTCTTGGCGGGTCCGCCCAATGTCGGCAAGAGCAGCTTGCTGAATCGGTTGCTTGGCTTCGAGCGGGCCATTGTCTTCGATCAACCTGGAACGACTCGCGATGTGGTTACGTCGCTCGCATCAGTCGATGGTTGGCCCATCGATTTGGCAGACACCGCCGGATTGCGAGACAGCCGCGATCCTCTAGAGCATCAAGGTATCGAGCACGCCCGCCGGCAGTTTTCCGGAGCTGATCTGGTACTGGTGGTCGACGACGTTTCCGAACGCCCATCGAAGGGGACCGAGATTAACGTACCCGACGGCACGCCAACCCTGCGGGTGCTCAATAAGATCGACTTGCTTTCGGAACCTCGTCGCGAACTTAGCCATGGCATCGCAACCAGCGCCGTCACGGGCGAAGGAATGGATGCCTTGCGTAAGGCGATCTCGACGGCGCTTGCTCCGAGGGTTCCGCAAGTTGGCCAAGCGGTGCCCTTCACCGCGAAGCAAGTCCAAGGATTACGTCAGTCATTGGCGTTCGTCGAACAGGGGAATCTACCGTTTGCGAGGGATGCGTTGAAGAACCTTCGGTAGCGCCGCTGTCGTTGCTAGCGGAATTCGCCCTAAAAACGATGAATCGCATGCCACATCTCTCTAGGTCGGATTTGGTGGTATCGGTATATTACGCCACCCGGTAAGTCTGCGTGATCGGCGCGGATCGGTCCGGCGTGACGCTGCATGGCACATGTCATCCGCGAGCTGCGGCGTCGAACGAACCAAGGATTGGTAACCGCGAACGCCATGCGTTCATGGCGTTAGTTCAGGAGGAACACCCGATGCTCAGGGCAATGAATTCTTGGAATCGTACGCAACCGTTTCTTATCGGCACCGCGATGATGGTATTCGTCGCCTATGTGCCGCTGTGGTCCTTCGCACAGGCGACGCCTGACGAAACTCGGACACAGACGAAGTTTGTCGAATCGAACAACGATGGGCCAGCGGATGCATCCGCCAGCGACGCATCGTCAACCGAGACGAGCGAACCCTCGACAGACATCTCCGCCTCGGCGGAGGAACTTGCCGATTCGGCAGTGAACGAAGATCCGCTGCTGGCCAAATACAAAGTCGATCCGGCCCGGCTCGGTGGGATTCAGCCAGGTTCTTCCCTTGCGGAAGAGGCCAACGCCGAATGGGGCGAGCCGACGAAGGTCGTTCAACAGGGTGGCGCTGAACAGCGACTCTACGCGGTCGAACCGTTCGATCAGGTTGTTGTTACGGTTGAAGATGGCGTGATCGCATCGATCGTGGTCAATCTCAACCAACCATTTTCACCAGACGACGTTGCTCAGCAGTTGGCTCTCGACGAATTCCGCCCGGTGGTGGTGCGTGACGAGACCGGAAAGTTGCTCGGGCAGGCCTATCCCGAACGCGGCGTGTTGTTCGGCTTCGCTCCAGAAGCGACCGATGCGCAGGTGATCCAAATTATTCTCGAACCAATCGACGCACAGACGTTCGTTGCGCGGGCCGAAAACCAACAAATCGCCCGACCTCAGTCCAGTCTGAACGACTTGGAAGTGGCCGAGCACCTTTCTCCGAACGCCGTAAAAAAGCATGGATTGCGGGCCGAGATACTCTATCGAGTTGGCCACGTAGAAGAGGCGATGCGTGCCATTGATGAGGCGATCGAGCTTGATGCGCAAAACCCCGGGTTTCTGCTGACGCGGGCGAAGATTGCGATGGAGTCGGGCGACTATGAAATGGCCGCCGAAGACCTAAGCAATACGCTTGAATTGGCCGGTCAAGACAATCTGGTCCGTGCCCAAGCCATTTTGCAGCAAGGAAATCTCCATGTGCATGGGGTCGATCGTGATTTGAAGCAGGCCATCGAGTTACACCTGAAGGCGATTAAGCTTGCCGAAACTCTATTGACCGATGAACAGTTGGCCGTACAGCGTGGCGCCGAAGATGTTTCGATTGCGGCGCATTTGGCCGTTGCCTACGACGTTGCCTACGGCAATTGGCGGCGGCAAAAATCGGTGGTTCCGATGTGGTTGGACCGTGCGACAGAATTGGCCGACGCCACATCGAGTGGTCGCCTTCGCTTGCGTCGTCAGATCGCCATCTCCCAGGGGGCATTGCAGGCTTCGCTAGGATTGGGCGGAGAATTCGATCATCGGGGATACGTCTTGCAAGCCTTGCGTTCGGCCAAACAGTTGCTGGTCAACTCCGACGATTCTCTTGATGAACATGCGTTGCAGATGACGATGGGCCGGCTGCTGTCCGACGCCGTGCGTATTGCGCAGCTCCGTGGACAAACCAGCGAAGCCCTGAATGATGGAACCGTGGCGGCCGATTACTTTGAAATGGCCAGAGAATCGTTGGGCAATCACCCACGTTTTGCCTTTTACGAAGGCCAGTTGATGTTTCGCATCGGTTCCGTCCACGCACTTCAGAAACAAGATAATGGCATGGCCGTGGAATACTTCGACCGCGCATTTCCGCTAATCAAGAAAGCCTTGCCGCAAACGCCACCAGCCGAAGTGGGTACTCAGGGTGAAGCGTTGGTTAGCATGGCTGTCTCTTACTGGGAAGTCGAAGATCGCGACTTGGCGCTGCGTTTGACCAACGCCGGGGCCCAACTCATGGAGCAAGCCGTCGACGCCGGGCTAATGGAGGTCGAGGCTCTTGAGGTACCCTACACGAACCTCGCCAGCATGCACCGGCATTTAGGCCACGACGACAAGGCTACAGACTTCGAACACATGGCCACACGACCGGGCCAACCTGCGGCTCAATAGAGCCGCGTTGTTCGATGTTTAGTTCACCGGGGCCATCGATTTCGTGGGAACGCGCTGGAGAGTCCTGCGGCGCTGAATTCCACCGGATGACGGTCGTCATCAAGATCCCGGTAATGCGCAACATCTCTTGCCAATGCCGCCGCTACGATCCACTCTGTGGTACGATGAACGAACGTACTTTGTGCCTATCCCAATACCTGTAGGGAACGCCCTCTGTGGCGTTCCGGGGACCAACCGTTACGCACGGAATGCCACAGAGGGCATCCCCTACAGACGTTCTGGGATAGGCTCTCACCTTCGCACAGCGTGATGGGGATCGATGGCGTCTCAGGATATTGAACATCTCGAATTGCTGGCTGATGTCGACGCTCTGATGACGGAGTTGCGGCTGTGGGCCAAACGGCGGCCCGATTGGACGGCAGCCCGCGCGTGCGCGGCGAAGATGCGTCGCTTGACGCAACGTGTCGACACGCTGCGTGTGCGGTGGCAGGCTCCCCTGGTGGTGGCCACACTCGGCGGAACGGGCACGGGCAAGAGCGCCCTGGTGAACGCACTGGTGGGCGAGGAGGTCAGCCGTACGGGTCGTCAGCGGCCCACGACGCGCTTGGCCACATTGATTTGTCGCCCCGACATCAGCCCCGAGATGCTGGGGATTGATCCGGAATCTGTCCATCTCGTGCAGCGAGATTTGCCCGCCTTGCGCGACCTCGTGCTATTGGATTGCCCTGACCCAGACACAAGCGAAAGTTCGGACGACGCGGAAATAGCCGGCACGAATCTGGCGCGTCTCCGCGAATTACTGCCACAGTGCGATGTGTTGCTTGTAACTAGCACGCAGCAGAAATACCGTAGCGCGTGCGTTCGGGAAGAGTTGGCCACCGCATCGGCGGGCGCACAGATGGTATTCGTGCAAACCCATGCAAGCGTGGACGACGACATACGCGACGACTGGCGAGAAACTCTCGGCGACGAGTATCAAGCCGGCGAGATTTTCTTCGTCGACTCGCTGCAAGCACTGGCCGACTCACGTGCAGGGAATGCGCCGCGCGGGGACTTCGCCCGACTGCTCGATCTGCTCACCAAGTCGCTGGTCGGATCGGCGGCGAAGCGCATCCGCCGGGCGAACTTTCTCGACCTCGTTCGGCATACGCTCGACGCCTGTGCTGCCGAGATGGACGAGAACATGCCCGCGGTCGAGCAACTGGAATCCGCCATCGCCGACCAACGGGCGCGGTTAGGGGCCATGTTGGCTGAAAGCACTCGCGAGGAGCTACTCCATTCGCGACGTTCTTGGGAAGAGCGGTTGTTGGGCGAGGTGGCCAACCGTTGGGGATTCAGTCCTTTCTCCGGGGTGCTGCGGTTGTATCAAGGATTGGGCAACCTGTTGGGTGGCGCGGCGCTGGCTCGCGCGCGTTCTCCGATTCAGGTGGCCCTGTGGGGCGCGGTGGCCGGTGGTCGGGCGATTCAAAAGAGTCGCCGCCGCGGGCAAGCTGCCTCCGGGGTCGCTCGAGCCGTGGCGACAAGCTGGGATCCGGGCGAACTGCGTACGGCGGCGATCATCCTTGATGGTTACGCCGGCGAAGCGGGTTTTTCGCATGACGATACCTCTTCGTCCGCCATTCAGGCCCAAGCGGTCGATGCCGGCGCGGCGTTTGTTCCTCAGGCGGCCGCGCAATTGCAGAAGGTGATCGCGACGCTCGCCGAGCAGCACACCGGTTGGTTCACCCGCATGCGATACGAAATCTTGCTGATCGCCATGCTCGGGATGATCGTCTTTCGTCTGGGGAAGAACTTTTTCTACGACTCTTGGCTCTCGCCAGAACCCACGGCCACGTTTGGCTGGGACTTTTTCGTGCATGCGACTTTCTGGATCGTCGCCTGGTCGGCCTTGTTGTTGTGGATGTTCACCTCTCGGTTACGGCGCGGACTGCGGGGGCAGATCAACGCGCTGACCGACCGCTGGAGCCGCGAACTGCCCGAGATCAACCTGTTCGGCCCGCTGGAAGACCGTTGCCGGGCGGTACACCGCTACCGTCAGGATCTGGAACAACTCCAACACCGCGTCGCCACGGTTCGCAAGAAGGTTGAGGGCTCTGAGCCGGGAATCGGCCACCGCATCGCCTAGCTTCGAAAAAAGCCTGCGGTACCGGCTTACTTTTTCCCCAGCTTTCGTTGTTCGCGAAAGAAGTCCGTGAGGATTTGTCCACACGGTTCGGCCATCACGTCTGAGACGGCTTGGGTCGAATGATTGAGCCGCTGGTCTTCCAGCAGACGATAGAGCGAATGCACGGCACCGGCTTTGGGATCCTTGGCGCCGTAGACCACCAGCGGCAGCCGCGCTTGGAGAATCGCGCCAGCGCACATGGGGCAGGGTTCAAGCGTTACATACAGTGTGCAGTTCTCCAGCCGCCAACTCGATAGCGATTCGGCCGCTTGCGTGATGGCGATCATCTCGGCGTGAGCCGTCGGGTCGTGCAGTTGTTCGCGCTGATTGTGGGCCGAAGCAATGACCCGTTCTCGATGGATCACCACGGCCCCAACCGGCACTTCACCCTCGTCGCGCGCCACTTCGGCCTCTCGCAGCGCCATTCGCATAAACAAGTCGTGCATTGATTTCCTTGGAACGGGTTTGCGAACTGGCTGATTGGACAATCAAGGACGACGGCTTGGAAAGCGGCGTTCCATTTCTTCCGAGAGTTGATTGAGTTCGACGACGAGGGGTTCGACCGGTGGTTGCAAGTTCTCACCAGCCCCGGGAATCCGTGAGACACGTGACTTCTCGGCAATCAGTTGTTCTTGCTTGCGCTCGATCTGGGATGCGATGGTCTTTGCTTTGTCTGAACTTGGTCTAAAGAGTTGCTCGGCCCGATCGGGAGAAAGATCTAATAGGCTTCGAAGCCAAGCGACTTGGCGACGCATGCCACTGGTGTACGACGGAACCGCCGCACGGGCGGAGTCTGCATCATGCACTGTACGCAAACTGGTTACCAAATCATCCATAATGCTCTCCTGCTCGGCTAACAGCTTAAGCAGCCACTCATCCGGAGAGGTCACCACTTTGAGCGTTGTCTGTTTGGGGGCTGGTGTTGACGACGGGGCTGGCGCGTTGGAAGGATTGTCGCCGGAAGCAGGGCGATGTGAAAGCACGGCCATCAGCAGTAATACGAACACGCTGCAGGCGACGCCGACACAGAGGGGGATGATGATCCGTAATCCCTTGTTATCCTTCTTCTTTGGTTGAGGCAGCGCGGGCCCCGCGGTCCATAGATCTTGCGGCGACGTCAGCGGTTCGGTTAACGAAACCTCGGCCAGCAGAGCATTGAACTCAGCCGTTTGGTCGGGGGTGTTCGACACGATAGGAGTCTTGCCTGTTGTTCCGTCGCGATGATTGGGAGTGGGGGTTTCTTGGGTAGCCTGTTTCTCAGAAATGGGCTCGGAGATCGATTCATCGTCACTGGTGAATATCGTCTCTTCTTCCGGCGAACGACTGGGGATCGCAATTCTACCCAGGCAATGAGGACAGCCGCCGATCTTGCCGACGTACTTTTCTTTGACGTTGAACGTCTCGTTGCACAACGGGCAAATGACAAGCAAGGCCACTGCGGTTCTCGATTCCGATGGCAGAAGAAGTGTTGATTGTCACGGCGTCGCACGGTTCCACGGTGCGCACGATCGACGATCGTTGACTTGTCGCTTTCTGTTCCCGTACTCGCTACATCAATGCCAAGTGCTAAACAAAGATCGGCTTGCCACGCCAATCGCATTCAAAGTAACCCTTGATGACCGGCGACGCAATCGAAATAGACCACGACCTTCGGCAAACCCTCAAGCACGCCAACAGGGTGAAAATCTCGAAAGCGATTCTCTGAAAAGCGTTGATAGCTTCCTAAAACACGGGGAAAAACGAGATAAAACCGCACTTGACCGGCTCGGGCGATTCTCATATTCTCCCCGCCTCGTGAGCGGAATGAGTTGCCGCCAACGACGTACCGAACGAGTCTACGTAGACGGGTCCGCATCTGGAAAGACAGGAAGTCTTTCTGCGGACCACGGAGCCTAAGCCGTCTGGCAGGGAAGCCGACGGTTGGCTTCGAAGTCTCCTCGACTCGAAGCAATCGGTAGGCGATGTCTCGCGGCAACCACATCGTAGAGCGACGGATCCAATCGCTCCCGGAATCTGGATAAAGTGTCCTTTGCCCCCCTGGGACACTGCCTATTCCGGGGGCTTTTTTTGCGCGCTGCGTGAGTCACGGTGGCTCATCGGGCAGTTCATCGACAACTGGCTACACGATTCGGATGTTGCTGAATACAAGAGAATTGCTTGGTCTCACTGCCGATATCACACTGCTGGACAAGCCAGCAGTGGCACCCAGAGTGGATGAGTGAACGGAAGGATTAGCCCCGTGCAGGCTCGGCTTCGAGGTATTCCTCGACTCCATCGCCCTTGGCGATCACGACCACGCCGTTGTCGCTAACCGTGAAGCCGCGGGCGCGATCGAAGTTAAGATCGAAGCCGATCTCGGCGCTTGGCGGGATGACGACCTGCTTGTCGATGATCGCCCGGCGAATCTTGGCGTGGCGTCCTACGTTGACGCCCTCGAACAAGATCGAATCTTCGACGCTGGCTAATCTATTCTCACGCCCCCTGGGCCCGATGATCGATCGAGCGAATTATCCGCCTGAGAGGATCGAGGCTGG
>CAZNXE010000130.1:0-15042 GCA_964576465.1 uncultured Planctomycetaceae bacterium
ACGTGTATTGCCGATTGAATCAGAGTCGTTCGGGTTAGTCGTGTTGTGCCGCCGCCGGCGCACGATTCGAGTCATCTTGCTTAGCCACCACGATTGACGACGGGAAACTGTGAGCTATGTTTTCCCGGGTTCTCTGCGCACGCACGTGGTGGAGCAAGAAGCGGCATGCCTCGAAAGACGATTTTCTACATCGCAACGCTTACCGTTGTCGTGCTGTATGGCCAACAGGCTGCGGGCGAGTCTCCCCTGTGGCAGGCCTCGGGAAGATCGTCCGAGGGAAGGTTGCTCGAATACCTAGAAATCGCCGGTGGTGCCGATCGCGTGATGATCGTCGCCGGCTTTCGGGGCACTAAAATCGCCTCGACCCAGGTGGCCGAATCCCTGGCAAGATTTGCTTCGGAGCAGGGCGCGTCGACGGAGCGTGCCACCTTGCTCTTCGTACGAGACGCGAACCCCGACGGTCGTGCTCGCCATACACCGACCAACGCCCGTGGTGTCGATCTCGATCGTAACTTCGCCAGTTCCGATTGGCGAAAAATTCCAATCGGCCCGCAATGGCTCGGGGGTCGACAGCCGGCCAGCGAGCCAGAAACCCGCTGGATGACCCAGCTCATCGAAGCATGGCGACCGTCGCGCATCGTCGTGCTCTTAAGCGATGGCCGCCAAGGTTGGATTCGCACGGTTGGGGCCGATCCGTCGTGGCGCGATCGCATGGCAGCGCAAACCAATTTGCCATGGGTCGACTCGTCGCTGCCGCTACCTTCCGGGTCGTTGGCCTCTTGGGCGGCGATCGACCGTAAGATTCCAACACTGCTGGTGAATCTTCCCGGGGACGACGACGCCTTGAAGTTTTGGGAGTCGCACCGGCAATTGCTCGCAGGCATCATCGATGGTCCGCTCCAGAAATCGAGTACGATCGCGCAGCTACCCCGCGATGACGACATGCTGCAAACCACCTTCAAGCCGAATAGGCGGCTCGTCGACGTGCGATGGCCGCGCCCGGATAAGAACACGGAACTCGTTCATCGCGATGCTGTCGGAGCGCCCCTTGACCGCACGATTTCCATCCGTTCGACTGTCCCACCCATCGCAGCTGGTCCGATGACGCGAGATCGGGTCTATCGCCTTCCGCCAGCGGAGCACACCATTTCGCGGTCTGCACCGCCAGTGCGTCGAGGGCCCTCGCGGGAATTCGGCCAGCGGTATCCCACACTACAACACCGCCCGATTCCGATTTGGAACGCACCGAACGGTCGTTGACGCGGAAAATCGCCGCTGGACGGGTTTCCCTCGCAGCGGCTACGATGCATGGTATGGAAACGCGCGAGCAAGAACCTGAGCAAGAACCTGAGCAAGAACCTGAGCAAGAATCTGTCGAATCGGCGCCACCCGAGGCCGTTGTCCACGATACGAAGGAAGGTCAGGAAGGTTTTGTCGCCAGGTATTGGCCCTACGCTCGCCCCTATTTGCGTCAAACCTGGTTGAATACCCGGGTTTGGGTTTCCGTGCTACTCAACCCGGGCGAACGCGCGCGTCAGGTTCGCTATTGGGCGCGCGAGTCGCGAAATCGCGGCACGTGGGAAGTGGCCTTGCCTAAACAATGCTGGCAGTGTGGCAGTACGGAAGGATTGCGAAAGCGGGAGTGGAACCTCGAACTCCGCAGCTTTGAATATCCTACGCTCATTGTTGTCATGGCCGTCGGGACCGCCCTTCCATCTCTGTGGCTTGCCAGCAAAGTGATGACTTCGTTTTTCCTGACCGTGGCATTGTTTTCGATCGTCGGAGCGATTGTCGCGATCTATTTCAAAAGCTGGCCCGAGCAAGTGCGAATTGTTATGTCCACCTGCGATGAGCATGCCGACGAGATGCCATCGCCCGAGGTGGTGATCGATCAGGGCGAACTCTATCTTTATGCCCCAACGGCACAGCTTGCCGAAGTTGCTCGCGAGGAACTTAAGAAGCGCAGGCGTCAAATGAAGCGCCAGATGCCAGAGAATCCGGGTGCGCGAACAGACGAACGCAAGGTGCCCCTCGACGATGCCGGCGGATCTGAAGTGTCGGACGATTCACCTCCCCGATCGACCGGCTTCACACCGCCGCCGGTACCTGATTTGCCGCCCATTAAGCTTGCCGGCGACGAAGACGACTCTGGGACGTCGGCAACGCCCAGCTCGTAGATCGAACCCACCTGTCAGTCGTAACGGTTATTCAACCCCTCGGATTGTGCTCGGTCTGCCGCCCCAAGAAACGAGCCTCTCAGCCGCGCATTGCAGCGATGACTTTCAGAGACGCAACCCATGTGGCAGAAAGTCTTTAGACCTTGATCCGGCGATGCGCAGTGGGCGCAATCGTGACCTATATTTCGAGCGGTCGAGGACAATGTTGCAACTGCGCGACTGATTCTCGCGAACTCTGAGGCACGAAATGTCACCACGAAGCATTGGAATTCATCAGCATTGGTCAATTCTGCATCTGGTGTATCGCCTGGGTGACGGGGTGTCGATTGCCGTGGCATTGGCGTTGGCCATTGTCATCGGTCCGGCGATGGCGAGCGAGCCGTATTTCATGGGCGGCGCCGCGGCGATCATCATCTTCTACATTCTTGCCGAAATCACCCGGCTGTATCGAAGCTGGCGAGGGGCGGGGGCGGAACAAGAATTGTTCTGCGTGTTAATCACCTGGGGGACCACGCTCCCGATGCTGTTGGTGATTGGCTTCGCTACGAAATACACGGCCGAGTTCTCGCGGTTGTCGATTGTGATTTGGACCGTGGCGACCCCGATTGCCATCGGTTGCTTCCGCTTTGGTGTGCGTATGGCGCTAAAGTTTCTCCGCAGCCGTGGCTTCAACACCCGCGGGTGTGCGGTTGTGGGCGTGAACGAACTTTCGATTCAGTTGGCTCGAAATATCCAAGATTCGCCAGAGTTGGGTTTGAAGCTACGGGGCTTCTTCGACGATCGTCCGGTCGATCGTACGCCCGATCTCCCGTCGGATGTGGGAGGAAGATTAGGGAACATCGACGAACTGGTTTCGCAGGCCCGCGATGGGGTCATCGAGACGATTTATATTACGTTCCCCATGAGAGCGGAAGATCGTATTCGCAACCTGCTCGAGCGGCTCAGTGATACAACCGCCTCGGTATACATCGTGCCAGATTTCTTTGTGTTCGAGCTGCTTCATTCACGTTGGACCAACATCAGCGGGTTGCCGGCAGTGAGCGTGTTTGAAAACCCGTTGGTCGGCATCGACGGGATGATCAAGCGGTTCATGGACCTCGTACTGGGATGCCTCGTGCTTGCCGTAGTTTCGGTGCCAATGCTAGTGATCGCCGCAGCGGTCAAACTAAGTTCGGCAGGTCCGGTCTTCTTTCGGCAGCGGCGGTATGGATTGGACGGTCGAGAGATCAACGTCTGGAAGTTTCGCACAATGAGGGTTTGCGAAGACGGAGACCACGTTGCGCAGGCGACTCAGAATGATCCTCGCGTAACAAAAGTCGGCGCGATCCTTCGGCGAACGTCGCTTGACGAGTTGCCACAACTGTTCAATGTCATCGAGGGCACAATGTCGCTGGTTGGTCCGCGACCGCATGCGAACGCACATAACGAACTCTATCGCAAGAGCATCACCGGCTATATGTTGCGGCACAAAGTCCGGCCCGGCATCACGGGGTTGGCCCAAGTTTGCGGATGGCGGGGCGAGACCGACACGCTGGAGAAGATGGAAGGCCGCATTCAGTGCGACCACCGCTACATCCGCGAATGGTCGCTGTGGATGGACATCCGCATCCTCTTCAAGACAATCTTCGTCGTCTTCTCACGCAATAACGCGTATTAAACCGCGCGTTCCGGCCCAACGATTCTCGGCATGGCAACCACTTCGGTTGCCTGCGGCACAACATCTTGGCACGATAGTGGATGTGCGTCGTGTTCGATCGATGATCCGCGCCGAGGCTTCGGATGCAGAGAGCGTTGAGCGTATTGCTGGGGCCCGTCTTCGCCAAGGAGATGGTCGAGATCTCCCGTCGTCGGCGGTATTTCTTGAACCGTGTTCTGTATGGTGCCGCGCTGCTGGCGGCGCTCGTGTTCGGTTGGTACGAGGCACGCGGATGGCGAGCCTATTCCGGTAGCAACAATTCAATTCAACTCGCTGCACGAATCGCCAGCGAGTTATTCACGAGCCTGTGCGTCATTCAATATGTGGCAGTCTACCTGTTCGTGCCGATGTTCGTGGCAGGCGTGGTTGCGATGGAACGGGAGGACAAGACACTCGATCTGCTGTTCACCACGCACTTGCGCGACCGCGAGATTGTGTTGGGAAAACTCTTCAGCCGGCTCACGGTCGTGGCGCTGCTGTTTCTCTGTGCGGTGCCGATCTTCAGCCTGATTTCTCTCTTCGGCGGTATCGACCCGACGGCGGTTTGGAAATCGATGGCCGAAACCCTGTTGGCCATGATTTTCACGGGCTCCGTAGCCGTCTACTTTTCGTCCGTAAGCAATCGGCAGGTTGCGGCGTTGATTCGCACCTATTGGTGGTTGGCCGTTTGGCTGCTTGTGCTGCCGATAGCAACCATCATGATTATCGCAACTAGAAACGTGCCACCTGGCGATCCGCTGGTGTACACCATCTATGTCCAATTGCTCATCAATCCCATCGCACCATTTCTGAGCACGCTGAGCCCTGGGTTCAGTCAGGAATGTGAAGACGCGTTTGGTCCCTGGTATTACCCATTGAGCTATGTTGTGCCACTGCTCCTCAGCAGCATACTGCTGTGGAGGGCCGTGTCGCGGTTGCGTGGGGCGCCAACGATGACCGACCGGTTCATCAGTTCATTTGCCTTGCTGCGTGCGATTCGACAACGCCTGCAAAGTGTAAGTTCTTGGGTCGCATCCAAACGTCGCCGTCGCGCACCTCTTCTGTTAAGAACGATCCCCGTCCGAAATCCGCTTTGGCTTCGCTCACGTCTGGCAACCGTCTACGACCGCGATGGTCACCTCACGCGCATTCAATGGACTGGCGTCGTCTTGGCGATGATTATATTAGTCGCGATATGGCTGAATAATCGGGTCTCCTTCAAGAGTGACGCAGCCATTCTGGTCATCGCACCCATCTGGATTGCCGTGACTTTCTTCCTCACGGTCATCTCGGCAAGCAGCTTGGTAAGCGATCGTCGGCACGGTTTTTTTGATTTGTTGCTCACCACCGATCTTGAGCCCCGCGAAATCATCGACGGAACGCTTGCCGCGGTGTGGGAACATACGCGGATCGCCGTCTTGCTGGCATGTTCGCTAACAGCGTTCATGGTCGCAGCTAATTTCGTTTTGTGGTACGACGCGTTGGCGTCCATCTTGGCGGCATTGTGTTTCGGCCTTTTCCTGACGATGCTGGGGGTGAGTTGCTCGTTGGTGGCCCCCACCGCGCTCGCGTCGCTGTCCGCCACCATCGCGCTGCCGCTGTTGATGTGCGTGGGGATTCTGATTCTTGGGGAACTCAATGGCGTCGGCTGCCTCGTTCTGTGGATCGGTTCAATCGTCACTCTGGGAGTTGGGATCGTGTGGACCCGGCGAAGTTACTCCGCGGCATCCATCGCGTGTTTGTTCATCGGCGTGCAGTTGGTCCTTGCTTCACTCGCGGCGTTCGTCACGACCTGGATTGTATCGTACAACCACCCCTATTGGTTCATCGCACACACCAGCCCATCGGTGATGACCATGATCAATCTTGAACCGCGGCGCACGATTGGTTATCGCGCGGATGTTCTCACCGGCTTGGCAACCGTGTTCTATTGCACCGCCATGCTGACCACCTTCGCGTGGGCTCGCTGGTGGACGATTCGCAATTTCGACAAACTCATCGGCCGAACCCTCACAGCGCCAGATGCCGCCGCACCCACAATGCGAGGATCGAAGATCAGCCCGCCACATCGGCCAACTCCGTAGGTCACCGCACCCCGTGCGTGACAAATTCCGCCGATCAATTAGGGGTCTGCAAACGGTCTCATTGATCCGTATAGGAATACCGACGAATGAATGGCCCGCAGTCAGCACTGTCATGAACGGGGTGCATGACCTACTCGACGTGATTCATCGTCCGCCAGACGTGTCGATCCCGAGATCATTGCTCCGAACAGCTTGCAACTTCTCGACAAGCTTCGTTTGAAAATCCTCGACGATCTGTTGATGGTCGGGGGAATCGACCAGGTTATTGTATTGGTGCGGGTCGGCACGCATGTCAAACAATTCCGCTCCGCCGGCGGTATCCTCTCCGTACTGGATGTAGGCCCACTGGTCGTTTCGCAACAGGAACCCTTTGCCGTTCACGCTGAATGCGGTGTCGCGCACCTGTTGGTTTGGGTCGTCCAGCAGCGGAGAAAGATTCTTGCCTTGTAGCCGCGTGGGCACTTCAAGCCCACATAAACGGGAGAGGGTCGGATAGAGATCGAGCAATTCGACGAACGAATGACACACGGTAGGCTTCTTCCCCGGCACGCTAATAATCAACGGGACCCGGGCCGACTCTTCATGCAGGCTGACCTTGGCCCAAAAGTCATGCTCGCCGAGATGATAGCCGTGGTCGCTTGTGAAGATGACGATGGTCTTCTCCTTCAAGCCGGCGTCTTCCAGGGCGGTCAACACCTTGCCGACTTGCGCGTCCATGTAGGCGACCGAAGCGAAGTAGCCTCCCATCGCTTTGCGTTGCCGCCTTAAATCCATCTTCATGTTCTTGCTGGTTTTGTAGTTGATGCCGGCTTTGGGAATATCGTCCCAATCGCCTTCGACTTTCGGCGGCAGCACCATGTCGTCGTAGGGGAACGGCGCGTAATAGGGCCTCGGGGCGACGAATGGGACGTGCGGCCGTACGAAGCCAACACCCAAGAAGAAGCGTTCATTCTTGTGCTGCTCAATGAGTTGGCAGGCTTTGGCGGCGGTCTTTCCGTCGGAATGAACCATGTCATTCCCGTCTGCTTCAACCACCACGAACGTGTTGCCACCGACGACCGGCTTGGTGCCGTCGGGATTCCCTTCCAGCGTTTCGCCCGTGCCAGGAGCTTTCCACTCGGGGCCCTGGCTGTTGAATCGTTCCGTCCAGGAACGCGGATCATCAGCACCGTCGGTCCCTTTCTCGATGCCGCCGGGAACGCCCATGTGAAAGATCTTGCTCACCCTCGCCGTATAATACCCGGCGTTCTTAAAATGCTCGGCCCATGTCGCCCGATCGCCAATCGCCTCCCGAGGGCTGATATACCCCAGCACGCCCGTCGCATGCGGATAGTAACCCGACATGAACGACGCCCGCGACGGACCACAATATGTCCCCTGACAATAAGCACGTGTAAATCGAACGCCAGCAGCCGCAAGCCGATCGATGTTAGGCGTTTCGCAAACCTCACTGCCATAGCACGAAAGCGCCGTGGCCGTCAGGTCGTCGGAGATGATGAATAGGACGTTGTAGGGGCGACGTGTTTGCTGAGGCTCGATCGGTTTCGCATCCTCGGCAGCGACGAATGATGCCAGTGGGAATCCAAGGGATACGAACACGGCGAGGGAAGTGATTCGGATCATGCGGAGCCCTGAAGATTGAAATTGAACCGTGTGCAAGCGTGACGCGGGGCCAGCTTTGCCGGGCGATTCTTTTACGTATACCGTATTGAACCTGGAACCGAGGCCGTTCACAATGCAGACACTTGGGGCTCGGCGAGCGGATGACTCGTTCACAATACAATCGTAGAGGAAACATGAGATGAGATTTGCTCGCCCGGTGGTCCTTTTTCTGTTGGTGGCTGCGTCGTTCGGAACTGCGTTGGCGGCGGAGAAAGAGAATACGTCTGGGCTGACGTTTACGGACTACACGATCGAGGATGACCTTGTTTACGGACATAAGGATGGTCTGGCGCTGACGTTGGATGTGTTGACTCCGAAACAGAATTCCAAGGGCATCGGCTTGATCCTTGTCTCCAGCGGTTCTTGGAGATCTGGGAAGTCGGACATCGCTGAAGAAAACATCCGTGCCCGGGACGAAGATCATTGGGCCCAGGGCTTGCTCGCCGGCGGCTTTACCCTGTTCGTTGTTCGCCATGGCAGCGCGCCGCGGTATTTTGTTCCGGAGATGGTCGAGGACATGAACCGCTCGGTGCGGTACGTACGGACCATTGCCAAGCAGTACGGTGTCGACCCGAATCGATTGGGAATCACCAGCGGATCCTCAGGCGCACATCTTGCCCTGATGGCTGCGTTGACGGGAGACGACGGGGATCCAGACTCCCAAGATCCGATCGAACGCGCCAGTAGCCACGTTCAGTGCGTCGTGGCATGGTTCGCACCGACCGACATGGTGAATTGGGGCGCACCCAACGGTTACAACATCATCAAAGTGGCCCGCCCGAGGATTTTCGAGGAGATGTTCGGAGAGGTCAACGATCTGGAGCAACAACTCCGCGAAGTTTCGCCCATCTACTTCGTTACCAAACAGTCTCCGCCGTTACTCTTGATCCACGGAGACAGCGACAAGACAGTACCCCTGCAACAGTCAGAGCTGATGCAGGCGAAATACGAAGAACAAGACCTCCCCGTAAAACTCATCGTCGAACCAGGCGGAGGTCACTCATATTGGCCCGGAATCGTGGCCGAGTACGAAGAAGTTTGGAAGTGGTTTGACAAGCATCTATCAAATTGATGCAGGGCCTGCATTGCTGGGGCTTGTGGTGATGCGTGGCATTTGGTTCTAAACAAGAGTTTTTCGGTTCCTGGAGGGCTTGTTTTCCGGGGTGAAAGACTTGCGTTGGATTCCAAGACCGGTCAGACTGTGGGTGGTTGTGGCTCGCTGGCTTGAAGGAGTCGGCGGGGCCATGATCCAAATAGGGATACTCGGTTAATTGGTTATGTGCAGATTGCCAGCGAGCCTGAACGAAATCGGGCGTGGTAACATAAGCATTCTGGTCAGTTGCCAAAATGTGGCATCGTTCGTTTGGCATCAAGCCTTGCAATGATTAGGACTAAGGGCAGGATCTACGGTTGCACGACTGATATAGCACCGTCGATTTCGCATCACACTTCCCTAGACTTCGCACACCACGAGCACGCTTGATCCCACGCCATCCCCGCTCACTTCGACTCCGCGGCGCGAAGCGTCACCGCAGATTGCGATGCCCAGAAACGCTAGAAGAGCGGAGGCTGCTCGCAGCGGATACAGGCTCAATTATTCTACGCCCATTTAACGACGACAACGCCGACGGGATCAAAGGCTCTCAAGAGCGCCCGCTTCAATCGGTACCAGGTATCATGGTATTTGAGGACAACGGTGATGGCATTCTTGACGTTGAGGCGGATCGCTCGGTGCAACCAAGTACCGGAACAGCTTATACCGGTCTCGATTTCGGCCGTTACTTTGTGGTTTCACCGGACTATCAAGTTCCTGGTTTCTCACGCACGGTACTCTCCACCCCGGAAGTCCAAGAAGTGGTTCTGGATCCTGAAAACCGGCTAATCTACTTGGGTATCGGATACTGGCATACGGCCCTAACCACGGTAAGCGTCTTCTACGATACGAACATGAATGGGCTATGGGATGAAGGAGAATCACCCCTCAGCGGTTCGATAAGAATCTTTACTTCATCCAGTGGATCAGGCTTCTACGTTGAAGATGGAGTTTCAAGTGAATTTTGGCGTCCTGAAGGGCGCGAACGATACTCACTTGCTTCACCATTCGAGAGAAACTACCGCAACTTGGTGGCAACCACACCCAACCCATTGCTCGTGGAATATGAAGCAGGCACATTTCAACCAGTAGAGATTGGTGTTGTCCAGGGTGCTGCGTTTCAAGGGGTAATCTACTCGGATATCACTGGCGATGGGCTGACACCGGACGATGAGATAGTCACTGAATATGAGTTCGGTCGCTTCGATGCCAGTATTCGGGTGCACGGAGAAACGCTGTGGGGACAACCAATCGACTTGACCCCCAGGACACTTGGGTCACGGTACGAGGCCCACTGGATTTACAAGCTGCCGCCAGGCTCCTATACCGCCGAACTGGTGGTGGGCAACCCAGAGTTGCGGCTCTTTCCAGACAACTCGATCTCCCAGGCTTTTGAAGTTGGAGTCGGTGAAATAGCCGAAATTGATCTCCCCACTTTTTTTGCGTGGCCCGTCGAAGAGCAACTGAGATTCATCGGTAATTCTGTTTACGGCAATTTACCGTTTGGGCAGGGGGTCACCGTCGGCCTATACCGCGACAATGGAGACAGAGTTTTTGATCCGAAAACTGATACCCTTCTGGCAGAGTCCGTTACCGACGCGGAAAGAAGGTACTCGCTCCCTGGTTTCGGACCTGGAACCTATTTCGTAGCGGGGCGAATCGGCGCGGAATTCTCGCCCTTGGAGATACTAGTCGCCCAACTCTTTGATGCCGAAAGCAGTGCGAAACCAGTGTCACTGGCGCTGACATTCCCCCACTGGAATCTTGAAGGGTCTGTCTATGTCGACGTGGACAGGGACAATCAATTCGACCCGCGAGAGCCGGGCATTCCTGACGTGACGCTGCTGCTACAAGGAACGGACGTCTATGGAAACGCTATCTCGTTGCAGACAATCACCTCTCAATACCGCGGCTCTTACGCGTTTAGGGGCCTTTTGCCTGGCACCTATTCCATCATCGAGTTGCAACCAGGGGGCTTTGAGAACGGAGCGCAGACAATCGGCTCACTAGGTGGCAAATCGCTTGAAAATCGCTTCGACGAGATCACGATTGGCGCGGGGCTCAACGGCACCGGTTACGATTTCAACGAGTATGGACCCATCACGCATCGACAACCTCGTCCCGAGTTTGGCGCCGATGTTGGAGTTTATGATCCGCGGGCAAGTGCCTTGCACCTAAGGGTTACAGGTTCTGAATCAAGCCTGTACTCCTCTGACTTCCAATACGGTGTGGACGGATGGCAGGCGATTGCAGGCGATTGGGACAACGATGGCTCCGACAGTGTTGGATTGTTCGATCCGGAGCTTGGCGTATTTCGACTAAAAAACCAGAATCGAAACACCTCCAAAGACGATGACCTCAGCCCTTTCCGTTATGGCGGACAAGGTTTCGTAGCGTTGGCTGGGGATTGGAACTGGAACGAGGTTGACAGCGTTGGGGTGTATGACCCCAAGACTTCGAGTTTTTATTTGCGCAACTCGAACAGTTCCGGAATAGCCGATGCCGGACAATTCACATTCGGAAACCCGGGCTGGATACCGCTGGTAGGCGACTGGGACGGAGACGGGTATGACGGGATCGGTGTGTACGACCCGCAAACAGCGACCTTCTATTTGCGCAACACGCTGTCCGCCGGTGCTCCCGAAATTGAGCCATTCAACTATGGATTAGCCGGTTGGAAACCCCTCGCAGGTGACTGGGACCGCGATGGTATCGTGACCATAGGCGTTTATAATCCAGACACTGCGACGTTTTTTCTGAGGAACTCGAATAACTCCGGCGAGGCGGACCTCGCTCCCGTCAACTACGGCGGGGCTCGCTGGGAGCCCATCGCGGGGAATTGGGATACCATCGATGCGACACTTAAAACAGTCCGCGGTAGGCCGATATCTGGCACAGTCATTGTCTCGTCTGGTAGTTTCCGACCCGTTACTCCGATCTCCCTGACAAGTGGATTCGCGTCCAATATCAGCTCTGGTTCAACAACTGCTAGCTTGTCCTATGGAACCGCCACGGACACCGTCAACGACCCACTCGCGGTCGACGATTCGGCACTTGAAGAAGCGGTGTCTTTGTTGGCCGAGGCTGAGTCTGATCGGCAATCAAATGCACCCGGGGGTTCTATCACCATCTGGAACCTGGCCTACATTGATCCCAATCTTGAGCGTGATGATGAGTCGGGTGAGTTGCTCGAAGTGCTGGCTGCGGATCAACTCTTGGAGAGCAGGTCGATCGGGTCTGTATAAAACAAAACCCCTCGGGAATGGCTCATCCCCGAAGAGGTTTACGGTTCCTGAAACCTTGGTTGTTCTCAAAGTGGCCCGCCCGAGGATTTTCGAGGAGATGTTCGGAGAGGTCAACGATCTGGAGCAACAACTCCGCGAAGTTTCGCCCATCTACTTCGTTACCAAACAGTCTCCGCCGTTACTCTTGATCCACGGAGACAGCGACAAGACAGTACCCCTGCAACAGTCAGAGCTGATGCAGGCAAAATACGAAGAACTAGACCTCCCCGTAAAACTCATCGTCGAACCAGGCGGAGGCCACTCCTATTGGCCCGGAATCGCGGCCGAGCATGAAGAAGTCTGGAAGTGGTTCGACAAGTATTTATCGAAGTGATTCCGGGCCTGATTTATTGGGGCTCGGTTGATGTGTGGCATTTGGTTCTAAACAAGAGGTTTTCGGTTCCGGACACCTTTGTTTGGCCCGATTTTTTGGACACTACGGCCGCGCGGTTGAAGATTCGTTTCCTCTGGCACTCTTGGTTCGGCTATCGAAAATTTCAGTTCCATCCAAGTAAATTCTTGCCAGTTCCCTGACTGAATCATCGGGATCCTCAAGGAGTGGACGGATACATGCGACTAGCCGATCTCGTACTATAATTGCTGATAGTGCTCCCCCCTCACCTCTGGCGCAGGGTCGTTAAGCGCGTTTATCAGGGCTGTCATGACTTCGGGTCCGTTGCGTTTTGTTGCGGCCAATACTTCCGTTGCTGACAAGCGTCTTTTTGGATCTTCGTTTTGCAACTGATTAATCCAGTAGACAGGTTCATCTGGGTCATAAAACCTGGGATCGCTGGGAATGCTACTCAAAAGGAAATAAAACAAGAAAACCATCACGATCGATGACGCCCCGCATACGAAGCCACTGCGAAATGTTCGTAAATGTAATCGCACTGCTCTAACCCTACCTTCCATATCTTCAGCCTGGATTATTCATAAAGATCGTCGCATGAAACAAAGGTTCCAAGGTTTTCGGTTCCTGGAACCTTTGTTTGGCTTGTATGGTCACTGTGGCGAACGTAGCCGTCCGATCAGGTGGGCTGATTATCTCCCTGCTAGCTCGTACTGTCCAGCTACCCAAGCCAAGTGGCCAAGTAGGGTCCGCTGTGCGGACCGATCTAATCGCTATTTTGACCGCGAGAAAATTCGTTCATTCAGGAAGGTGGGTACGACGAACGTTGGGCGTCTCGCGAGTGCGAACATTCGGCAATGGCCCGCACAGCGGACCCTACGTGGCTGGCGGCATGCTAATACCGTGCTGCCAACTAGTTATGATCGCTGCCGCCTTCGAGGGACTGACCTGAGCATTCGAAAACTCAAAATACAGATCCGCTCCACTTGTGGTACGCCAGATCGGGAGGCGGTTTAGTCGATCGAAGCACTCGGCAGTCACCGTGATGATCAAATCAGACCTTTCAACGGGTTCAAGTGCGTTGGTTGTAACGTAAAGAATGCATTCACGAGGGATCGCCACGGTCTGATGCGGACGCCAGATACTCCGCAGTTCGAGCCTGTCGTTAAACAACGAGATCACAGGCTCTAGAGACTGAAACAGATAGAATAACCAAATCGCCGCACCTGCTGAAAACACGACACCAATGCACAGAAAAACTTGCTCCATCCCAAACATACAATTCGATATGACGTACAGCCGTAGGATGCAACCTACACAGACTCCCAAGGAACACACGATTCCAAATGAAAACAAAACTGACGATCGATGGATATGCACATACTGTGACATCGAACACGCTGCCTTTGGTCGACCCAGAACAAAGGTGTCACCAAGTCCCGTAGTGTGCGTGCTTGCACGCACGTCTCGTTGCTAAACAAGCGGTTTTCGGTTCCTGGAACCTTTGTTTGGAGGAACCTTTGTTTGGAGGAACCTTTGTTTGGAGGAACCTTTGTTTGGAGGAACCTTTGTTTGGATGGATCTTTGTTTCCCGTGGAACCTTTGTTTCCTGCTTCACCCATCGGGTACTCCCCACGCACCGAGTTCATTCAAGATTTCTCCATACTCTTGCTTCTCACACACGAATCTTTCAACGCGTGCCAAGAATGTCTCCCGAACCTTCATCAGTCCCAGAGCTTTCAACGGTTGATTGGGATAGAGCTTGTCGAGAAATGTCTTCCACAGTGATTCTTGAATCAACGCCAAGATATGCAGCATCGCTACGGCATTGACGTGCGCATCGCGCTGGTTGTCTGTATATGCCACTTTCAGGTTGATCATAGGCACGTAGCTTCCACTGGACAGGCCAACACTTCGGTAAAAATAGTCAGGATTCACGTGAAGGTGATCGTCGTTCATGCGTTTCAGCGTCCTTCGTATTTTTTCACTGTTATGCAGGCACTTCGGACAGAAGTTCTTACCTTGAAACGTTTTCATGTACTCCTTTGGATTGCGATTCTTGTTTCGCCATATTTCAAAGTTATTGCGATCGTCAATGAACATCCCGATGAACAAGGCAATTTCTACGACAAAGCGGAACATGACCCACCCTTGGTAAACCTGGTACTCGCTGACAAGGTTAAAAGCAATCCGAGATTGTCGTTGCATCAACATGGAAAACGCCGCTAACGTCACTTGTGTCTCTCCGTTTCGATCTTGCTCACACAGCAGTTCCTTCATCAACTCGAAGTGTCTATCGCAGTCAACAAAAACGGACACGACATCTTCATGGTTAAGGAGAAAAAGCTCGCGATTCTTGGAGAGCACCGCACGATACGTGAAAAAATCGGATTCAGGCTTGGTCATTGCTTATTCCGAGAAAAACAAAGGTTCCACGAACCGAAAATCCGCCCAGTTCATCCATGGGCTGATCGTCACATCCTCATCGTACTTATTGGTTTCACGCGCGCATACAAAACCCCTCGGGAATGGCTCATTCCCGAGGGGTATGTGTTTTTGACGTTGTGGTAGCTGTCCCTTTGTGGGGGACCAGCCCAATGCTCATCCAAGATCGCGTCCATTTATCCACGACGATGTCACCATCGTCGCGGTCATCATCCTTAAGAAAGGAGGTGATCCAGCCGCAGGTTCCCCTACGGCTACCTTGTTACGACTTAG
>CAZNXE010000131.1:0-14983 GCA_964576465.1 uncultured Planctomycetaceae bacterium
AAGGATGAATCACAACTCCCCACCGGCAGCTTCAAGGCGCGAGGGCAAACGGTGGCGATCACCATGTGCCGCGAACTTGGCGTTACCCGGGTCGCGATTCCCACTGCCGGCAACGCTGGCGGAGCGATGGCCGCATATGCCGCTAGAGCGGGCATCGAGGCTTATGTCTTCATGCCTGAGGACACCCCACTGATCAATCAGTGCGAGTGCCACTTGGCCGGCGCGAAGACCTTTTTGGTCAACGGACTCATTACCGACTGCGGGCGAATCGTTCATGAAGGGAAGGAGACCATGGGCTGGTTCGATATCTCGACCTTGAAAGAGCCCTATCGAATTGAGGGAAAGAAGACGATGGGCTTGGAGTTGGCCGAACAATTCCAATGGACGTTGCCCGAGGTGATTCTCTACCCGACCGGCGGCGGCACGGGGCTCATTGGCATGTGGAAGGCGTTCGACGAACTTGCCACCTTGGGATGGTTGGCCAACAACAAACGTCCACGCATGGTGGCTGTGCAGTCCGAGGGCTGTGCCCCCATTGTCAAAGCGTTCGAGGCTGGCGAGCGATTCGCGGAACCCTTTCCCAATGCCCAGACCATCGCCAGCGGGATCCGCGTTCCCGCGGCAGTGGGCGATTTCATGATTTTGGACGCCGTCCGCCAGAGCGAGGGTCTTGCGGTGGCCGTCGCCGAAGATCAACTTCGACACTGGATGCAATTGGGTACCTCGACCGAAGGGATCTCGATTTGCCCGGAAACAGCCGCCTGCATCGGCGCGGCTGAAAGACTGGCCAGCGAGGGATGGATTCGCCCCGATGAGCGTGTGGTGATCTTCAATACCGGCGCGGCCCAAAAATATCCCGAGGCGATGGCTGTCGAGTTGCCAAAGCTGGACCACACCGGGCCCCTCGACTGGGAACGCATCGAACGCGGCGTGGCTTAACAGCCCGTTTAAGCCCTCGACTGCCGTGGATTTGCCTACGAACCTCCAGTGCCCGTTGTTGCTCCTACGGTAGGAATCGCGAAATACCCGTCGCTAGGTTGGCGGCCTCGATCGGGCGTAATCGGCCGGCACTTGCCGGTGCCGATGGGCGGGGATAAGATCACAATCTTACTGTTTTTTGGGGAGATTCAACATGCGGCATGTGCTTTCGGCACTCGTGCAAAACGTTCCTGGCGTGCTGGCGCACATTTCGGGGATGCTCGCTTCTCGCGGATACAACATCGATTCTCTGGCTGTCGGAGAGACCGAGGATCCAGTCCTGTCGCGGATGACGTTCGTCCTCGAAGGAGATGTTTCCCTGCTAGAGCAAGTCCGAAAGCAGCTCGAGAAGATCGTAACCGTGGTCGACGTGCAAGATATCAGTGCTCAGGAATTCGTCGAACGGGATCTGATGCTGATCAAAATCGAGGCCCCCTACGGAGAACAACGCAGTTCGGTCAAAGAGCTAACTGAGATTTTCCGTGGGCGGATTGTCGACATTAGCAGTGGTGAACTCATAGTCGAGATCTCCGGCGAAGAGAAGAAGATCAACGCCTTCATCGACTTAATGCGCCCCTTCGGCATTCGCGAGCTGGCCCGCACCGGGCGGATCGCACTTGTCCGTAGCGGGATAGAATTATCCTCCATCACCGACAATGCGGCGGTCGAAACATCGTCCTAGCAAATCGACACACCCATTCCGAATACTTGGCCACCACGTCGGGCAATACGTGCAACAGCGAGACGTCGACCCGAAGCCGAATAAAAACTATCTACAGCCATACCTTTGAAATCGATCTGAGCGGGGAAACAAACTGATGCCGGTAACTATTTACTACGACAGCGACGCGGATCTTTCACTCCTGAAAAACAAGACCATCGCCATTCTCGGCTTCGGCTCGCAAGGTCATGCCCACGCGCTCAGCCTGCGAGACAGCGGCTGCAACGTTGTCGTAGGGCAACGCCCTGGTGGCCCGAACTACGACTTGGCGATCGAACACGGGTTCAAACCGCTCTCGGTAGAAGAGGCAACCGAACAAGGCGACTTGGTCAACATGCTGCTCCCCGACGAAGTGCAGGCCGACATCTATCGTGACCACATTCGCGATCGTCTGAAGCCGGGCAATATTCTGATGTGTTCGCACGGCTTTAATGTGCATTTCGATCAGGTTGTCGCTCCCGAGGGTGTCGACTCCGTGCTGGTTGCTCCCAAAGGACCAGGGCACTTGGTTCGGGCTGAGTTTGAACGGGGAGCCGGAGTGCCCTGTTTGATCGCACTAAACGAAGGGGCTAGCGACGAATCACGACAACTGGGATTGGCCTACGCCAAAGGAATCGGGGGCACCCGCGCGGGAGTGATTGAGACGACCTTTGCCGAAGAGACCGAAACGGACTTGTTTGGCGAACAAGTTGTGTTGTGCGGCGGCATCAGTGCCCTGGTCAAAGCCGCCTACGAAACGCTGGTCGAAGCGGGATATCAGCCCGAGATGGCCTACTTCGAGTGCATGCATGAGCTGAAGCTGATTGTCGACCTGTTCTACCAAGGCGGGCTCAGCTACATGCGGTATAGCATTTCAAACACGGCCGAGTACGGCGATTATACGCGTGGACCGCGGATCGTGACCGATGAGACCAAAGCTGAAATGAAACGGATTCTGAGCGAGATCCAAACCGGACAGTTCGCCCGAGAGTGGATCTTGGAAAACAAGGCCAATGCACCAGCCTTTAAGGCGACCAGGCGGATCGAACGTGGCCATCCGATCGAAGAAGTTGGCCAGAAACTGCGTAGCCTGATGTCGTGGATCGACTCGAAGGAGACTTAATTCTCGGCCATCCCCGAGAGTCGCACCTTGCCAGGACGTTGCTCCATCGGGAAAATACTATCGGGCTGCGTGCCCTTACCAGTTGATCGTTTCCGGACCGAAAGCCCTTTGCAGCACACAGGCTGATATCATGCCCGCCACTGAAATGGAAGTCACGTCGAGAATCCTGTTCACCAAGCTCCGCTCTGGCGACAAGGTTCATGTTGACCATACAATCAAGGTCGGCCTGGCTTCCTGGAACAAGTCCACCACCGGAACCGTCGTACGTACCGAACGCCGTCGCAACGGGCTTCATTACAAGCGTGCGAGCGACGACAAAGTCTATACCGACCACCTCACTCTACGGCTCGAAGATGGCGAACTGACCTCCGTGACCATGGACGAATACACGGTGCTCAAGCGCGTTTGATGTGGCGAGTGGTCACGTGCTTTGTCACACCTAAGAATTAGGGTGCCACTGCTGGCTTGTCCAGCAGTGCCAACGAGTTGCGACACATCAAACCCGTAAATTTTGCGGTGACAAAGCACTAGCTCGGTCGGTGCAGAACGAAGGGTGTTTATGTCCGATTCGTCGCCTCAAGATGTCTCCTCGCTCTTTACGCGCCATCCGCGACAATTTGCTGAGCATCGATTTGTCTATCCGGTGGTGAGTCGCCGCTCTGGTGGGATTTCAGTTGGAATCAATCTCAACCCCGACAAAGTCTGCAACTTCGACTGCATCTATTGCCAGGTGGAACGTGTCAGTCATAGCGAGGTGCGATTCGTCGAGACAGGGCCGCTGCTCGAGGAATTGGATCGCACACTGCAACTAGTGACCAGTGGAGCGATATTCGACGAACCACAGTTTCGATCAACGCCGAAACACCTGCGGCGATTGAACGATATCGCATTAAGCGGCGACGGAGAGCCGACGACGTACCGCAATTTTGACGAGATCATCGCCCGCTGCGCCGAGGTGAAACGTCGTCACCACTTAGATGAGGTGAAGATGGTGCTCATTTCCAACGCCAGCATGTTCCACCGTCCGACGGTACGTCGCGGTTTGGAGATTCTCGACGCGAACAACGGTGAGATTTGGGCCAAGCTTGATGCGGGCACTGAGGAATACTTTAGGCGCGTCGACCGTACCAAGATTCCACTTCGCCAAGTGTTGGACAACATCGCCGACGCAGCGCGTGTCCGTGCGCTGACAATCCAGTCTCTGTTCATGCGCATTGACGGCATTCCACCATCCATCGATGAACAGCAGGCGTTCTGCAAACGACTCAACGAAATTGTCGCGACTGGCGGTAGAATCAAATGCGTGCAAATCTACACCGTCGCACGCCTGCCGGCTGAAGCGAATGTGACACCGCTGTCCAATGCGGAAGTCGACGCAATTGTCCAGCGGGTCCGCCGTGAAACAGCAATCGATGCCGAGGCGTTCTACGGCCCAAATGACACGGCAGTGGACTAGCCCGAATTATTCGGCATCGTCCTCAATCTTGTCTTCGATCGCGTTGTCCGCACCGTGCGATGCGGCGTTCGAGACATCTTTAACGATTTCGTCGCTGTGTCGCGGCACAACCCGCCACGAGTCGATCGAGGTATCGTCCAGCGGCGGGGGCAACTCACAATTGGGTTGCAACAGGCGCATTTTCCCAACGGTCGTCTTCGCCGGACGAGTCTCCGTAGCCGTAATGACGCTGACGCCTTGATCGCCGACCCGGGCTACAAGCCACTTGGCAATCAACGGATCAGACCAGGGTGAAATCTTGCGATAACGAGGCCACGGGCGTGAGGCATCGCCTTCGTGGCTCGTGAGAACGGTGCAGTGAATGGTTTGGGTAGACATGGAAGAGCTTCCCTTGCGACAAGACGGCTCTCTTGCAATAAGCCGCGGGCTAACATTTCGCCGGCCAGAACAGCCGTGCGGACACCCCACCTTCGTATCAGAAGAGACGGGAAAGGAGGGGCATAGTATAGTGACAAGCAAAACGTGTGCCGAACTCTTCGGGGCTCAAGAAAAGTCGCCCGAAAACGCGAAAAGCGAACCACGCAAATGCCTTAGGGAGCAATCGGCAAGGTCAGCCTGTTTTACGGCCTACAGGCAGTCTCGCCAGCTTCACAGAAGGTGCTTGCAAGATCGATCGACGCGAATGAATGTTTTTCAAAATCTGCTTGCACTTTGCCGGACAAAGTCGTTTAGGGATCGTGGTTTAGGGATCAAGCTTTGCCTGTTCTTCGGAGACTGCTTGATCGTCCGTTTCGTTCGTGTTCGGCGACTGATCGTGCTCGTAAGAGTCGACGGCCGAAAGATTCAGCGATTCGTTCATGTTGTCACCGGCAAAGATCCAGATTTCGCCGAACAGTTCATTCTGCTCTGCCCTTACGCCGTGATGTCGCATGAGCTCGAGAATGGCCAAAACGATGCTGACGATCGTTGAGCGATGTGATGGCACCTCTACTAAATCGGCAAGTGCCACCCGACCGCTCGCCCGCAGCTTGGTGTGGATCCGTTCCATGTAGACATGAATCGGTGTCTCGTCGTAGACAATGTTTGAAGGTTTCGCGGCGCGGCTTTCGCGGACCATCCGCCCCAGTGCACTGACCAAATCCCAAAGTTCAATGTCATGAATTGGCTCGTCCGCCAAGTTTCTCTCGCGCGGCGGCAGATCATTTTCGAGCCGGGGAAATCGCTCTTGCCAACTACGACCGCGGTCTTCGAGCATGCTCGCCGCGTCCTTGAATTTCTTGTACTCCAGCAGTTGTCGAACAAGTTCCTTGCGAGGATCTTCCAGCGGCTGGTCGTCCTCTTCTTCATTGCGTGGCAGCAACGATTTCGACTTGATCTCGACCAACATGGTGGCCATCGCCAGAAAGTCGCCAACCGAATTAATGTCTAAATACTCCAAGACATCGAGATGTTTGAGGTATTGATCGGTGATTAGTGCAATCGGAATATCGACGATCTCCAACTCATGCTTCCGCACAAGATAGAGCAGCAGGTCCAAGGGACCGCGAAAAATGTCGAGATCGATTCGGAAACTCATGCTTGGCCAACCGAAATTTGACGCGGTGCCACGGATCAAGCATCGAGAAACCGTCGGTTCTCGTTGCCGTGATGTGAATGTCCATTCGCCTTCAGACGCCCAAGGTGCGATATGGATCGGCGTTTTCTCTAGCCTATCCGAATGGGTGACCCAACGCGAAGGCCACTCTCTTGGTCGGAACCGGCTGGAATGTGAGAGATACCACTGGGAAACTCCAGCCCGAAACTAGGACGATCGCGGTATGCAGCCACTGGACGGAACCCGTTCGATGCTCAGCCAATCGCCTTAAAGCAGCCTAAATCTTGCCTAATCCGTCCTATCGTGAGCTTCGGCAGGTGCCTTTGTCTTGCGAGACGAAAGGCTGCTTGTGAACGCCGTGTCACCGGACTAGCATCAGATTTGGAAACGAATTTGCATCGAGCGCCTGGCTAAACGTATGTCGAGACACGACGAGGTCGTCATTACTGGATTGGGCGTTGTGAGTCCCTTGGGGTGCGGCGTCGAGCGTTTTTGGAGTGCCCTGCAGAATGGCGATAGTGGGGTCCACAATCTAGAGATATTCGAGGGCGCGGATCTCCCGGTACACTTCGGCGCGGCCGTAAGAGATTTTGATCCGAAGGTCTATGTAAAACCTCGGAAGAGCCTGAAGGTCATGTCGCGCGAGATCCAGCTTGCGTTCGCGGCCGCATCGATGGCTTCAGGCGAAGCCAATCTCTCCGCGGATTCCGTCGCTCCCGAGCGTCTGGGCGTTGTTTTCGGCTCAGATTTCATCCACTGCGATCTACATGAGACCGTCTCGGCATTTCGTGCCTGTATGAAAGACGGAACGTTCGATTTCAAGAAGTGGGGAAGTGAGGCGATCGAAGCGATTCACCCCTTGTGGATGTTGAAGTACCTGCCCAACATGCCAGCCTGTCACATCGGCATTGCGCACGACGCGCGCGGACCGAACAATTCGGTCACGCTCGGCGACGTTTCGAGTCTGTTGGCGATCGACGAAGCGTATCATGTTCTGAGGCGCGGACAGGCAGACATCATGCTTGCCGGTGGAACAGGATCACGGTTGCATCCAACGATGTGGCTTCGCAGCTATATTGGCCAAGTATCCCATCACGTCGAATCGCCAGAGCAGGCGTCTCGACCATTCGATCGCCGGCGCGATGGGGTTGTCAACGGCGAGGGCGCCGCTGCTGTCGTGCTCGAACGACTCGAACATGCCAAAGCGCGTGGGGCGAAAATCATCGCCACCGTGCGCGCGACCGCTTCGCGGTTCGAGTCTTGGAAGCCGCTTCAGCCACTTGAGGGACATGCCATCAAGTCAGCCATTCAGACGGCACTCGAAAAAGCGAAACTGTCGCCTGCGGATATTGGACACGTCAACGCACACGGCTTGAGCACGACATGGGACGACAAAATCGAAGCCCAAGCCATTCGCGACACACTGGGCGATGTTGCCGTGTTCGCGCCGAAGAGCTACTTCGGTCACTTGGGGGTCGGCAGCGGCTGTGTCGAATTGGTCACTAGCCTGCTCGCAATGCAACAGGGAATCGTTCCCAGAACGCTTAACTACGAACAACCCGACCCCGATTGCCCTGTGAATGGTGTGCATGGTGAATCGCTTCAGGGCACACCGCGGGTTGCCATGGTGCTGAGCCACTCACCCACGGGACAGGCAGTAGCATTGATCGTTTCGGCAACAAGCTAGCACATCCCCAGCTTTACAACGAACTTGTCAAAGCTTCCCAATCCCCGCGGCACACCAGCTTTCTCTGGTTTAATGGTGTTGTAGATTCCGACTACCCTTAGTAGCGTTTTCTCTGCGGATCGCAGGATGCGGCCCGACAGGATAGCTTGGTCGGCATGGCACTTGCACGGGCAGGTCTCCGCGCCCCAGGGGTGAAACTACGACGCTCGGGACGCCGCGTCTCCCGAACTTCGCCGAATGATGGACTCCGACAAGATGAATGCACGGATGCTCGAACCCAGCATGAAGTACACGTTTCTTTTTGCGACCGTGATCGTCGCATGTGGTGCTGCCCCAAGCTTGGCACAAGCACCAACCACACCGGCCACGCGGAGATCGATCGGCCCCCAATCGCCGAGTCGCGTCGCTCTGAACACGAACAACGCCGCCACTCAAAGCGCCCTTGTGTCGCGAGAGAAGAGTGTTTGCCCGGCCAGTCACCCGCTTCGCGAGCCCTTGGATATCGCCTATCTGGCATGGGATCAGATGGCTTCAATTCGGGATTACACGTGTCGTTTTGTCAAACGTGAGCAGATCGATGGGAAGCTTCTGCCGCACGAATTCATGTTCCTCAAGGTGCGACACGAACCGTTCAGCGTTTACTTATATGCGTTGGGGCCATCGCATCCGCGGGGAGACGAGGCCATCTTTATCGAGGGACACAACAACGGCATGGTGCTTGCGCACACGACGGGAATTCGGGATCGCATTGCCGGCACCATCGAACTTCAACCCACCAGTTCGCGGTTGATGGGGGACAACATCTACCCGTTGACCAACATCGGTATCCAGAATCTGCTGCGAAAGTTGATCTACTTCCACGAATACGAATCGCGGTACGGCGAAAGCGAAGTGACCATTCATCCTGAAGTGAAGGTCGACGGTCGCCCTTGCACTTGCGTGCAAGTCGTGCATCCGGTCCCTCGGCGGAACTTCAAGTTCTACCTGATCCGAGCGTATTACGACCACGAGTACAAGATTCCGATCCGCTTCGAGGCCTTCGATTGGCCGCGGCAATCGGGAGGGCAACCCGTGCTGGCCGAAGAGTATTCCTACATGGATCTCAAGCTGAATCTCAACCTGACGGATGCCGATTTCGACACCAACAATCCACGGTATGGCTTTCACTAGGCGAACGGCGAATGAGAATATACCGACGCGTAAGCGAGAGACCAACCGGAAATACCCTGCGTTCCCTCGCTCACGCGTCGGGTTGGGATTGGTACGTTCTTATCTGCCGCACGCATTAGAAGCGGATAAAGATCTCCGCAAATGCGAATGATTGTCCCACTGGCAACGCGTCGATGTTACCAGACGGTCTCTATGCCGAACGATGGCCCACCGTAGAAGGCAATGCCACCGCTGTTGACTTCGCCCGGACCGATGATTGTCGACTGTCCGAATTGTTCAGGCGCGAGTGCCAGTCCGCCGACCCAGATGAAGTCGTAAGCGAATCGCATTGTCGTATACGGGGTCAAGCGGTAGTTCATCATCATATGTAGATCGCCAGCCACCGCGAGAGAGGTACTGCTGTGCTTAAAGGATTTGTCACGGGCGCGAATTGATCTAACGGAAAGACCGGGTCGTTCACCACAATCCGGCCATCGAGCGTCGCGGAGTTGATGAGCAGTCCGATTTTTCCGTCGACTCCCACTTCCCAACGCCGGGTCTTGCGCAAGAGTCCGCCGCCGATTTGCGGGCCGATCATGTTGTTTTGTGTCGAGGTGGTCCAGTCGCCGCTGATTGGCATATCGATACCGTTCACAGCAATGATGCCACGACTGAGAAAGGCAAAGTCCTCGTCAACGTTGTGATAGCGGAGACCGATGATGAAGTTGGGCAACCAATCGGTATCTCGTTTCTTGTCCCAGCGGCCGTCTTTGGCGGGAGAGATCCGATTCGGTCGATACTGCCATCGAATGCGGTAGTTCAGTTCGGCGGTGTTGAAATTCGACGAGTAGCGAAACGCATGCAAATCGGCTCGATTGAATCCGCCTAAATCCAACGCGAAATCGCTCACCAGTTGACCGGCTTCAATCAGAATGACGGCCCCGTTCGCATCGGTGGTGGTGAACTCCTGGCGAAGCTCGCCCTGCATACTCGCCTTGGTGTCCCACTCTTGTAGCCCGTAGAACACGCCTTCGATCGAGTGACTACGATTTTTTTCGTCGAGACCAAGGTACCTGCCAACCGTAACTCGCAATCCCGGTTGTACGTCGAACTCCGCGGCGTCAGTGTTAAAGAACGGCCCAGGAAGGAAAGAGACCGTATTGAGCCCGGTGACCGGATCGTTGTCGACGGTGAGTGCCCCGCGCGTCAACGTTGTGCGTTTGGCGCGGCCTCGCCTCAGCATTTGAACCGCGGCATCGGTGTACCAACCGGCGCCGCCGCAAAACTCACACGAATTGCCGCCACAAGCCGAACAGGCATCTGATTCGTAGTATTGGTGCCCATGATCGCCATAGTAGCCGAATGCGTCGTACCAAAAATTGCGGTCGTCGAACGCATCGGCAAACGGTGAGGACTCTTCCAATGGGGCGAATTCACCCGGCGGTATATCTGGCAGAACCTCCGGCGTGGCCGAACCATCTTCCCAGCGGACGCTGTCAGGGTCCACGTAACCTTCGCGTGGCTGCCCCATACTGCGCTCTCGCTCAAAAGCCGGAGGCTGTGCCAGCGCACCGTGCGCATGGAGCATGGCCAGCACTGTCAGCATCACAATTATGCGCCAGTTGGGCGTTTTCACGGGGGTCGCCTCCTCGCGACAGCCGTCGAGTTCCATAAGACCCTGATCCCGATTGCAGGGATAGGTCGCTGTTCGATTTGCCTCATCGGCAATATTTCGCCCCCCTCAATAGAAATAACCGACAAACTCACTAGAATCATCAGAGTTGATGAAATCAGAAACATCTGGTCATTTACTCCATTTCATTCATTTAACCCATTCGATTGCTGGACTGGCCGTTGCCCGAGGTATTCGCGGTCGCTAGCGGTGAAACCAGACAGCACGTTTGCGGATTGTGCGAACGGACGCCGACGACATAAGATCGTTTGCCGACGCGGATGCTAGGCGCGGATATCGTGAAGAATCGAATCTGGAACAGGAGATCGAAGTTATGGGATCACCGCTCGAGTCGCTCATCGCCTGCGGAACTAAGTTATGGATCGATTCGATTGACCCCGAACTTGTTGACCGCGAGCGCGCACTGGGAGCCACGGGTGCTACATCGAACCCGATCATCGTGGCCGATTTGATTCGTAGCGGGCGGTTTGACCCCGCTCTCGAAGCACTCATGCGCAAGGAACCTGACGATGCGGTCATCGCCTGGTCGATGACCGATAATCTGGTGGGCAAGGCGCAAGAGGTGTTCCTTCCCGTTTGGGTACAAACCTCTGGAAACGACGGTTACGTCAGTTTTGAACTTGATCCGCTGTTGGAAGATGTCGACCTGGCACCACCGCATGACCAGCGTGTCGAACGCTACGTTGAACTCGGTCGGCAGTGGTCCCAAGGCCACAAGAATCGGCTGATCAAGGTTCCCGCCACGGCAGCCGGCATCGATTCTCTGGAAGCGCTGGCCGCCGCTGGCATTCCGCTCAACGTTACGTTGATCTTCTCGAACCGCCAGTATCAAGCCGCTCGTGACGCCGTTTGGCGAGGAGCACAGCGCTGCGAACGTCCTGAGCTATTCAAGAGTGTTTACAGCATCTTCGTCTCGCGGCTGGATGTTTTTACAGAGCAGCATGTGCCGCAACTTTCCGATGCCGCACAGGGCCAAGTTGGCATCGTCAACGCCAAGCGAATCTGGCAAGAGAATCAGGCGTTTTGGTCAGACAAGACCGTGACGCTCGATCACGAGATTGTGTTCGCCAGTACCGGCACGAAAAAACCGGAAGACGATGCCTGGAAATATGTCGAGGCATTCGCCGGCAGCGACATCGAAACCAACCCGCCGGCGACGAACGCCATGTACCAGTCCAGCGGTCGCACGGCATCGCGAAACATCGATCAACTTCCGCCCGAAGACGTTCTCAACGAGATTGATCGCGAAGTGGACATGGAAAAGCTGGAGCAAGTCTTAATGGAAGAAGGGCTGAAAAAGTTTGCCGATCCCCAGAAGGGGCTCCTCGCGCTGATCGCCGAGAAACGATCTTCGCTGGTCGGTGCATAGCAGCCTGCTGAAGAACGCGTTTCGCCATCACTGCCCGAGTAGATGATCCACCGCGGAGGCGTCGGGCGAGCGTCGCATGCCGAGTTGCAAGACTCCGGTCATCACATCACCCGCAGCAATGTCTTCGAGTCCCAGCACGTGGCCCAATTCGTGAATCACCACGGATAGCAAATCATAGCGCCCCGCGGCCTCGCTGTTCGATTCAGCAACCAATTCTGTCGCTGCCTGTCGTGCAAACTCGTCGTCATCAAACGGTGTTGCGTCGATGAACCAGCCATACCCAGCCGCATCGCGATCGAGCGTGATCTGGTTCCCTTCGGCGATTCCCAAGTAAGCACCGGGCAGGTCGCCCAAGTCAATCCGCACCTGGCCAAGACTAACTGCCCGTTGGGCATCAAGCCCAATCGACGTCCAGGCATTGATCGCGGCGTCCAAGATCCCATCGATCCCCGCGAAGTCGAGTAGCGCTACGTCGCGACCCTCCGCAATAAACGATGCCGCCAGCAAGGGGTTGGCCCCTGGACCATCCCAGTCGCCCATCAACGGCACCAACGATGCAGCGCCTGCCGGAGCGATGGGACCATATCTGAATTCAAGATCGGCAGCGCCTGCGGAGTTTGCGTTCCGCAACTTGAATTCCGCGGTCGCCGGGTTATAGGTACCAATCGTGTCCACGCCATCACGATCCCAATCGCCCGAGAGCGGTACCAATCCGTCGATGTCGAAATCGAACCGAATGTCGTGTTGCCCGGTATCGTTACTATTGCGTAGCAAGAATCGCCCGACGCCCAACGCCGCAAGGTTGGAGTTGTAGAGTCCGACTGTTTGGATTCCGTCACCATTCCAATCGCCAACAATCGGGATTTGTCCTGGGGCCCCGCTTCCGTAGCGGAATTCGATGTCTGCCGCACCCGTATCAAATTCATCGCGTAGTTCGTTCGCGTTGCGGAGATAAAAAATGGCCGTTACCGGATCGTAGGCACCGATGCTGTCGATGCCATCGCCGTCCCAGTCGCCTGCAATGGGAATCCACCCCGGCTGGCCAAACAAGAAATTGGTGACCACGGTCGATGCGTCGAGAATATTGTCGCTTCGCAAAGAGAAGATCGCCGAGGTGGGGTCGTACAGCCCGATCGTCGTGATGCCGTCACCTTCCCAGTCGCCTTCAATGGGGATCCGGAACGGGTCACGCGTTCCGCCCGCGGGAGGCACAGGCGGCACGGTTCCAAAGCGGAATTCTGGAACGTCCGCGATGCCGGCTGAGTTATCGTTGCGCAAGAAGAATTGCGCTGATTCAGGGTTGTACAAGGCTGGCGTCTCAATGTCGTTTCGAAAATTGAGTGCAAAAACATCTTCATCGGAGAAGAAGTCGTCGTGCCAAACAATGGTGAATTCGCCAGAACGATTTGCAGCAATCTCGGGGTTTTCTTGTTCCCCAGGCTCTTGTGGAGGCGTGCCCGTTGGTGGAGGCGACGGAAACGGCGAGTCGGCAGGGGCGGCGGGGAAGTTTGCCGGATCGTGTGGCAAGCCCCGCTTTTCTCCATCGGCACCAAAGAGTTGATAGGCGATGTCTTGCGTGCCGCCGGTGCCATTGGCAATCTCGTAGACAACGACGAATGACCCATTGCCGGCGACCGCGACAGTTTGTTCCTCACCTTGGATATCAGGATCGTCTTCGACAGGTCGTCGCTCGAAGTCGAGCGGATTCCCAGCGGGATCATAACGTCGAAAATAGACATCGCTGTCGGTGCCGTTCACCTCTTCATAGAACGTGACCACGAAACCGCCCGCGGTGTCCGCGTCAACCGCGCTTTGAAGTTGTTCTCGATCGAGAACCGCTGCCGGTTCATCGGTGACTAGCGCGGGGTCGGAGATTGTTTCACCCGTCGCGCGATCGCGCACATCGCGAAAGATGTCGCGGTCGCCACGGCCTGAGAGATCGGTCCAGGTGATGATAAACGTGGTGGCGGCTACACCTTTTGGGACAGCGATTCGCGGCAGCGTCTCAATGCGATCCGTGTCCGCTATATCAATGGGGTTCGCATCGAGTGGCGTGCCGTCCGCAAGATACCGCCGAAACTGGATATCGTCGGTACCCTCACTCGGCTCATGTTGCCAGGTGATGATGAAGTCGCCATTGGAGTAGACGGCCACATCTGGATTGCGTTGATCCAGCCCGCCAGCTTCATGCACCAACTCTTGCTCGCCAAGCGGCACGCCGTCAGGATCGAACCGACGAAAATACACATCAAAATCGCCCTCGAAATTGAGTTGCTCCCAGGTGATGACGAATGAACCGTCATCGGCGACTCCAATCCGTGGATCCTGCTCGTCTTCAATAGGAATGTTGTTAACCGAGAAGGCTAATGTCTTCGGTGTTCCGTTGGCGTTGAAGAGACGGTAGTAAATGTCGGTGTCCGACCGATCGGGAGATAAGAACTCATCCTGCCAAACGACAACAAAGTCGCCATTGAGCGATGGCGAACTGCTTGAGATCTTCGCAACTTGAATGTCGCGCTGATCGAGCTCCGAGAAGGACGTTTGAATGGGAGCGGGTGGAGTGCCAATCGTAGGACCCGTCAACACCGCCGTCAGCAAACGCCGCGGCTCGAGCGAATCGATACGACACGTTCGAGATCGCCGACCGATTGCCAGGGAGTTCCGTCTACCTCTTCGGTGTCCTCGATGTTTCATGGTTCCTCTCACCCTAACAATCGATTGTGATTCGCACCCATGCGACAGGATTCGATCGCAATCACTTACACAGACCAATCTTAAATTAAATCGCACTGGAATGAACCGCACAAGCAAAAAGATGCCTTGGACCGCATGTTTCAGCCATCCGAACAATTTCTTGCTTTACGATCGGGGTACTAGTATCCTGGAAGGTACACCAGTATCGACAGGCTCCATGCCGCTTGATGCAAAGCCTTAAACGGTCAGTGGTTCACAGGCGTAAGGAACCTTTTCGTACCGCTCGAAATCCGTGGTCACTTTCCAGTATTCCTGCTGCCGATCCTAATGAAACAGGAGACCGTGTAATGCGTGCCACAACGTTGGCGTCTGTTTCCGTCATGACCTTGTCGTTGGTCCTCCTACCTGGCGGTACAGCAATTCTGAGCGAGTTGGTGGGAACATCCACAATTGCATACGCTCAGGACGATCCGCGCGACGACGACGATCGCGATGGTGGAGGCGGCGGCGGTGGCGGCGGTGGAGGAGGCGGTGGAGGAG
>CAZNXE010000132.1:0-10463 GCA_964576465.1 uncultured Planctomycetaceae bacterium
CACTAACATTTTCTGGTTCACGCGCCTTGAAGGCGGAAGAAGTCGTAGCCGCCGTTCTCGACCAAGCACTCACACGCAACCGGCTGGAAGTAATCTTGCCGCGGCACCGTGGGTGGCTCGCGAAGTTATCCAACCTGTGGCCAACGATGGCCAATGCGGTGATCCCCCGCCTCTCCAAGCAAGGTGCCAAGCGTCAGGCAGCAGCGCTGCAGCACAAGAAATCGACGGGAGACGGTCAATAGAGCGTGGTGTTCGGGGATGAAGGTGGTTCGGAGGTTATTGTTGGAGATCATTCCCCATCGGCCAGAACCGATTTCGCGCGGTCGTACGACCCGAGATTGTAAATTTCGGTGTGGCCGTGCTTCTTCAGGACTTTGATTGCCGCGTCACTTCGCATGCCACTCTTGCAGTGGATCAGAACGGGCCCTTTCGGCACACGAGATAGGTTCTCGGGCAAGGTTTCCAGCGGCATGTTCACCGTGCCGTGCAAACGCATCTCCGCAAATTCGTGTGGACTTCGTACGTCGATCACCGTGGCACCAGCATCAATGAGACGCCTTGCGGTTTGTGCGTCAACGGGGCGTGCCCAACTTCCCATCAACCGGGCGATACCCTCGTAGATCCACGACAAGGCGCAAAAGTGTGTGCTGATGACGATCGCTTGAAGGGATAGCAAGGCGCCGCCAATCACGTAAGCCCCCAAAGGAAAATTGAGCAAGAACATGACGCCAGCCGTGGCGTTCAGTACGCCTGCGGACAAACACGCAAGCCGCCTTTGCAACGGGTTGGGCGGGAGCTTTACCATCCCAAAAACTGGACGCACCACATGGTTGAAGAGCAGATCCATCGGATGTGCCGCGGGTGCCACAAATGCCCATACTCCCAAAGCGGCGACGCCAAACAGAATCATCGGCTGCTGTGTCAGCAGACCGGTGAGGGTGAAGAGCGAACAAACCAAGGGAGTGAAGCGAAGGCCCCACTCCATTTGGCGGAGTTCGGCAGGCGAATAGTCTTCGTAGCCTTGTTGAATCAGGCTTCGCTGTTGAAAGGAAAGATCACAGATGTCGGACATGACGGCATGTTCCTAGAAGTTCAATCAATCACGCCAATTCATTCAACAGCTCAATCAGCCGCCCTCGAACGATTGCTTCGGCGTCGGGGGTGAGGTAACTCGATCGGGCTCGCCAGGTTTCGTATCCGCCAAGTCGATGATGTTCGGCCGTGGGAAGATATCCGGCGTAATCGTTGGCCAGCGAAATCACAAACGTTGGTTTGAAAGGGCTGGCTGCCTTGACCGCCAAGCCCGTTTCCACGAACGTCTCGCATGGTGAGGTGCCGATGCCAAGATCGCCAATGCGAATCGCCTGGACGATGGTCTCTTTTGTCGGCGGAAGATCTTTCATCAAGATCGTCTCTCGGGCATAGATCTGCTCGCGAGTTCTCAGTGGCATGTCTTGGGTGTCGGCCAGAATCGTCTCTGCCCTGGCTACTTCGGCGGGAGTAGGCAAACGCCGCCCAAGTTCCAGCGATGCTTGGCGTGTATCGAGCTGCACATCGTCGCGGTACTCTAGCGAAGCCATGCTGGCGAGCACGCCTTCGGCCACTTTTCCGGCCACATGCCGCATCTGGCCATAAGGGGGCTGTCGCTGGGAAGTGGCCTGAAAGTTGACGTTGTTGATATTTCCACTGGTTCCATTGCACATGGCAGCGACCATCGGCGGATCGAGATGATCGGCTTGCAGCCCTCGCGCGATCGCTTCAGCGAACATCGCGAAGTAATCGGCCGAAATGTGCCCCCCGCCAGTGCCTCCCACGTAGTGCAGCGAATAGTTGGCCAACAATGCCAGCGGCCGCCCCTCTTTCGACTGCACCGAGAAGAACACAACTTCAGGATCAATCGGTCCGGCGGGTTCGATGAGATCGGCGCTGAGTCGCGGCGGGTTCATTTGCACTTGGTCGTTGGCGCGGCCGAAGGGGTCGGATGGAATCGTGCCCGGCTTCTTTCGCCAGCGACGGTTGAACACCTCACTGGGTACTTCGACAACACCCCAGCCCATGCGTGCAGGCTCCAGGTTGTTGGCCGCGCGGCGAAACCCATCGGCAATCCGCTCGACAAGAAACTCGGCATACTCGAGGTCGGGTTCGCTTTGAAAAACGCCAGCCACCGTGGCGGCACTATGCGTGTGCGTGGCACTGATCGTAAGGTGGTCCAAAGGAATATTGAGATGCCCGTGCGTCAGATGTTTCGCGGCTTCATGAATTGCCCCGGGGATCATGCAGCTATCGCAAACGGCGATCCCGATGCGGCTGTTCCCGTCATCGAACACGAAACAACGTACGTGCAATTCGTCGTGGACATGGGTCGCCACGCGATCGCTCATGCCGCCGTTCAGCGAGGTTCCCAACGGCGGCGTAATGTTGCTGGTCGCCGCCCCGGCGCGAAATACCTGCTTGAACATCGTCTTCCCCCGAAGCTGTCAACGAACACGGTTGATAGGGCGAGCGGCGAATAAGAATATACCAACCCGACGCGTGAGCGAGGGACCAACCACACCAATACACTGCGTTCCCTCACCTACGCGTCGGGTTGTGATTGGTACGTTCTTATCTGCCGCACGCCTAAGTATCGCCAATCGCATGCTAACCAGCATACGCGACGAGCCACGCGGATGACACTCGCGGTGTTCGCAAGGAGAGGAGAGGTCGATGCAGCGGGCTACTAGACCAGACTTTCCAGCAGCAGGCGAATCTTTCGCATCTCGGCCATGTGGTCGACGCCCGATTCGGGATCGGGTGGCAAATGCACGCACAGTGCCCGTTGGTATTTGACCTTATTGAGTTGGGTTACGAGCCGGCCATATTCAACTTTTCCCTGTCCGACACGGACCTGGAATTTATCGTTGCTGGTGTCGCGAAGATGCGTGTGATAGACGTGCTTCATCACTTGCTCGAATTCGGCCCCGGCATGGGGACCACAGATGAAGTGGCTGGGGTCAAGCGTGATGCCCAGCCCCGGCACGTTATCGCAGAGCACGATGGCCGTGTCAGGATCTTGCGTGATGCAGCCGACTTCGGTTTTCACACTCACAAGCACACCATCGACGGCCGCAATGCGCACCAATTCGCGAAGTCGCTCGATCTCGGCGTTGAACGGGGTTCCCAGAACGGCCGCGGGCACGGTGACCGAAATCACCTTCATGGCTTTGGCCAGCTTAGAGCAGGCGGCAAATTGCTTGTAGTAGAGGTCGCCTTCGGCATGGAAGTCGACGGAAAAAGCGGCCGGCGTCAATCGCTGCGTTTCGCCGCACAGCCGAACGGCTTCTTCTAAGTTGCTCTCCACGAGCGAGGGTTTTAGGTGATTGCCCCCTTCGTGGATCGCCAACTCGAACGCCGTGAATTCGAGATCGACAAGCCGGGAGATGACATCCGCTAGGGAAAGGTCTGGAAAACACTCAGTCGAAGCCGCTACTATCACTCCGTTACTCCTCCTCATAGGTGCCGGTGGCAACCCCTGAGTTACCGAACTCAGGGAGTCGCCCGTTCGTGAACCCTAATTTACCCCTAGCTTTGAAGTTCTGGCAACACCGACTGCTCGCCAGTGCGGTTCGGGACACGGATGTTTGTTCCGGGGGAGCGTGATCGTAGAATCCAGGGATCGGGTATCCGCGAGGCACTGTGACCATTTGTCGCATCTCGGAGCACTTGACCCGACGCCGCTGCAAGCCAAGGAAGACAAACCATGCCATCTGAACCGCAATCCGACACAACGGGTCATTCCCCCGCACCTGCCACTCTCAGCGGCGAGAAGCCACCGCCACGTCGCCGACGGTGGCGGTTGCTCTTGCTGTTTATTCTGTTCATCTCCATCGCGTTGAACGTGCTGCAAAGCAGGCGATCGCGTTCAATGCGCTATTACAGCACGGGGCCTGCCCTTGAGGAACGCTATCACTCGCTCTCCAAGGGGGCCAAAGACAAGATCGCCGTCCTTACGGTCAAAGGGGCCATCCTTGAAAAGGAGGGCTACATCAAGCAGCAAATTGACCGGATTCGTGAAGACGATGATGTCAAAGCCATCGTACTGCGGGTTAATTCTCCCGGCGGAACGGTTACTGCCAGCGACTATCTGTACCACCACCTCACCGGGCTCCGCGATGAGCGGAAGATCCCGCTGGTCGTAAGCATGGGGTCGCTCGCAGCTAGCGGAGCCTATTACATCTCGATGGCGGTCGGTGATGACGAAGACACGATCTACGCCGAACCCACGACGTGGACTGGCTCGATTGGCGTGATCATTCCCCATTTCGATCTATCGGGTTTGCTCGAATCGTGGGATATCGCCGACGATTCGATCAAAAGCGGACCCATGAAACAGATGGGCAGCCCAACGCATGCCATGTCTGATGAAGAACGGGCCATCTTGGAAGCACTCGTCGATGAGAGCTTCGAGCGTTTCAAGGGGATCGTGGTCGCCGGCCGGCCAGCACTGGCTGCCGATCCAGAGAAGCTCAAGCAAGCAACCACTGGCCAAGTCTTCACGACCCGGCAAGCGGTGGAACTTGGCCTTGTCGATCGCGAGGGCTTTTTAGAAGACGCCATCGAGCGGGCCGCGGAATTGGCAGGACTGCAAACCGACAACGTTCGCGTGGTTCAATACGTCCGCCCTGTCGGGTTGTTTGGACCGTTGCTTTTCCGCGCGACTACGCAGCCCCGCAGCGATTTGGCCCGACTGTTGGACCTCACCGCTCCACGTGCCTACTATCTCTATTCCATGTTGCCGCAGTGGGATGACGTTGGCATTCGGTGAATTGAAGGGCGGCCATTACTCAAATTGAATCGCATAGAGATCGGCGTCGAGCATCACGAATCGCAGTCGAACTTCGCGGTTGGCAAGCGCCGTCAGATCGGAACCGGATTTCCACGAAACAACCCGTCCTAAGTCGTCACCGATGATCTCGCCGCAGTCGTCCAAGGCGTAACCTGGGATCGCCTTGCCGTCGGCATCTTGGATTTCCACCCGAATTGAACCTGCGGCCGAGGTGGCGAAGTTGAGCCTTAGCTGACGTGTTTCTCCGGCGTCTTCGGCAGCGAACGACAACGCACGGGTAACCATCTCGCCACCGTCATAAGGTGCGTTGACCGAAACAAACCCATCGGGCCTCAATGTGTAACGATCGAGTCGCGCGGTCGGTTGGCCGTAGTTTTTCTGCACGTAGACCGAGAGCTGATCGTCGCCGGTGGGCACAATCCCCAGTGCCGGGTAGTTGGTCCTTGAAACCCAGTTCTCGATGCCAATTCCAGGGCGAATGAACGATTCCATGAAGGTGCGATGATAGCGAGATCCACCCCGGGTCGTCAGCAACACCGCATCGGAGATATCGCCGAAATATTTCGGATTGACGTCAATCGCCTTTGCCTGTTCATCCGTAATCACTTGCCGCCCGGGCATGAACCGTGCGGCGACGCCGATGTAGATATGCGGGGCACGAAAGTACGGATGGGTTTGGTTGGTGTACAGGTGCTCTGGTTTCGTGTCGCCGAAGGTCATTTGAACCGGGTCGGACCAACTCCGAAAATCGGGCGACGTCGCGCGGCCGATCGCCCGAATGCTGTTGAGGCTTTTTCTGTAGTAAAGCACATAGAGGTTTTCGGACTCTGACCAAAACGGCACATTCTGCGAATCGAACACCCATTTGGTGTCGCGAAAGAGAGGTTCCTCTTGCATCCGGCTCCAATGGATCCCGTCGGGCGACGCGTAGCCGATCAACCCGCTCTTGGCAGTTCCGCCAAGGGCCTTGAAGCGTTCGCCTTCGGGTACATCGTCGCGCGTATCGAGGAACGGGCAGAAGTTGTGCGTGACCGGCGCGGCGTCTGCCAAGATGACATTGTTCTGTCGAGTCCCGCGAACTTCAAACAGCCCCAACTCAGGCTTGGTCCAAGTCACGCCGTCTTGCGACTCGGCGTAACAGGTCACCTCGCGAGGCGAGCCATCGGAGCCAGCTTCCGGCAGACCGCGGTAATACATCCGATAGGTCGGGCCATCCTGAAGGATCGTTACATACCCGCAAAAGGCGCCTTCCCACGGTTTGTCGAAACGTAGCGTAACGCCGACCGGCTGCGGCGCGTTGAGTTTGAGCTGCGTGCCGTCGAGTGTTTCAATCAGAAAATCGTCGACGAACAACTCACGCCTGGTTCCCAACTCAACCTGTGCGAAAACCAGGTCGTGAAAGAGCGTAACGACCGTGAGACAAAGTAGGATGGGGGCGAATCGTTTCATCGGTGGGGACTCCGGGGGGGAGGGCGAACTTCTGGGGGCACCACCCTATTGGAATGGATGTGAAGGACCAGTGCCAAGCACTTTTTCATCCTTTTGAGTACGGTGAATAAGCCTTGCGATCATAACAGGCCGCTAAATGGTTTGCACCCTAGTGATAATTTGGTGTTTGGACGCGCCAAATTTGATCTACGGGGGTTATGACTGGTAGACTGACGGGTAGCGCGTCGCACCTCTCCGTCTATGTGGGTCTTCACAGTTCGTTTGACACGCTTCGATGTTCTCTGCCGCTGGATCGGTGGTCGGGAATCAATCGAAATCGATCGTTCTTTCGACCGTGTTGCCCCCGCGACGGAGCACGTGAATCGTATGGACGCAGCCAAGGGCCACCACGCACGGCGGCCGACTTTTGAGAAGAGTCGTGGCTGCCTCGGACAGTCGAATCGGAACAGAGAGACGGACGAAAGGGGCCAACGCCGATGGCACAGCCCCCCGCAATTCCCGAGCCCCCCGGCGGTGACAACCGACGCGATTTGTCGATGTCGCCCGCACCCGGGTCGCCACCGATGGTGTCTCCCGAAAACGGAGCACCTCCGGTCGATGTCGCGTTACGCACTGTGGACGACGGCCCCATTGCGAGATCCAGTCCTAAGGAGTCATCCACCACTCCGCGCCACGGCAAGGTGTCCGTTGTGGACGTCAACGCTGGAACCGAGACCGAGCAGGAACCATCGCCTTGGTTCGATCATGTGCGTCAGGCGACTAGTGCGTCGATTAGCCTCATCGTCCACATGCTGCTTGTGATTGTGATGGGGCTCTGGATGCTGGCAACCGAAGACGAGTTGCGACCGCTGCTGCTCTCGACGAGTTGGTCGGAGGACGACGGCGATATGATGGCCCAAATCGACGAGTTCGCGCCTGCAATTTCGCTGGAAGATTCCGACGCGCTGGAATCGGAGATCGTCGAGAACAACGATCCCTTTGATCTGAGTGAAATTCCATCGCCCGTGCTGCCGGAACCAATTCTGGGAACGCTGGGGTTCTCTGGTGGCGGATCGACCGACGACGACGTGAGTCAGGTCTTACAGGGCCGCGCCGCGGGCAATCGTGCCGCGCTCGTCTTAAGCGAGGGTGGAAACGAGTTCAGCGAGGAAGCCGTCGCACTGGGGCTGAAGTGGCTGGCCCGTCACCAGCACGCAGATGGACATTGGAGCCTCGACGAGTTTCATCGTGTAGGCGATTGCGATGGACAATGTGGCGGCGGCGGCGGGCATAGCGATACGGCAGCCACGGCGCTAGCCCTGTTGCCTTTTCTCGGCGCGGGCCAGACACAACTTTCCGGTGAATATACCGAAGTGGTTGGCAAGGCACTCCGCTGGCTCATCCGGGCTCAGCAGTCCAACGGCGACCTACGAGGTCAAGGCCTCGGACGTATGTACGCCCACGGTCAAGCGGCGATGGTGTTGTGCGAGGCCTACGCCCTGACCCGGGAACCATTCTTGAGAAATCCGGCCCAAAAGGCGATCGACTTCATCATCGAAGCACAACATCCTGCCGGGGGCTGGCGATATCGACCAGGCCAATTAGGTGATACCAGCGTGCTGGGTTGGCAAATCATGGCCCTGCGTAGCGCCCAGATGGCGTATCTCGACGTGCCGGAAGAGACGTTCCAACGAGCCAACAGCTACCTAGAACGCGCACAGGCAGACGACTACGGGAGCCGTTATGCCTACACGCCCGGCGGCAGGGGCGAACCGACGATGACCGCCGAGGCGTTGCTCTGTCGACAATACGCCGGCTGGCACGCGGACTCCCCCGGAATTGCACGGGGCGTTGGGTATCTCATGCAAGAACATCCACCGAATCGTAAGGAAACCGATATTTACTATTGGTACTACGGCACCCAGGTCATGCACCACGTTGGCGGTCGTTCGTGGATGCTATGGAACGCTGTCGTGCGTGACATGGTGATCGACTCGCAACACAAGAAAGGCCATCAGGCTGGCAGTTGGAAGCCGGTTGGTCCCCACACTAGCAGCGGAGGCCGACTCTATATGACCTCGATGTCGATCTGCATCCTCGAGGTCTACTACCGGCATTTGCCGCTGTACCGCAAGATCGCGGTCCAACGGTAGCGGAGCGATTGAAGAACGACGCTGACGCTAGAGCGTCTCGTATCGCAAGGCCGGATTGTCTTCGCGTTCAACCTCATCAAGGTTGGTCACTGCCAAGCGTCCGCGTTGGTAGAGGTATTCGACGTGTGCTCCGACCTCCTCGATCGCCAGCAACACGTTGAAGCCCTTCACCGTGGGATACATTTCCTTGGTGATCTCGTCGACAGTAATGGGGCGGCCAGAGGAGCGGATCAGGTCCAGCATCTTTTCGAGCTTCCGTTGGTGGCTCTCGCGAATCTCATCGATCCGTTTGTAGACGTCACGGATGGGGTTTTCGTGACCGCCCAGTGCCAGATCGAATCCATCCATCGCGCCCACACGGTCGAGCGCTTCGAGATAGTGTCCCAAGCCCGTGTAGGCCGTAATGCTCTCGGGAGCCTGATGCGGCGTGGTCTTCGACAAGATGTGATCGGCACTGAGTAAGATGTCGCCGATCAGAATGCAAACTTGCCCCGGGCAATGCCCCGGGGTGTGGATGAACTTCAAGCCATCGAACTCATCCCCATCGCCAAGCGTGCGGTCGACCGCCACCGAACGAACGTGTTGCTTCGAGAAGCTGTACATGTCGATCAGGGTTTGCAGTGTATCGGCTTTCACGCCAGCCAGTTGCAGATAGACTCGAAGCGCCTTGGTGGCGACAATCACGCGTTCTTCGTAGGCGGTGAGTACACGTCGGTCGAGTTCGTGAATGCAGACTTCCGCTTCGACACGATCGACAATGGACGACAGACCGCCAAAATGATCGATGTGACCGTGCGTAAGAATGATCCGCTTGATGTCTTTCAGTTCAAACGGTTCTTTGAACTCGTCGTGTATCTTTTGCAATCCCTGAAACAGTTGCTCGGTGCAGAAACCGTAGCCGCTGCCCGTGTCGACCAACGTCGGAGGCCCGGCGTCGAGCAACAGATAGACATTCGCCACGAAGTTAGGAAATGCCTCGCACGGCACGCTGTAGATGCGGACGCCGGAGTTGGAGACGAATTTTTGAACCGCGGGAAGTTTTGTCGCTAACGTTGCCATAAAAAGGACACGGGGGCTTGATGTTGGAGACGTGCCGTAGGGTTCATTCCCACACACTCCATTTCTAGCAGCCACCCCAGCGGATGACAACGGTTCCCCCCGTCTACGGTAAGCTGTTCAACTGAACAGTTCGGAGACCGCCTGTCCGCCCTCGACGATCTTGATCGGCCGACCAATCGAGCTCATGTTTTCGGTCGAAGCATCGATCTTCAAACTCTGGCAGAACGACTGGAAAAGGTCAGGCACCTTCACTGGGCGATCGACTACCTGGGCACCTCCGGGGTCTGTTTTTCCGATAATTTGGCCCCCCTTCACGCCACCACCCGCCAGGGCGACGTTGAACGCCTTGGGATAATGGTCGCGTCCGGCGCGGGGGTTGATGCGGGGCGTTCGTCCAAACTCGCCCATCCACACCACCAGCGTCGAGTCGAGCATTCCCCGCTGATCGAGGTCGGCAATGAGCTGTGCGAAGGGCTGATCGACCTGAGCGGACAGATCACTTGTTCGCGTGAACACGTCGTTGTGGGTGTCCCAATTGCCCGCGGTCACTTCAACGAACGTCACGCCCGATTCGACCAGCCGCCGGGCCAACAGACAGCCGGCGGCAAACTCGCTCTCGCCGTAAGCCTCGCGGGTCGACTCCGGCTCGCGGGTGAGATCGAAGGCCCGCATTTCGGCACTGGTAATCATGCGAGCCGACTTGGCATAAAGCTTGTGGTGATCTTCGATTTGCTTTCGGATGTGCTCCTCGGTGGCATGATCTTCAAGCCGGTCGAGCAGGCTGAGTCGGCGGCGGAACCGTGAGTTCGACGTGGTCGGCTGCGCGTTTGCCGGCAACTCTTGCGCTTTGGCCATGATGAACGGATTGTACCCGCTGCCTAGAAAACCGCCGCCGCCCGCATTGCGAAATCGTCGTCCAATACGGACGAACGAAGGGAGTTGTTGTTCGGCATCACCAATCTGATGCGAAACTGCCGAACCAAATGCGGGGTGCTTAA
>CAZNXE010000132.1:10479-14932 GCA_964576465.1 uncultured Planctomycetaceae bacterium
GTGGCGCGTAGCCCGTGTGCAGCAGGAAGCTTGCCCGTGGATGACTCCCTTCGGTGCTGGTCATGGAGCGAATGACCGCCACATGGTCCATCACCTGGGCCATCTTCGGAAAACGGTCTGCAATGCGGATCCCCGGCACGTTTGTCTCGATAGCTTCGGTCTCGCCGCCATTTTCGTGATCGGGCTTTGGGCTGAAGGTCTCGAACTGGCTGGGACCGCCCTGCATCCATAGCAGAATGCACGCCATGCCCCGTTTTCGTAGCGGTTCGGATTCGGCCGCCATCACGTCGCTCCAGCTCAGCGAACCCGATGCCAAAGCAGCAGCCGACACACCCTGCAGAAAATCGCGACGGCGCAACGAACGCCCGCGACCGAAGGCGACATGAGTTTGGCGATGTACGTGAATCGACATGGTGGTGTTCCTTGCAGTCAAAGCCGCCAGGGGGTTAATCGCGATAGAGGAATTCGGTCGAGTTGATCAATGCCCACAGAATGTCTTCAAACGCTTCACTTCGGTCGCCGACCTCTTCGATGTAGTCGAGACACGTTTCGACTTCGGCTTCTTCAGGTTCGCGAGCCAGGCAACGGAGGTAGAGATCAACAACAACCGATTCGTCGTCTTCTGTTTCGGCCATCAGCCGACTCAAGACAGTTTTCTTCTTGGTACTTGCCCGCATTGCCTGATCTAGGTACGGCGAATTCATCAGCATCAGCGCCTGATCGATGGCACCGATCACTTCGTCGCGAGGGACACTAGGATCGAAACCGAAGAAGCCCGCCATCGTGCCCCGGGGCCCTTGTAAATCGCGAAGGATTCTACCGCGGCGCGGTGCCGGTGGTTCGGGGACATCCAAGGCCGTGGTCAACGCATTGAACAACTGATCGCTGCGTAATCGCTGAGAGCAATTCGCCACGAACGGCGTACCGTCGTAGCCCCGCCGCTCTTGGCTGTGTCGTTGATAGGTCTCCGTACGCATGATGGTCGCGTAAAGCCATTTCACGTCGTACGCATGGGCCACGAATTGCTGGACCAACAGATCCAGAGTCTCCGGCGCCGAACATTCTCGGTCGGGTCCAAGATCGTCAACCGGCTCGTAAAAGCCCTCGCCGACGAGCTCTGCCCAAATGCGATTGATAAAGGCCTTGGCAAACCAGGGGTTGTTCCGCGAGGTCAACCAGCGGGCCAGTCGATCGCGCCGCTCGTCGTCGCTCGTTCCCGCTTCGAGCGTCTGGCCAGTCACAAAGAACTTGGGCTCCATCAACGTGCCCCGGGCCGTGGGATCGCTGAGATTGGGCATGTAGTGTTCAGGGCCAGCCCTCTCGCCCGGCGGCTTTTTCTTCTTCTTGGCATTGCCTTGTCCGGGACGGCGTCGTTCTCGCTCTTTTGATACCAACTCGAAGCCGCGTCGCATGCCGTCGGTGCCGCGGATGCGTCGCACGGCAATGCGTGGGAAGAAAGCCGCAAAGGTGTGGAACTGTTCGCGATTCCAGCGATCGGTGGGATGATCGTGACATTGGGCACACTGAATCTGAATGCCCATCAAGATCCGAGACACTTCGGCTGCCGTGTCGGGAATCTCGCCCCACTGTGCGGCGATGAGCCCGGTCGAGCCGTCTTGGAACAAGTTGCCCTTGGCGGTGATCAGCTCTCGGGCGACTTTATCCCAAGGCGTTCCTTCGTTGAATTGCTCGGTCAGATACGTCACCAACGATGTTGAAGCCACCAACGCACGTTCGTCGTTGCGGCGGTACATGACGACATCTCTCCAGTAGCGACCCCAGTTCTGGCCGAACAGCGGATTCTCCAGCAAGCTGTGTATTGCCCGCGAACGCTTCTCCGGCGAGCGGTCCAGCGCGAAGGCTGTAATCGATTCGGGCGACGGCAACTCACCAATGAGGTCGAGCGTGACGCGTCGCAGAAAGGTCACGTCATCGGTCAATTCCGCCAGCGATGTTTCTCCGTCGAAGGTTTCTTCGGCCAGCAAGCGATCGATTTCGGCCGCCAGCGGCACACTATCCATCTCCGAAACGCGTGGCACGGGATCCGGTCGGTCACTGGCGCGCTCTGCCCCGACCAACGGTGTCATGCTGGCGCAGCATGCGGCGACCAAGATGACGCTGGCGGAGGCCAAGTTTCTCAATGACCGTCGGGTGGAAAAGGTGGCGGACAACATATTTCGCGTCCTTCGTTGGGGGGCTACTTCTCTGACATCGGTGCGACGTGCCAGTGAGGGCAAGCCGAGTTTTCGCTGAACAGTCCATTAAACCCAGCTGGGCGTGCGAGGTTTCGGACCAGAATCGTCCATCTGCATCCGTTCTTACCCTCACAATCTTCCGCATGAGACCGTGACGAAGGTGTTGTTTTACGGCCACCACGGTGGCTTTGGTCAACACGGTAGTTGCCAAACATCAACATTGTGCTTGGTTCCCTCCGCAGATCTGACCGCATCCAAGACGTTGAAATCAAATCATAACCACATTAACAACAATAGGTTACGTGAATCTGACACGCAATCAAATTCGTCTCCCGGCGGTGTCGGCATGGTGCTTGCAAAATGATTGTCTCACGGCTAGCACAGAGATTTAGGATGGACCGCTGGCCGCTGACCTCCCGCATCACTTTGCATCGCCCGGGGAATCGCCAGATGAGCAGTGTCCAAGAAATCAACAGCATCGAAGAACTTGCCGGTTACCGCCTGCTCTGGAATCGCCTGCTGTCTGACACGCGAGAGGCCTCCTTCTTCCAATCCCTCGATTGGCTGGAAGTTTACTGGCAACATTTTGGTGCCGACCAAAAGCTCCGCGTGCTGATCGTCTATTCGGGAGATCAGCCGATTGGGATTCTCCCGCTGGTCGTGCGGCAAGAATCGACACGTATCGGCACTCTTCGCGTGCTGACCTACCCGCTCTCCGACTGGGGGAGTTTCTACGGTCCGATTGGCCCGAACCCGACCGCAACGTTGTTGGCGGGGCTGAGTTACATCAGCCGCTGTGATCGCGATTGGGACGTCGTCGAATTGCGATGGGTGAACAACGAGCGGTGCGATTTCCGCCGAACCGAACAAGCCATGCGGTCGGCGGGGATCGAGGGTAAGAAGCAAGCGTGGCGACAAGCCGCACTTATCGACCTGGACGGAACCTGGGATGAGTATCTCGCCTCGCGATCAAGCAAATGGCGGAAAGACATCCGAACCAAAGAGCGAAAGTTGGCCAAGCGAGGAACGGTCGAACTGGTGCGCTATCGACCGGAAGGCACCGCCTGCGGAGACGGTGATCCTCGCTGGGATCTGTACGAAATGTGTGAGCAGATTGCTCAACGTAGTTGGCAAGGGGCCAGCACCACCGGAACCACCATGACACACGACAAGATTCGCGGTTTTCTTCGCGACGTACACGTTCGAGCCTGTCATGTGGGCGCGGTCGACATGAACGTCTTACTGGTCGATGGAGAACCGGCCGCGTTCTCTTATCAATACCACTACCAGGGCTATGTCAACGGTTTGCGAATGGGCTTCGACCCCGAATTCGCCAAGCAAGGTGCTGGCACCGTGATGATGGGCCGCATGATCGAAGACAGTTTCGCCCGTGGCGATCGCACCTTGGATCTGGGGACCGATTACCTGGAGTGCAAGCGGCACTGGGTTACGTCGATCGCCGGAAGCTATCGCTACAGCCATTACGCCGGCACGGGGCGAGCACAGGTGCTTCGTGCCAAGCGACTCGTCGACGCCTGGTGGCGAAGTGGGCACGACGTTGCACCGCAAAGCGTTTCGGCCTGAGCCCGACAACGGCGTTTAGTCGTCGATATAGGCGCGTGAGCGACGGAATGACCGGCGTCGACGACGCACCGACCGCGTTTCTTCACCCTCGGTGAAAAAGTGGCCCGCGAGAATCTTGTAGAAGAACAGAATGATAAAGGCCCCGGTGGTCGCCACCACGAAGCCCAACGGGCTGACGGGGGTCACGCGTGTGCTCTGCCAGAAGAACATCAATGTTCCCGAGCCGACGACACTGCCACCAATGCCCATCATGAGCGTGGCCACGGCGCCGCCAGGGTCGCGTCCCGGCATGATGGCTTTTGCCGCCAAGCCCGCCATGGTGCCGAACCCGATCCAAACCAGCACGAGATGAGCCCACTGTTCGGCTTGCTCGATGATTTCCATTTGTTCCATGAGCTTGCAACCCTCTGGCTCTGGCGTTCTCCGGCTAGTCGCAGTGGGCAACGCCGTCGATGCGGACTAGCGGCCACCTAACTACTTTTGTTTCGGCACAATGCGACCGTCATCTTCCAAGAAGATTGATCGCAAACGCGATTACCTTTTGGACGCTAGCGATGGATGCAAATGCCAAACGCCAAGAATCGACGTGCGATTACCCGATGAAGTCGAGACGAACAGTGCTTAACAGCCCGTTGAAAAACTCAATTCGGCTCCGACCGGTCTGTTGTGCCGAG
>CAZNXE010000133.1:0-14842 GCA_964576465.1 uncultured Planctomycetaceae bacterium
GGACAGATACGGGCCCTGGGGGCCGTGGTTTCGTTTCTGGGGCCCGGCATCGCCGGGATCTTGACCGGTTCGCTGGTGGGCGAACAAATTATCGCCATTCCCGGCCTTGGCGTTCACTTTATCAATGCCGCCACGCAACGCGATTACACACTGGCCATGGGGCTAGTGATGCTCTACACAACCTTGCTCTACACCATGAACCTCATTGTCGACATCTCGTACAGTTATCTCGATCCACGGGTAACACTGGAGTAGCCCGTGGACGAGTCACCTGCATTGCCATCGTCAATCGATTCCAGTGACGACCTGCGCCAATACGAGCGTTTGCTCGAAGAAGCACGGCGTATCAAAGGCGTTTCGCTGGGGCGCGACGCCTGGCGCCGCCTTCGCCGCACGCCTTCGGCCATGCTCTCGTTGGCCGTCTTGGTGGTGATGACCTTGTTGGCCTTTCTCACTCCACTGTTGCCGCTGCAATCGCCCAGAGTGGTGGACACGAGCCGCAATTTTGCCGCGCCCACGATCGACCACCTATGGACGAATCACTTCGACTTGGCCGGTGGTGACGTCGATGCGGAGACTTGGAACAATCAGTTTCGCATCGAAGTCGATCGGCAATACGGCGACGTCAACCGTTTGACGTGGGCGCTCACCCGCGTTCGCGTGGCAATCTTTGGCGAAAAAGCGGTGGGCCCAATTTGCGGAACCGACGAATTGGGTCGCGACCTCATGGCACGGCTGTTTTGGGGTGCCCGCATTTCCTTGGTCGTGGGGCTTGTCGCCACGCTGGTTTCGTTGGTGATCGGCGTCTCCTATGGGGCCATCTCTGGCTACCTGGGTGGACGCGTCGACAACATCATGATGCGGCTGGTCGACGTGTTGTACTCGATCCCCTTTATCTTCATCGTCATCTTCTTAGTCACCGTGCTCAGCGAAGACTCCATCAAGGGGTGGCTGCTCGAACACGGCATCGACCGCATTACGATCTTCTTCTTCGTCGTGGGCGCCATCTACTGGCTCACGATGGCCCGTGTAGTGCGGGGGCAAGTCATCTCGCTCAAGCACGAGCAATTCATCGAAGCAGCGCGTACGTTGGGCGCGAGCCGGACGCGAATTATCTTCTTACACTTGGTACCCAATCTGTTCAGCGTGATCATCGTCTACCTCACGCTGACGATTCCTCGGGTGATGCTGTTCGAGGCGTTCTTGTCATTCTTGGGGCTGGGGGTCGAACCGCCCGATGTGTCGTGGGGGTTGTTGGCCAACGAAGGACTCAAAGTGATTACGCCGATCAAGATTTATTGGTGGTTGGTCGTCTATCCGGGCCTCGCTCTAGGAGTCACGCTGTTTGCGCTGAACTTTCTGGGCGATGGCCTGCGCGACGCCCTGGATCCACGACTGAAAAACCGTTAGAGAGTTGCCGATGGGCGAGCCGATTCTACAAGTCGAGAACCTGGGGGTTCACTTCAAGACCGACGACGGTCTGGTCAAGGCGGTCGACGGCGTTTCGTTTTCGATCGAGCGCGGAGAAACGCTCGGCATCGTTGGCGAATCTGGCTCGGGCAAGTCAGTCACCAATCTCGCCATCATGGGGCTCGTGCCGAAGCCGCCGGGATTGATCGCCTCGGGGACCGCGAAGTTCGGAGACGATGATCTGCTGAGTCTCTCCGAATCAAAGCTGGCGTCGATTCGGGGGCGGCGAATTGCGATGATCTTTCAAGACCCCATGACGTCGCTAAATCCCTACCTCACCGTCGCACAACAACTGACCGAGATGACCCGACTGCACTTGGGGCACTCGCGTCGACAGGCGCTGGAACATGCCATTGCGATGCTCGACCGCGTGGGGATTCCGTCGCCCGGCGAACGCATCTTCAGCTATCCCCATCAGTTTTCCGGTGGCATGCGACAACGGGTGATGATCGCCATGGCACTCTCCTGCTCTCCCGACTTGCTGATCGCCGACGAGCCAACTACGGCGCTCGACGTAACGATTCAGGCACAGATTCTCGATCTGATGAAAGAGATTCAGCAAGACTTGGGCACGGCGATCATTCTCATCACCCACGATTTGGGCGTTGTGGCAAGCATCTGCGACCGAGTGAACGTGATGTACGCCGGGCGTTTCGTTGAAGAAGCAACCGTCGACGCGCTGTTTGCCAACCCGCTCCATCCCTATACGCTGGGGCTACTGGAATCGATCCCGCGAATTGATTCAGCCTCGGACATCGAACTATCGCCCATCGAAGGACAGCCGCCCGATCTGACGGAATTGGGTGAAGGATGTGCGTTTTGCGAGCGCTGCCGCTTTGCCATCGAGCGCTGCGAAAGCGAACATCCGCCCCGCATCGCGGCACCTCATGGTGGTCATATCCGCTGCCTTGTCGATGTAAACGCGGGCGCGACTTCGCAGGAAGCCAAGACATGATTGACTCCGGATCACAAGCTGCGCGACCGGCCACGGAGGAAGCGGGAAAAGGCTCCGCGCCGCTGTCGTCGCCACTGCTCGACGTACGCGATCTTAAGGTTTACTTTCCGCAACGAGTCGGGCCGATCTATCGTCGCAAAACGACATGGATTCGTGCCGTAGACGGTATCACTTTTTCCGTCAACGCAGGCGAAACGCTCGGCTTGGTTGGGGAGTCGGGCTGCGGAAAATCGACCACCGCCCGGGCGATCCTCAACCTGATTCCTCCAACTGCTGGCGAAGTTCGTTTCGACGGACATCGCATCGACGGTCTCGATGAATTGGAGATGCTTGATTACCGCCGGCAGATGCAGATGATCTTTCAGGATCCGTTCGCGTCGCTCAACCCGCGAATGACCGTGGGGCGAACCATTGCCGAACCGATGCACATTTTCAATCTGCACCCGCGCCGCCAACGCCCATTGGAAGTGATGCGGTTGCTGGACACCGTCGGGCTCGATCCGAAGTTCTTAAACCGCTATCCACACGAATTCTCTGGTGGGCAGCGGCAGCGGATTGGCGTTGCCCGCGCGTTAGCCGTTCGCCCACGGTTGATCTTCTGCGACGAACCGGTCTCGGCGCTCGACGTGTCGATTCAAGCTCAGGTGGTCAACCTGTTGATGAAACTACAGCGAGAGTTGAGCCTGACGTATGTCTTCATCGCTCACGATCTGTCGGTCGTGCGGCACATTTCAGACCGCGTGGCGGTGATGTACCTAGGACGGATTGTCGAAATCGCCGACACGGCCGAATTGTTTTCCGATCCCAAGCATCCCTACACCCAGGCACTGCTTTCGGCGGTGCCTGTCCCCGACCCGGTGATCGAACGCACGCGACAGCGAACGAAGCTCACAGGTGAGATTCCCTCGCCCGATCGCATCTACCCCGGCTGTCCGTTTGCAGACCGCTGCCCTATTGGCGACGTAAGTTGCACCCAATCGCCACCGCAGCTCGAAGGCACAACACACCAGGTCGCATGCTTCAAAGCGTAGCGTGCATCACCATCACCGACATGGTTTCCATTACAGTATGACGAACGAGCCGGAGATTCTGTATGAAGACGGGCCCTGTGTGGTGGTGCGCAAGCCGTTCGGGCTTCTGACCCAATCCGTGCGAGGGGTTGCGAGTCTAGAGGTAAATCTCAAGACGTTCATTCGCCAGCGCGAGAGTTCGCCGGGCGATATTTATTTGGTGCCGATCCATCGGCTCGACCGGCCCGTGTCGGGCGTTGTCTTGTTCGCCCGCAACGTTCGCGTGGCGAAACATCTGGCACATCAGTTCGAGAAACGGCAGGTCCAAAAGGTCTATTGGGCCTGCGTGTCTGGGCAAGTCGAAGAACCCGCCGGCACGTGGACCGACCATGTTCGTAAGGTGCCCGGCGAAGCCCGCGCCGAAGTGGTGCCTGAGGATCATCCAGAAGGACGCATCGCGGTGCTGCACTACCGCACGTTAGCAACTGGCAGTTTCGGCACCTGGCTGGAGATCACTCTGGAAACCGGTCGCACCCATCAGATTCGTATCCAAGCCGCGTCCCGAGGGTTGCCCGTGTTAGGCGACCAACAATACGGCTCGCCCGTGGCCTTCGGACCACAGCCCGAGGACATCCGCGAGCGAGCCATCGCATTGCACGGTCGCAGTCTGAAATTCAAGCACCCGAGGACCAAAGAACATGTTCGAGTAACAGCCCACTGCTGCGAGAGTTGGTTGAGGTTAAACCTGCCATCGCAAGAAGATCTGACCGTCAGTCGAGTCGAAACGTGGCCTGAAGGGGAAGATCAGCTCACGTAACGAAATCAGCGAGACATGCGTGCACGCATACAAGCTACATGACTCTGCCGCGCGATCACTCCCATGCTTACAGTCCGTAGCTCATGCACCCCGTGCAGCCGTGACTACGGCACTGGCTTCGGTCTTGACTGAAAGTAATCATCCGTCTTGGCCACTGCATCATCCGTGCCCCACATGATGAGCTTGTCCTTCTTTTCAAGAAGTGGCACATGTTTTGAACAGTGGATATAGGCTTCATCGACGGTCATCACGACCCAGCACTCAACAGGAGAGTCCAAGGGTGGTGATTCGCTGTCGAGATGCGATGCCAGTGTCGGAGGTAATTCCGTGGAAGGGTAGCTTTCCGCGGCACCATTGACGTGTAATCCCACGGTCGTGTCGAAGAAATCGACGAACACCAAACCAATGTGCCGATTCTCTTGGATGTTTCCCAGGCTCGCAAAGACCCCGTTGCCCCGGTATTCGGGGTACGCAAGCGTCTTGTCATCGAGCACAAGTACGAATCCGGCCTTTCCAAACCGCGGCGAGCAGTCGCAGTTTCCGTGCGCATCGGCAGTTGCGACGAACACCATCTCCTGTCGACGAATGAGATCAACCATTTTTTCAGAGAGCCGGTCGCGCATTTGACGCTCGTAGAACCGTTGTGCACGAACCTGGCTCTTCAGTTGGGCTTGCACCTCGCGCTCGCCGGGAGTTCCGTGATTCACCATGTGACCTGTGAGAGGATAACTTGGTAGTAAACAGTTTCTGTCGATCACCTGTAGGTGGCCGAGTAGTCATGTGCCCCATGCGTGACATTGCTTGCTTCTGTGACGAATCATTCTCCGGGTGCCCAGCCGAGCCGTGAGAGACATTGGTACAATCGTCGCAGTTTGAGCACCTCTTTGTTATCGAGCTGTTGGTCATCGCAGAATTGCGCAATGGCGTTCGCGAACGCACGTGCGTGCAAAACACGGATTTGTTCTTTGGTCAGGCCTAATCGTCGCCGCTCAGCGATCGCAAACTGCAATTCATCGTCCGTAATTTTGAGATCGGCAACGACCGTTTTTAGCGTGTCCCAATAGTCTCGAATGGCCTTCCGTGCGGGATCGACGACGGTTTCATGGACATGGCCGACTCGTGACAAAAGACGATCGCAGCCGGAGAGATTAAACATCGATGGGGAAGGGAAAGGATCGTTTGCGAAGCTTTTGAGGAACTTGTAGTTTTTTCGTCGGGTTAGATCATGGTAAGTACGGATTTTCTTTTGGCGTAGTTCATCGAGGTAACAGTTCATTAGCCGTCCGGACGCCATTGCATCTTGTGCGGCAACGTGGGTGGCGTCGTAATCTACTCCATGCTGGCGACACGCTTCTTCGAGTTTGCAGCGAGTTCCAAGGCCAAGAAGGGGACGCATATACATCAAGCAAAAGTGGGGCGGTTCGTGTTCGATTCCGACATTCGCCATTTCAAAATTGAGAAACTTAATGTCAAAATAGACGTTGTACGCGGCGACCACGCAACCATCGAGGGCAGCGAGTAGTTCACCAGCGACATCTTGAAAAGACGGTGCGTTTTTGACATCGTCGTCCGTAATACCGTGAATTTCAGTAGCCGCGACAGGCCGGTGCGGATTGACAAGTGTGTCGAGAACAAGACGAGGCTCTCGACCCGGATCGACACGAACCACCGAGACTTCAATCACACGATCAGCGCCCGCTGTGAGCCCAGTCGTCTCGAAGTCGATTACGGCAACCGGTGTCTCATGGATTAGTAGTGAAGCAATGCCGGCGGTTGTCATCATCGTGTTCCTTGTGTTTCTGCTGCCTGCTGGGCTACTGAACCATGGTAGGTCAGGCTGTGAGGGACGACGAATTACTCAATCAGCATCGAGTGGGTGCGCCGTTTTCGTTGACGGCGTGGTTGATCGAATATGACGGCAAAACGAACAAAGGGGAAATCGGTCGAGTAGTAGAGGTATTAGACGCTGGCACTCCATTGTGCATATGGATTCTGGACAGACAACGCCATGCTTACAGTTGGTCCCCTGGCTGCTAAGATGTGGAATTCGAGCATTCTCCCAATCTACCGATCTTAGGGCTCACTTCGCTGATGACTACGACGACTTCGCCGACGGATGAGACTCTTGCCGAGCTGACCAAGCGGTTTGCCAATGACGAGGTTGAGCTGGCATTGGGCGGGGGGCTGAAGGCCATTGCGCGTCAGCATGAGAAGGGGCGTTTGACTGCCCGAGAGCGAATCGAACTGCTGATCGATCCGGGATCGACATTCCATGAAATCGGTCTTTGGGCCGCGTGGAGTATGTATGAGGAATGGGGCGGCGCGCGGGGAGCCGGCGTGGCATGCGGCGTTGGTCGCGTCCACGGTCGCGCACAGATGATCATCGCCAACGATGCCACGGTGAAGGCCGGCGCATTTTTTCCGACCACGGTGAAGAAGGTGCTGCGTTGCCAACGCATCGCCATGCAAAACCGGTTGCCGCTGATCTATTTGGTCGATTCGGCGGGCGCGTTTCTACCGCTGCAAGAAGAAATTTTCCCCGACGAGGACGACTTCGGGCGGATCTTTCGCAACAACGCCGTGATCTCGGCCAGCGGATTGGGGCAAATCTCCGCCATCATGGGCAACTGTGTCGCTGGCGGTGGTTACTTGCCGGTGCTGTGCGACAAGCTGCTGATGACCGATGGTTCCGGCTTGTATCTGGCCGGACCGGCGCTGGTTCGCAGTGCCATTGGTCAACGGGTTTCTAGCGAAGAGTTGGGCGGCGCGGCAATGCACGCGCAGGTCAGCGGCACAATCGACTATCGCGATGCTACCGACGAAGCATGCTTGCAGCGTTTGAGAAAGCTCGTAGCCGATCTTCCACCAGAGGCAGAACATCCGGCGCCCCCATTCAGCCGACACCCCGGTCGTCCTGCCGCCCGACCTGGCACCGATCTGTACGATGTGGTGCATCCGAATCCGCGAAACGAATACGACGTAAAAGATGTGATCGATTGCATCGTCGATGCGGACAGTTTCGAGGAGTATAAGGCCGAGTACGGCAAGACCCTGGTCTGCGGCACCGGCCGAATCGATGGGTTCCCCGTGGGGATCATTGCCAACCAGCACAAGCAACAAAAGCCTGCCGAAGGGCCGTTGCAATACGGCGGCGTGATCTATGTGGACAGCGCCAACAAGGCCGCGCGGTTCATTATGAATTGCAATCAGGACTGGCTACCCTTGGTGTTCTTGCAAGACGTGAACGGTTTCATGGTCGGTCGCGACAGCGAACGCGAAGGGATCATCAAGTCGGGTGCTAAACTTGTAAACGCCATCAGCAACAGTCGCGTGCCTAAGCTAACGGTGCTCACCGGCGGCTCGTTCGGAGCGGGGAACTACGCCCTATGCGGAAAGGCATTCGATCCGCGGCTGGTCTTTGCCTGGCCCAATTCGCGGTGCGCCGTGATGGGGGGCGATCAAGCGACTAAGACGCTGCTGGATATCAGCATTCGAAGTCTCGAACGACAAGGGCATCAGGTCGACGCCGATGAGCTTGCCACCATGCGAAACGAAATCAAGGCCAGCTACGATCGACACATGGACGTCCGCTATGGAGCCTCACGGCTGTGGATCGATCGCATCATCGACCCCGCACGGACGCGAGAAGAACTCACCTGGGCGCTCGAAAGTGTGACGCGACATTGTCCCGACGTACCGTTTCAGTTGGGTGTATTTCAAGTGTAGTTGTCACCCACAATCAATATTTCAAGCGTTGCACTTTCCCAACCACGGCATCGCACGATGAATGGCACGAACCTCCGTCTGCATATTCAAGATCACACCGCCACGCTGATTCTCAACAGGCCCGAGAAACGGAACGCGCTTTCTCGCGAGATGCTGTCGGAGTTGGCGCAAGCCTTGTTCGATCTACATCAAGAGAAGCGTGTCCGTGCCGTGATACTTGCCGGCGCCGGAGACGCTTTCAGCGCGGGCATCGATCTTGGCGAGATTATCGCGCGGAGCGAAGGTGACACCGAACCGCCTGATTTGGGGCGCGATGCAGAGCAGTACCTCGATCTTATTCTGCAAATGTTGCGGTTTCCCAAGCCGATTATTGCAGCAGTGAACGGACCGGCGCTGGCAAGTGGTGCCGGGTTGATGCTGGCTTGCGATCTGGCAATCGGTTCTGAAGCGGCAACGGTTGGGTTTCCGGAACCCCGTTGGGGGCTTGTCGGGGGGATCGTCGCACCGCTGCTGGTGTTCCGTATCGGCGGGGCAACCGCCGGGTATCTGTTGATGACGGCTGAAGCAGTCGATGCGAACAACGCACATCGGCTGGGACTGCTCCAAGAGATCACACGAGAAGACCAACTTTGGCCGCGGGCGGCTGAGTTGGCAACGCTGTGCATTCGCGGAGCGCCCGAGGCCGTTCAACTCACCAAGAGCATGCTCAACGAGACGATTGGCGAAGAGCTGGCGACCCTGCTTTCGGCCGGTGCCGCGGCGACCGCCACCTCGCGATCGACAGAAGCGGCGTCCGTGGGGGTGAAGGCGTTCTTGGAAAAGCGAACGCCGAAGTGGCCGTAAGGCGAGCCTTGATTCTCCTGCCCGATCACCAAACCGCTACTTCGTCCAGGTCGTGCCGAGTGAGACGCCCATCGTGCAGTGCCGAGGCGACCAACGCTCCATTGCATCCGGCTTGGTGCATCTGCAATAGATCATCGACCCCACGCACGCCGCCGCCGGCGATGATCTCAATCTTGTCGCTCATGTTCCGCAACGCACGGCACAGCTCCAGCGTGGTGACACCCTCGGAAACGCCAACTTGGGCCAGATCGAGAACGATCAACCGGCAAATCCCCAGCTCGATTACCTCTCGGGCGATGATCTCGGCGGTCGACGCATGCCAGTTGCTTTTCGATTCCGCAACAATCGGCTTCCCGTCGCGGAGATCGAGGCTAAACACCAGACGCTCCGTGCCAACCGCTTCGAGCAATTGTGCGAGGAGTTCGACGTTGCCCACGGTTTCCAGCCCGGCGATGATCGCTTCGAAGGGTGCCCCGGCACTAATCAAGCGTTCGATCTGTGCGGCCCGCCCAACATCGGTCAGCCCCGCATCGATCCACAGTCGAAGCCCCGCGCCTGCCAGTTGACCGTAGGCGTCCCAGTCAGGGGTGGCACCTTCGATGGCATCGAGATCAGCCACGTATGCTTCGGACGCACCCAGTTTTTGAACCAAGGCATCGGCCACCGGAGCAGGCAATGGGCTGTCCACAAGTTGGCTTTCGATCGGCTTATAGGCATCGCGACGTCCGCCTACACCGTGAACTACTTTCTTGTCCTTGAGGTCGACCACCGGAATCACTCGCACGGTTGCTCCTTGATGTCTGCCGGAATGTTGAATGCCCGCAATGTTCACGTTCGCCGCGCCGTTGGTTTCGACCCGAGAGTCTATTCAAAATCTTGTGACGATGCGGCCTCGCCGTAGAGAGGCAAGTGGCGATAGTAGACTTCGAGGATCATCGTCGCCAGCGACGTATTGTAGAGTCGACCGCCGGTATCGGTGAAGTGGCCGTGGTCGAAGTGCCAACTTCCGTCTTCGTGGCTTCTCGGGTTACGAACTTGCGAGTTCACAAGAAAATCTCGCATCTCTTGGTTCCACAAGTCCCACAGTTCGCCGCCGTAGTGGTGCATGACTTGGGTTGCATAGTAGTTGTAATACATGTCTGAGTCCGACGGGCCGTATTTGCTGATCCGCAACACGCCGCGCTTCAGTGCCGGATGGTCGCGTTCCCATCCCAGGTACATGCGCATTAACAGCCCGATGGCCGTTGTGCTTGGGCGGTCGTCGGGTGCCGTATAACCGTAGGCAGCTCCATTTCCGGCTTGCACGCTGTCCAAAAAGTGGTGTACGCCGGCGATGACGTTCGGCGGAACTTGGATGTATCCCATGTGGCCGCTCTTTAGTGCCATGAGTTGCCAGCCGACAACCGAAGTGTCGCCCTGCTGCCCGACCCCGTAGCGCCAACCGCCGCCGACCGGATCTTGGGCGTAAACAATAAATCGAATCGATCGCTGCGCCGGGATCAGTAATGCCTTATCGTGTGTCATGGCATAGGCTTCGCAAAGGGCGATGCTCGCCAGCCCTTGCGAGTAGAAGGTTCCGCCGTCAACGAAGGATCCACCATTGCGGTTGACTCTCATGTTCTTCGTCAGATAAACCAACGCTCTTTTCACCACTCGTTTATAGTCGCCATCGAGCTGTGTATGGCCGGCGCCCAAGAACGGCAACAGGCCCATGGCCGTGGCGCCGTTCAACGCATTGCCGATTCGACCTTGATTGTCGCACCGTCCCTGGCAGGGGCCCTTGTGATGCTGAAAGTTCCAATTGCCGGCCGTTGTTTGGTGGATCTTTAGCCATTTGAGCGCTCGGGCAACCGCGTCTTCGCTCGCTTGGTTGCCGCCGCCGGTTCCAACGAGATTCTGTCTCGCCATTCCGCGGCGGCCACCAAATCCGCCCGTGGCCGCATTGCCGACGGTGCCCGTTTCCATCTCGCCGACGTCGATTTCGACAGGGCTGATGTTCACCAAGTCCACGTTGGGTGCCGGCGCTGGCTCCTTCAAGGCGTCGATGACGTCGATCACTTCAGCAGTGCTGTCAGTTTCCAACACGTCGACCGCTTCGATTTCGATGTCGATCTCTTTGAGGTCGTGGTCGAGCGATTCAATCTCCAGGGCTTCTTCGCTCTTGAGCGCGGTCAAACTCGTTATGGCTTGCTTGGCCTGCATCGGCAGCGAGATCAGTCCTAACAACAACAACACGGCCGCGTGAACAAGCATGCTGGAAACCCAGCCCGGGGAGCTACGGAACCATTCCTTGAGAAAGGAACCCTCGGTTTGATGCTCCACGGCATAGTCAACTCCCAAGAAGGCAGCAACGACATGCTGTCGATACATGAACGACAAGAGAAGGAGCGCATACGCCATCGAGGCCACTGAAAGAGTGATCAACAGCGGCACTCCAAATACAAGCACCGCCGCGATCGAGAATATGAGATCTATCACGATCACCGCCAGGCTGACGACAATCGCCAATACGCGAGCCCACGGCTTGAGCAGCCAGAAGCCGACTCCGGAGACTGACAGCATGATCGAAGTGGCCAGAATCAATCCGCAACAGATGTCCAGCGTTGTGCTGGCGAACCGCGTGTAGGACACATCGCCGAACAGCAATGAGTACACGGCTCCGCGCAGCCACACTTGAATTGCCAATCCCGAACCTGCCAGCCCCAGCAAAACGTTGAACAGGCCCAACAGAGTAACGACCAGGGGGCGCTCTTCTCCCTCGAATTGCCCCAACCCCGTCTGTTGCTCGTCGGTCTTGGGCGTTGTCGCGGAACCCTTTTGGCGGCTTGACTCCCCTTGCGTCGGTTTTTTCGCCGGCGCTGCCGATGGCTTCGGCAATGCCCTACCCGTTGGCACTGCCTCCTGAGCCTTTTCGGAGGGAATGGGGTCGGTCGCCATGGTGGCTGCTAGGCCTCGAGTCTGAGCAACGTGGTTCAGGCTGATCGGAACTTTGCACGAACTGACCAGCCGAAGCGGAACGTCTTTCTGCGTGAGAGCCCATCGGTTGCCCTTGGCAACCCCGCAGAATCGAATCGCCGGCGAAGATGAAGCCGTTGCGACAAACCCATCGGCAGCGTCGTAACTCTTGTTCCTCCAATATCTTATCTTTTTTCTGGCCACCTCGCAACAAATTACCCACATGGCTCTGGTCAAGGTTCGGGGGACCACGCTACATTAGGAGGTTCAATTGACGTGTATTAGCGAAGTTCGTCGAGGGCGTGATTGCCCGGAGGGTCGCCGCAATGGGCAAATCGAAGAGAAAGTTGGAAACGGTGTTTCTCGTCTGCGAAGAGACGGGCGATCACAACTACGCACTGCGGCGCCGTTCTGGCAGCGAGAAGCTAAAGCTGATGAAATACAGCCCCCGCCTCCGCAAGCGAACGCTGCACATCGAGAAGAAGAAGTAGGCGACACGTCCGCCGTCTTTCAAAGTAGCCGGCCCGATCTCCTCGGCCGTACTTCTTGTTTCAGAATGCTCCGTCGATTCCTGCGCATTGAGTGCCGATCAATCTTCAATTCCAGTTGATTGATTGGATTTCTCATGTAGGCTTGCCAATGTCGGGTGCCCAGTGGGTAAGGCAATGCAGGGTGCGCGTGAGCCTTCCGTTCGACAGACACCCATCAAAACCTTGCGGAGGGAAACCATGAGTTATGCGGAGATGATTCTGCCAGAGTTCGATCAGGAGATGGCCAACACTCGAAAGGTGCTGGAATGTATCCCGGATGACAAATTCGACTGGCGGGCTAATCCAAAAATGAACACCATCGGTTGGAATGCCAATCATCTCGTGGAGATTCCCGGTTGGGTCGAAGGGACGCTCACGCAAACCGAGTGGGACGTTGCCCCGGAAGGCGGCGAGCCATACCAATCGCCGAAGTTGACGACGACCAAGGAAATCGTCGCCCAGTTCGATCAAAACGTCGCCGCGGCCCGCGCTGCTCTAGAGGCCGTCAAGGACGAAGACCTAGGAGTGATGTGGTCGCTCGTCCAGGCAGGCAAGCCGTTGATGACCATGCCGCGAGCAGCGGTAATCCGTGGCTTCGTCCTGAATCACACGGTCCATCATCGCGCGCATCTCTGCGTCTATCTCCGGCTGAACGACATCGAGCTCCCCGAAATGTACGGCGGCTAAAGCGATTGCAAACCGCCGCGAGTCACCAAATTTGCACCAGAACAAACCGACAGCACGCGCCGCTGTTGTTGCGATCGTTCACGGACAATCCGCATCCTAGAAGCGGTGACAAAGAACCCCAGATGAATCCAACAGCCGGCCAACCAGACATCAAGCGCCCGTAGCTCAACCGGATAGAGCAGCGGACTTCTAATCCGCAGGTTGCAGGTTCGAGTCCTGCCGGGCGTGCTTGTAACTTGTTACCCAGAAACAGGTATTAGTACTACAGCGCTACGTTGATATTGGAGAAATGGCGACAATTTGAGAATCTGTGGCGTCAATTATATTGCACAAGGAGGTGCTGTCATGGATGCCAAGCAGATTCGCCGATTGAAGCCGGAGTTGAGTCGTTATCTGAAGCAGTTTTCTGATTGCTTTGGGCGAAAGGACACGCGGGCCCACATGCCAACGTACGTCGAAGGCCAGTTGTCCAATTTGCCGCGTAAGAGTGTCGAGCCAATCGCCTTGGCCGCTGGCGTTCCGGTGCGGACGTTGCAAGAGTTCCTCAGTCAGCATGCTTGGGACGAAGATGCCGTGCGTCAGCGCGTTCAACAGATCGTTGTCAGAGAACATGGTGGCAAGCGAACGATTGGCATCATCGACGAGACCAGCGACGTCAAAAAAGGAAACAAGACGCCCGGCGTGCAACGCCAATGGTGTGGCTGCGTCGGCAAGACAGAGAATTGCATCGTGACGGTCCATCTGGCTTTTGCCAAAGACGACTTCCACTGCTTGCTCGATGGCGAGTTGTTCTTGCCGGAAAGTTGGTCGGAAGATCGCGATCGATGTGACGCGGCGGGCATCCCGAAAACGATGGTCTATCGCCCCAAGTGGGAGATCGCTCTGGAACAGTACGACCGTGCGCAACAAAACGGCGTCGCATTCGAGTGGCTTACGTTTGATGAAGGCTATGGCTCGAAAACCCCGTTTTTGAGGGCTTTGGACGCGCGCGGGCAACGCTTCGTCGGTGAAGTTCCTGTCAACATGACCGGTTGGCTGGAAATGCCAAGAGTGACTTCGCGACGTGCTCAGAAAACGGGACGACCCCGCAACATTCCGCGACTGACCAAGAATAGTCCCAAACCGCAACGGATCGATGTTCTTCTGGATGAACATCCCATGTTGGTGAACCAACGTTGGAAAAAGTATCGCATTAAGGACGGTGACAAAGGCCCTGTGGTCTGGGAAGTGAAGCACACACGGATCATTCGCCCTGACACCAACGGATTGCCAGGCGAAACGCTGTATCTGCTGGTCGCTCGCAACGTGCTCAACAAAGATGAGATCAAGTTCTTCTTCAGCAACGCGCCGGAGAATACCACGGTCGGTCAAATGCTGTTGGTCGCCTTTTCTCGATGGCGTGTCGAGCGGTGTTTCCAAGACCAGAAACAAGATATTGGTTTGGATGCCTGGGAAGGACGGCGCTACGTCGGCTTGAAGCGGCACTTGATACTGTCGAGCGTGAGTTACTTTTTCTTGGCCCGCGTCCGATCCAAACTGCGGGAAAAAAAATCCCGAGTTAACCGTGTACCAGGTCCACGACGCTGTGTCCGCCCTGGTGCAAAGTTGGTGGCTCAGCGGTCGTGCGTCCACGGCACTGCTGCAGCACACCGCGAACACGATCGCATACACGCAACAACGTAACGCCCTGGCTCGCAAATGCCACACCAAGCGAAAACGCAAAATATTAAGGCAAAAAGGCATCAAACTGACGCAACTCCCCCGCTGTGAATGGGAATCAACGTAGCGCTGTAGTACTAGGCTTTGTCCCAAAACTGGTATTTGAGTTTCACGCGAGATTGGCGATGCT
>CAZNXE010000134.1:0-14798 GCA_964576465.1 uncultured Planctomycetaceae bacterium
AGTATACTTGCACAGACAAAGATAAAGCAGATAGAGCAGACTATTATGACAAAAGCTAGGGGATTTTCCATGTATTCGTTCTTTCGTTGATAGATTGTTAGTTAAGTTGTTGTTATTACTAAGTAAAGATACTATAGACCAATGCATACCCACTACTTTCATTAGCTTAGACCATGTCTCATATACACTCGCTCTATGTCAAGAATAACTGATATTATCCCTGAAAACATTTTGAACACACCAAAAGTCCTTCCAACCAGTCACTCTGCTTAAGTAATATCATATACTTATGTACTAAGAGCGTCGTTTTCCTATAGGGAGAGCAAGAAAAGTTTTAAAGGGTACATCCGCCTAAGTACTTGATATCGCTAGACACCATATAGTCTAGTAGAATCCCCTGGTATCATTACTTATTCTTCCATCATAGTCTTCTTCCTGTACCTCTCCAGTTATATTACTACCTCCGTCTACTGTTACAGCTACCTTCTTCAGGCAATCCTTTAGTTCACTCTCCATTTCAACAGTCTTCTGTATTCTGTAATTAGGGTCACCAGATAACTCCTCTTCAACTTTAAACTTATTAGTTACGTTCTCATCTCTTTGCTTATTCAGCTCTGTGATAGTAGTTTCTAAGTTTCTAATGTTGTCCTCATAAACCTTTTTATTCCAGGTTAGGGTATCCTTCCTCTCGTTGAACTTTGCTATACTTTCATTATGAGATATAGTTAATTCATATTCAGCATTCTCATATTTATATTTGCCATCTCCAGGTAGCAGTTTACGTGGAGGTAAACTCTCTATGCTTATCTTTATGGGCAAATGTTTGTCAAGTACTTCCTCTAGTGTTTTCTGTATGTTAGCTCTATTAACTTTTATTACTTCTGTTATTTGTTTTCTTTTCATAATAACCTTACGGTAAAATGTTACTAAATGTAAACTAGACCATGGCAGTCCTATCCAACTATCATCAGTTACCCATACACCTACATGTGTTAGGAAACTATCTCCTTTAATGATTCTTTCTTCTTCTATTAAAGGTCTCCAGGTATGGCCTTCTCTCTCTATATTCTTCATATGTTATCCTAGCAGTGAGTAGAGCTATATCAAATACTAATGAATTCTTTCTAGCGCCGAGTAGTACCTATTGCTTTACTGCTTCATTACTCATAGCATGGAGTACACTCCTTGCTTTAATACTACGTTCACGGTATCCAGTAGTTAGAGTTGTGTTAACCTCTATATCCTTTTTGATACTTTCTATTTGTTCTACATACTCCTTGTGTTTTTCACCACAATCACTTATAGCTTCAGACATCTTTTCAACTTCATCTCTAAGTCTTGGTATAAACTCACCATCTGGCTCAGGTAAACTTGCTGTAATGTTATAAGTATCTCCCTCAGTCGGAGTCACTGTTACAGTAGCTCCTTTATCTAGGTTCATCTTTACAACTAACTCCATGTCTAGTTTCTTAGTGAATACCCACTCTTTTGTTTTTGTTAATCTCTCCATTGCCTTTGTCCTTTAAGTTTACTCTACTGGTTAGGGGATGACTGACTACACATACCATGCGCCGTAAAGTCGATAGCCTATTGAAATAGCATTGTCAATACATACACTTACACCATTGTATGTTCTTTGCCTTCTCTGTCGGCCCTATTCTGAGGGGAGCAAAAGAGCTGCTAAGTCAGAAACTTCTCTCTTACTCTTTCTGTGTTTATCTTCTAGGGCAGCGTTTATATGTAAGTCAGCGTTAGCTTTAACTATGTTTCTTTTTATTTCTCGGCTTTTCAGGTTTAGATTAAATAACAAGTCATTCAGGCGTATGTATTCAACATTGAGTCTTCGAGCAAAATCTTCATCACTCTCAGTCATAGTTGCTACTATTTTAAATCTACCAGTTACTCCTTTTTCTTGTGTAACTTCAACTTTTTTACCTTCTCGTACGTTTGTCTTAACTATGCTTGCTATATGTCCATAGGTAATGTTTGTGTATTGTTCCTGTGTTTCTTCTCTTTTCATTATGTTCCTTTAATTAATGCAGTCAACCAAGTATAGGCCTGCTTAGATTAACTAAACAAGCCCATACTGATTCTTTACACTTCTCTTATCTTAGGTATTCTCTAAAAAGGAATATCTGTATCTGGGTCTACGTGTGTAGGTTGAGTAGCTTGTCGTACTTTAGGAGGAGTCCCTTTCGGTGCAGCTAGAGCTCCAGATGATTGAAGCGCCGCAATTACTGCTGCATTCTGTTCATCTGTGAGAACTGGTGCCCCTGTAGGTGATACTGGCAGAGTTTGTCCTGGTGTCTGAGCGGTTTGACGTTTGTCTTTGTTCACTCGGAAGTTGAGCTTAATGCGCTCTCCAATGAGTTCCCCCTCTGCTGGCTTAGACCGAATGACCTGACTTGGGTTCTCCTTGTCTGTAGCAAAGAATACTGTGTAGAAGTTTTTGTGGTCGTCGATTGCAAATCCACATGGCATATTCAGCTCTCGTTTGGTGGTGAGTGCTTCTCGAATTTCTTCGATAGAGATGTTACCGGAGTGGTAAGCAGTTGAAAGAAGTTGTTTAACGTCTAGATTGAATGATCGCATATTAATTTTCCTTAGGTTATATAACCAGCTATTGATATTTGAGAATAATCTCTCAGTAATACCAACCAATTATAAATCAATTTTATTTTCTCTTATTTTTTACACCATTTACTATGATGTCAAGTCAAGTTGTTTATATTATTAGATTATTATTTTATTTTATTATTTATTTCAAATTTTATCCTTTCCCATTTTACATTGTTGTTAATAATTCTGTTAAGTGTTTTGTACTTATATTTAACTCTACCATGGCTCTCGTAGAGAATCTATTTACCCCAACATATTTTTCAGAAGTATCTCTGTAATTTTCTAGAAAGTCATCCCAACATTCAAACTCACACACGTAGTAGTTATCATCTGTGTTAGTCATGCAGCATGTATGATACTCTTTCTTACATAGAGGGCATGTAGCCACTGGATTACCATCAAGAGTATACCTGCTGTCTGGGTCTTTAAATATGCTTCCCCGTTTAATCTTACCACTCTCTGGCATATTACATTCCTTTTGTTACTTGTTTGAATGTCATTTCATTCTTGATACTGTAGAATAATCTGATAGATGGGATGACTATAATGAAGGTTGTTAGTACTATGTAGTTTGTCATAATTGTTTAAATTGAATAAATCGACATAAAAGTGAAGAAAGTTACTGTTTACCCCTTGTGAGATTGGGTTACAATGATTATAATGATACTAAAACAGATGTTAGTCGTATTACAACATATGTTAGTTACTTACAATAAGTAACCTAATGTAATACTAAGAACAGCTCAACCTGCCGGTAAGGCTATGGTTGTGCTACGTTCGACTAGTGATAGATGTTAAAATACAGGTATGGAGGTATACCCTTACCAAGGGTCATACAGTTGAAACCTATGTTTCCCGGAGGGAAATTTTTTAATTAATCTAACATACATTACCCTACATTAGTTTAAGCATTATCAATAACTACTATTGGTTTAAAGTGTATAACCTCTACTCACTAACAGTTTCCAAAAGTTTCTAGCTTGTCTTTTCCTAATAGTAGGTTTAATTTGGTTAAAGACTTTTGTCATACAAACATGGCCTGTTAACATGTTAATAGTGTCAGCGTGTGTAGGTACTCCATCTGTTATTGAAAAGGAAACTAAGCAATCGTTTGGTCCTATAATTGTATGGTACATCACATTGAGAATGGGTTATCTGCATCGTTAAGTGCTACCTTTAACATAGACTTAACTAATTCTGCACTTACTTCACCATTACCATTCTGGCATAGTTCAGTAGGTTCACAGTATACTTCAATAATCTTTTGCGCAAAATCAATGACAACCCATAGGTCAAATGATTCATAATGTCCTGTTGTGTGACGTAGCTTTTTCGATGTTATTATTGCATTATTTGCATGCTCAATATCAAAGCTCATTCTTTGAAGTACTATAAGTGCTGTATGCTGCTGTACTGTCACGTAGTCCAGTGTTCTGTATGTTGTGGTCATAACTGGTGTCTGCTGTTTAGCGCAGCCAGTAACAACTAAAATAGCTGTAAGTAATACTCTAATCATGTTTGATGGTTCTTTCAATTTCTCTGCCTAGGGGAACATGCCGTCCAATGTAATCGTGTGCAGGACTTTAACTTTTTCCTATATGTTCTACTATTACAGTGTATTGCAGCAACTTGTGTCACATTGTTCACCTGTCGGTCCTTCTATTTCAATGATAAACTTGTTAGTTGTTTCTATGCATCGTATAACATTGTTAGCTAATGCAATCATGTCTGGGGTGGGTGACATAGGGTATTCCCATGGGTGTGGTACTGTATCCTGTGTACCAGAGTTTATCTTATCATTAGGTTTAATACTTAGTTCTTCTGTCACCATGTTAAACTCCTGCGGTTATTTGTCCATCCATTGTTCAGGTATAACTTCCCCGTTAGATAGTTTCCTATCTAGTTTAATCATTAGTTTTTGTTCTCTTGTTCTGTCCTTTCTTGGTGTGTTTAGTACCCTGTCTCGTATCTCTTGTAGAACCTCTGTTGTTGTCATGTTGTTGCAAGTACCGCTAAGAAGTACCCTAGTGCCTCTCCTGCTACAACAGCCATTAAGGCCATTGTAGAGTATGTTGTGATGTAAATGATTGCTGGTACTATTCTACTCATCGCCGGCGGTTGAGGATTGTTTCCCCCTTTTTGTCAACAATGATTTCACCTTTTGAAGTCCTGATAAACAGTGTGTACCATACACCATCAATGACCTCTTTACCTACAGGCATGTTCAATCCTCGTGTGCCTGCGTAGGCTTCCATTAAGTGTTGTACATTGATGAAGGTGTTACCCTTGTTAACCTTGACATTTTCTCGTGTCGTCTTAACTGGTGTAGCTACCTGTACTGGTTGTTGTGTTTTCTCAGCGCGCTTAAAAAATCCAAACATATCTAATCCTTTGTTAAAGTGTGTAGTAGATACTGTTCATCTACTGTAAGTGGTAAGTCATCTTCTTTGGTGGGAGGGATATCAGTGTCAAAGAGCTCTACTAGTTCTTCTCTCTTATCCTTCATTCTGTTCAAGAACCATTTCTCTAATTGCTTTGGACATAGGATGGTCCTTTCCAAAGTAAAGTTTTTGTTGCAAAGTTTGTAGTTCTATTGAACCATTTTCTTCAACCTTGACAGCTACTAATGTTCCGCGAGAGTCTGTAAATTGTTCGTTCATATCGTTATTACCTTACCTCATCGATGTTAAAGTGTTTAAGTGCTTTATTTAACTCTACTGTACTTATTTCACAAGTTGCTGCTATTTTTTTAGCTTTCCAACATTCACGAAAGGTGTATTTATTAAAACTGTAGTATACAGTTTCCATGGTTTCTAGTACACTCCACAATCTGTCAACCATTTGTAGAGAAAGTAAATGCATGTACCATCTTTCCCACTTATCCATTCTTACTTTAGCTCGCGCAGCTATACTCATTCCTTTTTCTAAGTATGCTGTACATTCGTTTATATCTGTACATGCACAACTAGTGATTGCACAACTAGTGTAATGGTTTATGTCTTCTTTTAGTTTTTGTGGAAACTCTAACCCCATAGTGGCCAGGTCTTCTAGGTTTTTAATATGTTGTCGTTGTTTCTCGTATGTATTGCTTTTGGGTATACAGCTATATGTAAATGTTAGTACCAGTATAAGTAAAAATTTCATATTATTTTCCTTGTTAAATTAGTATGTTAACCTATTGTCTCTAGTAATAACACTATAAATGCATATGCTTCTAGGAAGTTCAAGGTACAAGTATAAGATTGAAAGACAAATTGTCTCGATGTTAATTAGACACCTACTACTGCAATAGGTTAACATTGGTGGGCCCCCTGGGTCTACGAGCCCAGATAATCCCGCTTATGAGGCGGACGCATTACCCTTATGCTAAAGGCCCCAAAGTATTTAGTTAATCACACCATGATATTTCAATGGTTACTTGTGCTGGTGAGAAGCTGTATGTTGTTGCGCGTAATTTTTCGCTGTTTAAATAATCTAAAAGTTCATTGTGCCAGTAACGTTCTCCATCACCCACTAGTTTTATAAGAATAGTTTCTTTTCCTTTACTAGCTGCCACAGTTGCCTCGTTGATTACTCTCTTCCTTAGAGTTGTATACACAACATTATTTTCAGTGTTGTTACTGTTTTGTACAAGTTTTTGTAGTTTCTTTGCTAGACTCATATTGATTCTTTCATAAAGGTAGTGTTACTTTAATTACTGGGGAACTACCACCCTGGTAACGAGAAGGTCTGTTATCAAACATCAGATTACCTACATCTGTGTGTCCCAGTGTGTTAGTTTCGACAATGTAGCTACACCCAACCTAAATTGTCTAGAAGGTACTTTAGCCATGTACAGTAAACCTACAACTGTACATGTGTTCAACATAAACTAAGCCTGACTGCAATAGCCTTCCGCTGGATAGAGTACGCTTATTAAATTAAATAAATTTCAATTAGTTTAAAATGGAATACAGTCTTCACAACAGTCTGGATAAAGACAATCACATGTTATTTTAATTTCTGCGGAAAGAGTAACAATTGTATCAATTTCTGAATCAGCAGGTTCAGCATCTTTAATACAGAAGTCACCATCATACTCAGGATGACAACAATTACATTCAGGAGGATGCATAGAACACTTATGCCAAGTATCAACTGAACTACAGAACCATCCAGAACCTCCACATCCACATGCATTAGGGTCTCCTCTAACCCACCCACCAGCTCGGGAATCTGCATAGATTGAATCAAGCATGTTCATAGCCGGTACTTCATCTCGTAATTCTCTCATCTCATGTTCTGTCATTGTGTGTGCAAGTTCCTTTGTGAAAATGTCTAACTGCTTAGGGGATAATGTCCACCGTCCAAGGCACGCCCACTGTACACCCCCTATGCGTGTATGTGTATGTAATCACACTGCAATTACCGTGTTACAGATAACTACAGTGTTTGTCGGTTGAGTTACACCGAATACTCAATTGTATTAAGAAGCTCAACTGTGTTGTAACTTGAACTTTGTCCTAACTTCAAGACTATGTAACAAGCATCAATGACGCTTAGCCTTTTCAGTCTGATTAAGAACTCAGTAGCATCCCCTCCTTCTCCCTCTTCACAGAATTCCACGATAGAGTCAAGTACTTGTTCTCGGTGTGACATGTTGTATCTCCAGGTTAAAGGTCAGAAGTATCAAATAGACTATGAACATCTTTATTAGATACCATATCTATCACTAAGTAATTTGAGGGTAGGAGAGGAACTGTAAGTGCTAACCTGAGGTCAGCTAATGATATGCGAAATTCATTCTTACTTACATTGTAATGTTTCATTATCTCGTGCATGGTTTCTAGAAAGGACAACAGATAGCGCAGAATTCAAGTTCCGGGCAATCACAAATCTCAGTAGGTGTTTGAGGTACATGGTCTGCACTGTCCTCTTCTTCTTCTTCCCAAGTAACGTCCTTGTATAGAGAGTGGTCCAGGTCATTGATTACTGCTTTTCCAGACGCTGTGTCACAACCACAAAGTACCAGTGTGGGGTTCTTGTCTCCAACGTCTACTTTCTTTCCGCATGAATCACAAGGTAGCATACAAACTGTCATCGGTAACCCTTTCGGTTATTTAAATAAATGAAAAATCAAAAATACTTTGCGAACTTTTACGTTCATCCAAGGTGGTGTTTAGGCCCTTTGCCTGGGTGTGGGTAACACGGGTGAGTAGCACGTGTGAGAGCGAAGCGAGGTCGGGGAGCGCAGCTTCAGTGTGTGGGATAGTTGTTGAGAGTACTCCAATCATTGAGGGTAAGGGAACGGGTGAGATATTCGCGGGTAGGAAGATGATGTATAGATAGCTCCATTGTTGTGAGAAAGGGATAACACATAACATCCACTATGTGTTCATTGAAACAAGAAAAAACAACCCGAAGGGGTAGCACTTATGGGTAACACCAACAACCGTACCGATTAGGTACGTATAGGTAGCGAAGCTTCCGTCGTATACACCTACTAGGTACCGATGAGGTACCATAGGTAAGCGTTAGCTTTCCGTTGTTCGAGTCATTGATAACAAGAGTGAAAGACTATCTAACGCGAGATAACGATAACACCTATGAGCGTACCGATTAGGTGCGCAATGCGTAGCGAAGCTTCTATACACTAACACGAGATAGAAACACATGTCATCCACAATACACCGTTGTTTGCCGCAGGCAAACGAATTTTTTTCGTAATTACGACATGCAAGAGGCGTGCCAAGTTATCCTTTCGAGTCCTTGAAAAGTGCTTAGGGGAATATGGCTACCGTCCAAGGATCGTCTGCTTTACGCTCCCCTATCGTGTAAGTACACGATATAATAGAGGAACTACCGGTCACCCGGTGTTCCCCTACTGTGTCGGTTGTTAGCAGAATATATCTGCTGGTGTTACCACTACAATAGACTGTGCTCTTCTGCGAAGTATCCTGTTTTCCTCTTGAACTTCCCTTTTCTTCGCTTTGACAAAGCTTGTGACACTTTCTTTTTTACGTCTTACTACACCCGAGGTCTTACCGGTTACTGGGTCAATTGCTGCCTTCTTAGGAGTAAAAGCTTTCTTTCGTGTTGTGATGTTAGCAGCACAATCGAACCCACATAATTGTGGGTCATACTCAAACTCATATCCTTCTGGTGCAACGCTACCAGGTCCGGCAATGTCTGAAGTATTAAAAACAGTAGTATAGGGTAGTGATTCAGTAGAGCGCGCTCTGAGTTCACCAACTAACCTACGGGCGAAGTCATCGTTTTCTTTGATTTGTGCATAGTTGTTCTTTATGGCATCTTTAGCAGTGGCCCATGCTTCCCCCCATTTGAAAAATTCCCCTGCATAAGTTGCCTTCTTAGATGCATCTATCCGGCTTCTGGTATTGATTGCTTGAAAACGATTCGCAGCACGGAGCAATACATTTTCCGCATGAAGCTCTGCAAGAATATTCTCTAGGTCAAATGAATGGCCTAGCGCGCCTTCACCATAAGAATCATACTCATAGGTAGCTACACGTGTGCCGGTATGAAGGTCCGCTATCATTGGACGCATGTCTTGTGCCTGGTCCCTATCGTCTATTCGCATTTCAAAGGCGAACTGCATGTTCAGGTGAGAATTCCAAAGCTTTTCGACCGTTTTTCGATTGCGCCTGATGACTTGGCATTGTGCCCAATGTTCTTTCTTCTGCGCTGGTGTTGCATCTGTAGCAAGTACAGGTAACCGGCAAGGGAGGGAATAGGTTACACCATTCTGATATGTAACCCGGTGTACTTGGTTACCAAGTACTTTCAGGGCTGGCAAGGGAGCACAAGTATTGCACGCTGTCTTAGCAGTGTCAACTCGGTCATCGTGTAGGACCTTAACGCCTACAATAAGCGCAGCGGAGCAAAGTGTACAACTTCCACCGGTAGCAGTCCAGATTTCAGTAAATGAGAATCCATTTGAGTGAATGAGTTTCATGGTAATAGTAGTCCTTGGGTTAGAGATTGACGAGAAATGCAGCAACGTAGGCGAGAGTATGAGCGGCAATGTAAAGGGATAGGCCAGCTAGCAGGCTGAATACAGAAATCGCGGCGACTGATAGAGCTTTCATATTAGAGTTTCCATTCAATAGAGTTAGAGACGTAGTGACAAGTGTCACAAAGGCGAAGGGTAGGGTAACAGCAACGAAGTGGAGCTTCCACGATAATTTGATAATCTTCTACCAGATTGATAGTCTCAATAATAGGCATGTTAGAGAACCAAGCAAGCTCTGTGTCTGTAAAGGGTTGAGAAGTCGGCGTAGTTGTAGGCACAATGATATACATATACACGATACATGCCAACAATTGATAACAATGATATCATACACTTGCGAGAGATACGCTTTAGTAAAGTGTGACAAATTCGCACACTGTCCAAAAAAACTACACTTCTCCCATAATTTATTTTAATTTATTTATATATCACTAAACACATCAACATACACCCACCTACAACGGTATACGTCTATCTACATGTACATACATGAGCACACGTGTGCATACACGTGACTACGTCAACATACATGTACATACATTGTGTGCAAAGTAGGCAAAGTAGGCAAAGGTGTGCAGTTTACAAGCTCTCAGTGCGTCGTGTAGGTGAGGTAGGATAGTGTGTGAATCTACCTACATGCCCCCGGGCTATACTTCATTGTGGGGGCTGGGGGCCCCTAGGATTGCCGCGGACCCTTTTACACACTCACCGGTGTATTACCGGTTAGGGGATGATATTTGATCCATCTCTTTGCTCCTTTCCCCCTTTTGTCTTATTATTAATATACAATGAGTATAAGATACATGGGTGATTTCAAAGTAGAGTTTTACACAGTTTATCTGGATAATACAGAGGTAGACACAATATCAGCAGGAGGCTGGTCTGATCTAAGGTCTGTTATGGACAAGGCTGAAGAAAACTTAGATAAAAAATTAATGGCGGGCAAGAAGGTGTTAACAAGGTACCTAAACATAGAGAGTAATCAAATAAAGTTTTGGACCTATAAGGACAACGACTGGTGGACAATGTGATGGTGGAGTGTAAAATTTGCGGGACTAGTGTAGTGAGTTCTGATATAGCTAACAAAGGTATATGTATTGGGTGTATGGAAGACTACGAGAGAATAAGTACACTACTTAGTGACAAACCTAAGGCAGCGGTGTACAAAAGTATAAACACCTTAAATATAGGTGTTGATTACATAGATAGAATAATGTCTGTTAGGGTTATACTAAATGATTACAACGAAGATACTACTGTAGAAGTATACATAGCATTTGAATCACTGTATAGTATACGTAGTTATGAGGATATATTTAACTGTATAGAGAGAGATATGTTTAGCTTATGTAAGACTATGGGTTACAACCCTGTAGAGGTAATGCAGAAGATATTTAATATGTGTGTCTTGAATAGTACGGTGCATTCTTATCTAGGTGTGTTTAAGTCAACAGGTAGCCACAAAGCCATTGCACTAATTAAGACAACGTTGGATAAGAAAATAGTTTCGCGTGATGACAAAGCTGTAGTTAAACTACCAAAAGCAATTGTTGTATCTAAAAGCCCATTGGAAGTGTTTGTAGGTAATCTGTTAGACAAGTACTGTAAGTAGATAAGGGGGAGGAGATAGACCTACAAGAGTCACACATGGGTTGTACAAGACGTAAACCAATTAAATACCTGTGTGTACCTAAGTGTAGTTAAAAGCCTTATATAAGGTGTGGTGCCTTTAAAAGTGTAATGTATTGTGGATCAAGTGTAATATATTTTGGGCTAATCAATTGTGTCTGATAGAGCTGCAGTAAGATTGAAAAACAATAGGTGTCATCCTCCTGTAAGTACTCACACTACCAAACACAGTAGGGACATTGGTTACATATAATCAGCCCGCAAATTATTTTGAGTAACTAATATTAGTATAGGGGGAGTAGAGAACACATAAGTATTAACCATACTTGAGTAAACTACACTAAAAATATGTATTTAGGTCTGAAAAAACGGCGCGAAATGCGTTAAACAATATAAACGTAAAGCAAACACAGTAGTTTTTACGTTTGGTTTTTTACAAACAAGGTATATTGGATTATAATTAAAGCATGGTTAGACACACCTTACATATCCAGCTACCGAAAGGTCCTCTCGGGGAACTCAAGGGACCAAGTGCGTACTATGTATGGCCACTACAGGAAGCCACTGTAACCTTAGATGGTCAAACAAATACAGCACACGGAGCGACACATATGTAAGATCGGATGATACATCCCTTAACCAAAACCCGGTTATCCGATCAAAAGGATAGGCGGGTTTTAGTCGTTTTAGAGTTAAATTTTATAGGTGTAATGAATAAAACAAATAACATAATGTTAGCTGCGTACAGTAAAGGTTACCGTATAACAAAACAGGGCAAAGCTAAGTCACCATACGGAGTGATGCTTAAGTGCAGAATAGGCACCAACGGCTACCCCGAGTTTTCTATAAAATTAGAGGGTGAGCGCTCCAACTTATATTGTTATAGATTGCAAGCTTTCCAAAAATTCAAGTTTGATATGTTCTACCCAGGGATAGAGGTAAGGCATTTAAATAGTAATAAGTTAGACTCCTCTTGGGATAATATAGATATAGGTACACACTCACAAAACATGATGGATATGCCTCCAGAGAAGAGAAAAGAGAAAGCTTTAAAGGCAGCCCGCGTACGTAGGAGACTGACATTTGAACAAGCGGAAGATTTAAGAAATGACCGTAAGTTAGGTTTTTCCTATAAAGATTTAGGGATAAAGTATGGAATATGTAAGTCACTTATTTCATACATTGTGAATAAAAAAACGTATATAGTTCCTTAAATACACAGACTATAGTATTTTAAGATAAGGTACGCCAACTAATAAGAGCGACTGGGAGATAAACCAGTGGTTGGAGGTGAGACACCTCCCCTTATCTCCATTTTATAAAGGCAGTAATAAGATGAGACACACTAACGCTTACGGTGATACACATAGATGTAGTAAATGTGGTAACCCTATGTACCCAGATGAAGAGTTCTGTAGAAAATGTTACCCTGACGGACCCAGGCCAGGAAGAGACTAATGGTTTCACGCAAGGAATGTTATGATAGAGGATTTATATATGAGATTGTGCCGGGCACTGAGGATAATTTTATTCCTGATGCAGACGAAGTTTACTGCCAGTGTGAACAAGGTCTTAGATTAAAGTTCAGAGAAAGAAAGTTTGATAAGTAATATGAAAAACATAAACACAGCCGGCAGAGATATACTAATGGAAAATGCTCTTATACAAAAGAGGTATGTTAATGAGACCGAAGTACCTTGTGCACTTATAGAGTTTGCTAAGAACCATCCTAAAGTAACAACTCTAAGTCTAGTGTGTTACTGCCCAAGGTGTACAACAACATGTTGAGTATACATTGGAGTAGGATAGGAAAAGATGTAGAGTTTATTGAGTTTAGTCGAGATGGAGTAGACAGAGTACATGAGCAGGCCCGCCAAAAATTGACAGATATGAAGTCAATAAAAGTGTTTGTTCTGATGAAACTTATCCCTAACTGTGAACAGTTATTTAAAAGCCTAGACACATTAGAGGTAAGTAGAGATAGTACTACAGAAGAGATTATTGATGAGTTGTACATACTACATAAGAAAGTGTACTCTGATTAAGTTTATTACGCTGAGGTGATGTAACGGTAGCCATGCCAGGCTTAGACCCTGGTGCCGCAAGGCGTGAGGGTTCGACTCCCTCTCTCAGTACTACAAGGGAGTGTAGACACGTAAGGAGCGTGACCAGTCTGTAAAACTGGTGTCATTAGGCCCACTAGGATCGTTACCTAGCACTCCCATTTTTTATAAGCAGGTGTAGTTCAACGGCAGAGCATCAGGCTTCCACCCTGAAAATAAGAGTTCGAATCTCTTCACCCGCTCCAAATATCTCACGTTCTGGGAACAAATTGGATTCCAAATCCGATTAGCGTTGGGTTCGATTCCCCGGTGAGGTGCCGACTAAGAAAGATAATTAATGAGTAGTGTTATAGGTTTTACGTTTGGTTCATTTGATTTGTTTCACTATGGTAGAGTGATAATGTTTAAGAAGTTTAAGGATAAGTGTGACAACCTTATAGTAGCTGTACATGCAGGTGTACACACTGATAAGTATATACAATCTGTGGATGAGAGAGTAGGTCAAATTTGGTCTCTTAGATTTGTTGATAAAGTTGTTATATACGAAACAGATGAAGAGCTAGCTACAATATTACGGCGAACTAAACCAGACTTACATTTTGTAGAAGAATCTAAGAGAGATTTAAATTTCATAGGGCGTGGAGAACTTAATGTTACATTTATTAAAAGGAATCCTAAGTATACTTCTTCTAACCTTAAGTCTAGAATAATAGAGTTTGAGGAGTAGAAAAGTGTCAAGAGTAATTACCCCAAAAGAAGCTTTGGTATTAAGTGAAGAGGCTGATGCACTGCGTCGTGAGTACCACAAACGTGTGTTACGTATGTGGGATGTAAGTAAGTTAAGGTTAGAATTATGTTAAGTGGTTGGTTGTTTGACATGGTTGAGTACGCAGATGTGGCCTCTCCAGGTGTCTCTAAAGAAGGTATAAAGAAGTTATCTGACATAGAGGAAGAGTTAGTTAATTTGAAAGTAGTACACCCTATACCATATGAAGGTCGCAGTGTAGCACACGTATTCAAATTAAAAGATGGAAGGTATACCTTCGTTCTTGCATACTTTGGTGAAAACCAAGGGTCCAGGAATAATTTCTGGATGGCTATATCGGATAGCTACGATAACTTACGAAACCTGGTAAAGGGTAAATACAAACCAAGCATATATGTAACATCCAATGCACTAACCTACCACGCGATGGATATAATAGGTGACGGTAAGCTGTTTAGCTTAAAAGAGTGCCCACACCTGGCACTTGTAAAAAATAGTGTAACTGAGGTGGTATCTGAGTACCCTTGGTTGGATAATTTCATGTAATAAATTTAGCTGCTATCATATAAATGGTAGCAGTATAAAGTAAACCTACACAAAAGGAACATAATATGCAATCTAGAATTTATCCTTTAACAATGGTAGAATTAATTGACATGCTTTTATCAGGTAGAGATAAGTTAGCTACAGAGTTAGTAACTGAACTTAT
>CAZNXE010000135.1:0-12086 GCA_964576465.1 uncultured Planctomycetaceae bacterium
TCAAGGCATCTTGTCGCTACGCGACCCAGCCGACTACGCGGCTGGGCCACCCGTCATGGCACGATCGATCGGCATGCTCGACGAGCTAGCGTGACACCTTACAATGAGTGGCACAAACTACGAGACACCGCCGGCTCTCCCAGCAGTGGCAACATTGAGCCGGCACCACAGGCGCCTCCATCTTTCGACTCCAGTGCGACACAAATGATCTCACAGCCCCCAAGTGACACCATCGGCTTGCTGCTAAGTGGCGGGCTGGATAGCGGTATCTTGCTGGGGCACTTGTTGAGACAGGGGCGACGGGTTCGCCCGTTCTATGTCCGCTCGGGGCTCTGCTGGGAAGCGGCGGAACTAGATGCCGTATCACGGTATTTGAGGGCCATCGAGTGCGAGCGTCTCGACAAACTAGTCGTGCTGGAAATGCCACTGGGCGATTTGTACACCGGCCACTGGAGCCTAACAGGCGAGGGAGTGCCAGCGGCCGAAACGCCGGACGAAGCCGTCTACTTACCGGGACGCAACGCGCTGTTGGTCATCAAGGCACTGCTGTGGTGCCACCTTCGCGGCATCAGTCAACTGGCTCTTGCGCCGCTGCAATCGAATCCATTCCCCGATGCGACCGACGGTTTCTTTCAATCCTTTTCTCAAGCCATGAACATGGCGGCCAACGGGCAGGTCGAAATGGTGCGACCTTTTGCTCATCTCGACAAACGGGCCGTGATGATGCTAGGAAGAGAGCTGCCGCTGGAGCTAACGTTTTCCTGCATTGCCCCGTGCAAGCGATTACACTGCGGAAATTGCAACAAGTGCGGCGAGCGACAAGCGGCCTTTCGCGAGGCCGGCATCGACGACCCGACCCGTTACGCATCAACAATGAGTATTGAAATTCCCATCACAGGATAGGTCTTTTTCAAATCATGTATCGCGTCAGCCGAGAGATCGATTTCTGCTATGGACACCGTTTGCTCAATTACGAAGGCAAGTGCCGCTATCTGCATGGTCACAACGGCAAGGCCGTGATCTCGATTGAATCGGACAAGCTCGATGATCGCGGCATGGTGCTCGACTTCAGCGATATCAAACAAGTCGTCAGCAAGTGGATCGACGACAACCTGGATCACCGGATGATCTTGAACCGCAAAGATCCCGTGGTGCCGATGCTACAAGAGATGAATGAGCCGCTTCATTTGATCGACAGCAACCCCACGGCAGAGAGTATCGCTCGACTGATCTACGATTACACGGCCTCGCAAGGTTTTCCCGTGGTCGAAGTGCTGCTGTGGGAAACGCCCAAGTGCTTTGCCACCTATCGGCCTACTTGATTGGCCTAAGAACGTGTTTTGAAATACCATTTCGCCGCCGGACGGCTAAAATCATCCCATCGCTGCGTTGTGCTGCATCGACGAATCTCCTGGATTCGCCTGCTTCGCACGCCTTGCGACGGGATGATTCGCTCGTCCTTGGGGCTGAAAGCGCATTTCAAATCACGTTCTAAGAGGCTGTCGCAACGATGGACGGATGGTTCGATATCGCCTCGCATCTGGGATGGGGCCTCAGTTGGTGGTCGGTGCTGGCCTTCGCGACGTACATGACATATGGGCTGGCGATTGCCAGTATTCCCTCGGTCTTGCTCCAGAGGCGCGGCCATCCGCAATCGGCCATCGCTTGGCTGTTGATCTTGTTTTCGCTGCCCCTGGTGGGCCTGTTCTTATGGTGGGTGCTGGGGCGTAAGCACCTCACGCGCAAACGCCGAAAACGGTTGCAAGCCACCGAAACGGTCTCCGGAGCGCTATCACGGCTGCGCGAAACGCTGCCCTCGCGCCCGGAAGCTAGTTGGGAATCGCTTTCACTGCGACGGCTGCCACCGGAAGAGGCACAGTGGGTTTTTCCACCAACCTCGGGAAACCGTGTGCGGTTGCTGCGCGATGCCGCGCAAACCTATCCTGCCATCGAAGCTGCCATCGACTCGGCCACCAATCACCTGCACCTATTGTTCTACATCTGGAACGATGACGCCACGGGCCGTCGATTTCGAGACCAGCTCGTCGAGAAGGCAAAGTCTGGGGTCGAGGTTCGTGTACTGTGCGATGCCGTGGGGAGCCCCGCGGCGCGCGGCCGACTGATGCAACCCTTGATCGAAGCCGGTGGAAAGGTGGGCATCTTCCTGCCTCCCCGTCTGTTTTCGAGAAACCCTCATTGGAATTTTCGCAATCACCGCAAACTCGTTATCGCCGACGGTTGCCGTGGAATCGTCGGTGGTTTGAACATTGGTGACGAGTACACGCACCAGTGGCACGACACCGCACTCGAAATGCGAGGAGCGGTGGTCGACCAACTTCAAGAAGTGTTTGCCGACGACTGGTACTTTACAACCGGTGAGAATCTCTCAACCATGCGCTACTTCGGTTGCAATCTTACCGATCAAGACGAGCAATCTTCCTGGGGAAGCGACAACGACGCTATGTGTGGCGTGATCGCCAGCGGGCCGCACACCCGGCACAACTTGACGCACGACGCGCTGTTCATCGCCATCACCCAAGCAACACAGCGCGTGTGGATTACCACACCCTATTTGATCCCCAATCCAAGCATTCGCTCGGCATTACGTACGGCCGTCTATCGGGGTGTCGACGTAAGGATCCTTTTGCCAGAGTTCGGAGATTCAAGGGCCGTGCATTGGGCGTCGAAGTCGTACTATCCGGAGCTACTGAGAGCCGGCGTGCGAATTTATGAATACCTGCCCTATTACTTGCACGCCAAATCGGCCGTGTTCGATAACGATCTCGCGGTCGTGGGCAGCGCCAATATCGACATTCGCAGCTTCCGACTCAATTTCGAGGTGAGTTGTTCAGTGCGCAGTTCAGCCTTCTGCAACGAACTAGCCGCACGCTTCGAGCACGACATCGAGAAGAGCCGAGAACTGAGCTACGAAGATTTCGAGAGACGATCGATTTCGGTAAAACTCATCGAGTCGGCAGCACAACTATTCAGCCCCCTGCTGTGACCTTCAACATGTTGACAGTGCAGTGTGGAGAGCAGTCAGAGGCAGGAAGAAGAGAAAAAATTCGGAGACTAGGATTCGAATCCAATATAGCACCATTGGAGATGCATGTCATTTGCGTTGCAATGCATTGCAGTATAACAGCTTATGTCAAATCGCCACTTCTCTTGCATGGCAGCCATATGGCACCAATATGTCCCCAAACCTTCCCATTTTCTTCCCAAAAAACTTGCACTATCCAAACCGACTAGTCGCAAAGTTTCCAGCAATACGAGCTTCCGCTTTCAGCCCCCACATGCTCGGTGGTGCGGCAATGATTGTAGCAGAAGTCGTGCAGTGTGGAGAACGGCATTCGACATGCAGGAAGGGCATCTACGCACCTTGGCCATGTCACTCTGACGCAATAACTCGCTCTACAAGTTGCTTACATCCAACATAAACCTCGTGACCTCGGGTTGGGGGTTTGCATATCTGTGAGTGATTGGCTTCCACAGGGACTGGCTCGACACCAGTCAATCCGGGGTCGGCACTCGTTGCGTCAACTACTAAGACACCGTTCGTCTTTTCCGTCTCGAAGAAGACGTGTGTCTCAATGCCGAGAGAACTCGCATTGCTGCGATACCACTTGTTCAGATTTCGAAGATGCGGGTCATGTGCCTCTAAATCTTTTGTTGCAACTGTAGGGCGTAGAATTGCTCCGAGATACTGCACGTAATTCGACAAATCGGAACCTGAGTGTGGAGTTGCAAGAAACATGATAGCCTTGCAGTGAAAGCCGAATTCCTTCCAGCTTGCATCGCCTCCATCGTGTGAGTTCCGAAGTATCTGCTTGGCAACCAACCCTCCAAGACTGTGTGTAATTATGACGAGCGGCCGCTGGCCGATTCCCGCAAGAACCATCTTCTTCCGACAATTTGTTGCTCTGTCTGTTAGCGGCAACGCATCGCCCTTCCACTTTAGCGACGATGCTTCGTAGTCAACCGACCACACACCAACTTGTGGTATGTCTTCTCCAATCCACCTCGGCCAGTAGTCTTCTTTCTTGTCCTTCGGATGCCAGGTCGTTGTTGCGTCGCCGTCTAGGCCGTGGACAAATACGACATCCGCCACACGGTCCTCGTTGCCGCAACCTACTATCCGAAAAACGCCATCGACATGGTCCGCCGACTTTCGCACATTCGTGAGTTCATCCCCTGCTTCAAATGCCGTCCGTCTAGGCATGAAGGCAATTTCAGACTCCCATTCTCCATCAGCGAACTGTTTTTCACACAAGTCGCATTCGACGGGGCTTCCAGTAACCTCAATAACCGCATCGCAATCTGGACACACCTTTACTGTGTGTTGAGTAACGACATCAACATTCTCATACAAACCGAATAAGCCGCTTGCCTGCTCATCATCGAGGTCGAGCATTGCAGCTATTCTCACCAAGCGGACTGACCCTTCCTGGTTCAGGTAGAGAAGTAAATCAAGTTGCTCGACTTCGTCCGCAAGAGTCGGCTGCCTACTTGCTATGTTGTCGGATTCTCGATAGTACATAAGTTACCTCCTCTTCGGTGCATTCACCAAAGATGCCTACACGTTGGTCTTTCGAATACACTTTGATATGGATATTGCGTTCGAGCTTCTTTGGCTTTGGTAAGAAATAGAAATTGCCGAGCACAGAGATGGTTTGGCCGCCAAGAGCATCGCGAGACTTCTTAAGGTCTTTGTCGGCGTATGCGTCGGTTTTGCGACCTTTACTTGTGAAGGACACTTTTCCTCCCGATTGCGTTTCGTGGTCGACCTTCCTGTTAAGGGCTTCTTTCGAATGTTCTAGTTTCCTTATTGCTCGTCGAGACTTCACCAGTGTAAAATCGCTCATCTTCAAGAAACGCTCGATTTCAAGCTCGTAAGCAACGCGAATCTCCTCATACTTCTCGCCAGTAGGCAATCGCTGAATCATCAGAGCCGCTTCGCCAGTAAGGAGGTTCCAATCAAACTTGGTAATGCCTCGCGACACCTGAGGTTCGTAAGCTTTGTAGAGAATGCCGTCTTCCTCCACATCCTCTTCTTGCAGCCGCAGCTCCCACTCGCGTTTCTCCACCCATACGAAACGGACGTATCCCGGCGACCATTCGACTGTTGAGAGTGTGGGTTCCTCAGGCAGAATCAACGGTCGACGTTGATTGAAAAGAAGCTCAACTCCTTCTGCGGCGAGTCTTTCTCTCACGTTCTTCTCTTTTTTCCACGTCTTTGTTTCACCCGGCGGAGATGTGTATAAGTAGACATGTTGATCTCCCCATCCCTCAACATGGTCGAGCAAGTCGATAAGTCCCTCGGCAGAGACTTGTCCTTTATCGAGTGCATCTTGCAAACGCTGCCTTAGTTCAGCTTTCTTGCCCGAACGCTTTAGCCCGTGCTCCTCTAGGAAACCCTGGATTGGTGACATTCGATGCCCGAAGACATACTCCACTAACTGTTCAAGCTCACCATCGGTAAATGACCCCTTACCGTCCAACGCAGCAGGATTCACTTTGGTCTTGGCCACTACCTCACCGCCTTTCTTGTTTTTAAGGGCTGCTTTGGCTTGGTGTTTTTTGCTCGCTTTGGCTTCCCATTCGTCGCCGCAGTTCGATCGGCGGCGATTCGTTCCAGCAGGACGGATGCCGGTTCGTAGTCGCGGGCTTCGCGGTGGGCTAGGTCGGCTTCGGTTTCGACAAGCTCTCCGGCGAATGCCTTGGCGAGGATGGATTGGGTGATTTGTTCAGTTCGGTTTGTGCCTGTTGAGATTCGCTGCTCGATTTGGTGGGCAATCTCGAACAGTGCATTTACGCGGCGAACGATTTCTTGCTGCTCGTCCAATTCGCACCAAGGCATTTCATAAGCCGCCAGTTTTTTTGCATTGATGTTCGATTGGCTGACACCGTCAGTCTTGACTAGGCTGCAATACTCTCGAAACTCCGTGGCGTTCAAGCAATAGTTCAAATACTCGGGGTCCAAGTCTGCTCCGTGATGAATCCTAATCAGATATCCGGCGAATGTAGCAGGCCGGTCCCCACGGTAGATGACGGTCTTTCCAACAAGCTCTGGACTGTTTGTTCGATTGAAAAGCACTGTGTTTGGATGAAGAGAATACTTTTCAATCTCCTCCGGGTTGCTCGTGTACTTCAACTTGTTCCAATCGATTTCGCCGTTCTGCATGTTGCCCATTCGTAATACGGGCACCTCTCCTTCGGTTTCTGATTTCTTCGACGAACCATACTCAAACTTACTGCATAAGGACGAAAGGGTGCGTCGTTCCCAAGTTGAGGGAAGCTCATCGCCCCCACCACCATCTTCCCGCCAGTCGGCGGTTAGTTGGCCGGAGCAGGCGGCGGCTAGGACGGATTGGCGGAAGCGGCGGAGGAGGTCCGGCACGCGGGCCAGCCGGTCGCTTGCCTTGCCCACCCGCTCCAACAGGGCCTCCACCTTCGCCACGATTCGCTCTTGCTCCGCGAACGGAGGGAGCGGCAACATAGATTTCCCAAGAAAAGACGGTGGCACACGCTTCTGACCCACTGAGCCGGTCATGTGCGATTGTGCTTCGCTGCGAAATGCTTCCTGCCGAACAAAATAATAGACGTATTCAGGCAGAGCGGAACCTGTTGACCGCAGAACATGAAATTCGGATGACCCAAACCCATGACCGTTCGTCAAACCACGAGCAATTGCGGCTTTACCGTTTTCCATGCACGGCGTAATTTTCGCAACGATGACATCATTTTCAAGAAAGGATGTGTAACCCTTGCGAACTGCCGAAAACTCTCTTGTCTCAAATCGGGTGATTGCTCCGGAATCGGCGTCTACAGCGGGCATCGGCACGAAAGTAACGGGAGCGTCACTTTCCAGAGCGTCCGCTGGCACCTTGCGAGGATTCAACGTAAACACCTCGCTGATGGCAGTTTCCGCCCACCCTTCTGGCAGTTCGTAACTGCCACCCGCGTTCGTCGCGACCTCTCCGTTACATTGTGCTTTACTCATAGCCGTATCCCGGTGCCCGTTTTCTAGCGTCCGCTCTTCGACTGTGTTTTTCCTTCAACTACGGCAATGCGACCCTGCTGCGTATAGATGCAGAGATTCACCGCCGCATCTCGACCCTGCTTCGTCGAGCGATTGTAGCTATTGAGTTGCCCCAAGGCTTGGCCAAGGCTCAAGTGCAACTTGAGTGCTTCCTCGAAGCTCACATGCACATTGATTGCCTTGGGAGCATCTGTCAGTTTCGGGCTGAAATGGTCGACCGTTGCCGAACCGAACGTGACCTTCTTCTTGATTGCTTTTGCCATAGTAGCTCCAAGGGTGGAGAGGGTACGAAATGTGGCTAGCCGCCGTTCTCCAACAAAGCGACCACTTCATTCAATTCCAAAATCGCAGATTCAAGCTCCGAGATTGCCTCGACTGCCAACTCTTCCGGCGGCGGCAAGTCATCGGCGTCGTTGAGCGAATCGTCTCGTAGCCACTTGAGGCTATCGAGCTTGAAGTCGCGGTCTTTTACTTCGGCGATGCTGAACTTCCGCCAGCGGTCTGCTTTGGAGTCACTGGCCTTTCGCTTCGATTGGCCGCTCGGGTCTTTGCCGTAGCACTTCTCGAACTCCTTGAAGTGGTCGGCCGTGAGTGGTCGGTCTTTCTTGGTGATGCCCGGCACGTTGGTGCGGGCGTCGTAAATCCAGACGGTCTCGGTCGGGTAGCCTTTGCTGAAGAAGACGACGTTGGTCTTGGTGCCGGGGCTGTAGGGCGTGAACGTGCCGTTGGGCAGCCGCAAGACGGTGTGTAGGTCGCAATCTTCGGTGATGATTTTGAAGACTTCGCCTGCCTGGTCGGCAAACAGGCAGTTGTCGGGCACGACGACCGCCGCTCGTCCGCCCGGCTTGAGCGTGGTGAGCACATGCTGCAAGAAGTTGAGCTGCTTGTTGCTAGTGGTAATCGTAAAATCGTCCCGCGTGGGAGCTTGATTCGCCCCGCGTGTGCCAAAGGGCGGATTGGTGAGAATGCAATCAAAACGGTCGGCGGGTGGCGGGTCGTAGATGGAATCGCCCAGCCCGACATGCGGTTCCAGATTGTGCAGGTAGAGATTCATCAACGCCAACCGACGCGGACGCGGCACCAAGTCTTGGCCGTAATAGGTTTTGGTTTTCACCCGCTTGGCGGTCGCCCGGTCGAGGTCGGCACCACCCTTGGTCGTGTCGAGTAGCCACTCGTAGGCCGTGACGAGAAACTCGCCCGTGCCACACGCCGGGTCGCAAATTTTGTACTGCTTATTCTCACGCGGGTCGGGCTTCATACAGCGGACAATCGCCTTGATGAGCAGCCGAGGCGTAAAGTATTGCCCCGCCCCTTTCTTGCCTTCAGCCGCCGCCTTTTCAAGCAGCCCCTCAAAGGCATCCGCCTTGACGTTGACTTCGAGCGTGGTCCACTCGGTCTCGTCGATGGTGGTGAGCAGCTTTTTGAGATTGGTCGGTTTGTTGAACCGCGACTGTGCTCCGGAGAAGATATCGCCGAGCAGTCCTTCTTGTTGGCCGAGGCCACGCAACAAGTTGACATAGTAATCGGTAAGATCGGTGCCCGACTTGGCCGCAAGAGCAGGCCACGAACAATCGACCTTGATGGTTCTGTTGTTGAGTGCCCGCATTGGCACAGCCGTCAGGTCGATCCCCCGTTCGTCCGACATCTTGAGGAACAGCAGATAGGTAATCTGCTCAATGTAATCCCCGTAGTCGATGCCATCATGTCGAAGCGTATGGCAAAAGCCCCACAGTTTTTGGACGACGTCAGACATGTGCGAACCTAAGCGGTGAGAGCGATTACGGAATTAGCGAATTCGCTGAATACTTGTTGAAAAGCGTCCCTACTGGCTTTCATTTTTTCAAGCACGATTCCCTGTCGCTCAATCTCTATGTCTGAAAGTGCAAACACGGGAATGTTGTGCTTCTGAGACTGAGCAATCAGCGTGTTGAAGTCGGCAATATTGGCGATGTTATACGGTGTGTCCGCAGTCGATGCGTTTGAAAAGGCAGTCTCATCAACGACCATTGATTCTGTTCGCAAAGCTGGAACAAGAGTCGTTCGAGTAGTTTGTTTAATTCTGTTTATCCACTCTTGAAATGACGCCGCTGGTGATCCTAAACGTGGACGGTATCGTTGTGAAATGATGCCAAGGAAAATGGGGGGAGATACCGGAAGAGGATAGCGTAGGTTAGGGTCACGAAATCCAGCTACACTACCGTTCCACCGTGGGACCACTTGGGCGAGAGACTCAATTGCTTGGTTGCAGTAATAGTCAGGAGAAGTTGGCACAATGAAGTAGTCGCCACTCATCAAAAGGCATTGGTTCAATGCTCCAACACTGGGGCTCATATCGATCAGAACATAATCGATATCATTCTCTTCGCTTGTTAAACGCAGCAATGCACCCAATGCACCGGGCAGATTTTGTAGAGCCGGTATCGCAGAACCAGTGGAGAGAGCGACGGCAAGCTGAGTTTCATGTAAAGCTAAATCGATGTGGCCAGCTAGGAGATATAACCCCTCGTGCGTTGTTTCCACTACCTCTGCTGCGGCTAAAGGGCTCGCGGCACCAGTAAAAACAGGTGCGACTGCATGATGCAGATTGGCGTTTGGCTCTAGATTGTAGAAATCTTCGAAATCAGATGTCCCAGAAAAACCAAGGACAGTACCCGTTAAGTTGCATTGAGGGTCGCCATCAACGATGAGAACTCGTTTGCCGAGGTCTGCCAATGCCCACCCCAGATTAAACGTGGTCGTAGTCTTGCTTACACCACCTTTGTGGTTAAAAAGAGAAATCAGCTTTGCCATTTGTATTTTCTCGAATGGTTAGGCCGCGATAGCGGCGTTGAGTTCTGTCAGTAGTTCGTTGAGTTTTCCATCGAACACGCGGTTGGCCAACACCCAGCCGCCCGCTTGCTCGAAGACGGGCATCAAGAGAAAATCTTCTTGGTCGATCGACAGGTTCGCTACCAAATGGTTGCGGATTCGGTCGAGCCACTTTTGCTGTTCGTCGGTGAAGGTCTTGTCGGCGGTGAGCTTGGCGAACGCCCGACGGATACGCTCCTCGGCAGTGAGCAGCGGCTCGGCTTCGTCTGCCGCGTGTTTGACCATCGAGATAATCTCAACCAGTGCCTTGTTGTAGTGCAACTCGTGGGCACGTTGAAGATTCTCGACGGTGAATCGTTCTGGGGCTGTTGCGAGCTTGTCCTTGAGTTCGGACAGGGCCGACGTGTTCCAGTCGCGAGGGTGGTCGAGCAAAATGCCGATGGCGTCGACCTTATCGGAGTTTTCTTCCACGAACCGGCTGAATGCAAGGAGGTAGTCGTCGGGCTTGTATTCGTTTCCCTTGCCGTCGCGGATGAGATATTCGCTGGTGACGGTGTCTTCGTGTTCGATGGCCCGAACAAAAACCTTCTTGCGGCGGGTATAGTTGAGCAGCAAGTCTTGGAATTCTTCGTTCCTGAGCAGCTTCATCGCCTCGACTAAGTTGTCACGCAGGTTGCGAGTCAGGGCACGGGCGTAACTGCCCAGGTCGCCATCGGAGATGCCGAAGGCTGCAAAATCTTCGCGTGCCGAGGCGTCCATTTCTTTTTCGATACGCTGCAATCGTTTGATAAGGCAGCGGACGTTGTAGTCGCGGTCGCGATTGCTCCAAATGTCGTCGATAATTTGCTGGAGCGTGCGAGCCGGTTTGTCGGGCGGTTCGGCAGTGATGCCGGTCGACTTGCGGAAGTATTCGAGCAATGTGCCGTCGAAGCAGTCGAAGACGACGAAGTGTGACTTGTCGGGGTGATGCTCGCCTTTGCGAGTACCACGCCCGAGCATTTGCTCGAACAAGATGCGAGATTTCACGGTTCGCAAGAAAACGATGAATTCCAGGTCGGGGATGTCGACGCCGGTGGTGAGCAAGTCGACCGTGACGACGATGCCCGGCTGCTTGCGATTGCGGAACTCGCGAATCCGTTGCAAAGGGCGGTCGACACGGCCTGTTATCTTGCGAACGAACGATTCGCCCCGGCCAAAAACTTCGCGGCAGGTTTGCACGAGTTGGTCGGAATGCGAAGTGTGCGGAATGTCGTTTGCCGCAAAGATGAGAGTCTTTGGGAATCGGCCAGTCCGCTCCTCGTGCTCATCGCAGTATCTCTTGAGTTCAAGAACGACCTTGCGATTCGAGTCGGGCGAAGTGACCTTGCGTTCAACTTCGCTGCTCTCGAACTGGCGTTCATCTTCCAGGCTGTCGCGAGTCTCGGCTCCGCTCTTTGGATCGACAATGTCGACCTCTTCTCCTTCGTTGAGGAAGATGCCGTTCATCCGCACGTCGGAACGAACTGTGACCGCGTCGTAATCGACGAGATGCCCTTCGCGGACTGCCCGCTCGTATTCGTACCGATAGACCACATCTTTGAAATACGCCTTGGTGTGGGCGGCAGGCGTTGCGGTCAGCCCGACGCGAATCGCATCAAAATGGTTGAGTGTGTCTCGCCAGACCGAGACTTCGCCGGTGGTGTATCCGCGATGGCACTCGTCGGCAACGATGAGGTCGAAAGCATGAATGGGGATAGTGAGTTTGTCAGCATCCTCGTCAATCTCTTCGTCGGACGACGTTTGAAACACGGCCTGACGACCGAACAGATTGATAGTCATCCGCTGAATCGTGCAAACATACAAGAAGGCGTGCTTCGATGTTGGATTCGTCAGGTAGTCGTTCGGCATGACTTTGGGGTCGAACGCTTCGTCATCGCCAAAGTCGCCCTTTTGAAAACGTTGGCTGTAGACTTCATAAATATGGTCGAATTTGAGGCCCGGCTCTGGCTCGAAAGCGGCGAAGGACCGCACCGCCTGAGCAGCCAGAGCACGACGGTCGACCAAGAACAAAATTCGCTTCGCCGCCCCGGTCTTCATCAGCCGGTAGACTTGATTGACGGTGACAAAGGTCTTGCCCGTCCCCGTCGCCATGGCGAGCAGCATTTGCCGCTTGCGGCGGATGATGGCCTGTTCAACAGCGTCGTTGGCCTCGATTTGATAGGGCCGTAATCGCGGGTGATTGTTCGGAAGCTGTTGG
>CAZNXE010000135.1:12127-14776 GCA_964576465.1 uncultured Planctomycetaceae bacterium
CGCCTCGATATCGGTTTGAATCAACTCAGCAAGGGCCGCAGGCGTGAAGAACTCGGTAATCTTTCGCGACAACTCCAACTTATGCCGCACATCGTGAAACCAAATCACTTCGCCATTGGTCGAGAAGAGAAACGGAACGCGAAATCCGCGAAAGTTGAATGGGCTATTAGTAACGCCTTTTGAATATCGTTCGGCTTGTTGCAAAACACCTTGCGGTCCTATCGAGAGCTTCTTCGCTTCGACAACACCAAGCAATTTTCCATTGACCACCAACGCATAGTCTGCCGGTCCACTGGCTGTCGGGTATTCTTCAATCGCGTGCCGCGTGTACGATGACAGGTCTACCTTCTCATCGTATGGAACGACCTCCCACCCGAGAGCCTTCAGCTTCGGGTCAATCCGCTTCTTGCGGGTTAGCCGTTCAGATTCATGGGATGGGTTTGGCACGGATGAGACCGCAGGGTTTATTTTGGTTTTCGTCGTTTGGGTTTCAGGTAGGCTGGGCTGTCGGCTTCCTCTAGCAAAGCGTCAAGTTCCTCTTTGGCGTAGAGGCGATAGTCGTTGATTGGGTGTCGCCGCTCGGCTAGTTTGCCGCTGCGGCCCCAGTTCCTCAGCGTGTTCGGCGACACGCCGAGATACTCGGCGGCTGCCTTAATCCGCAGGTAACCATCCAGTTTGGGCATTGCTTCTTCCACGTGTCCGGCCGAACTTGGCTCTGAGGGGTTGACTAACCTTACCAAGCTCAGACAACGGCGGGAAGTATGCGACGCTTAGTCCCATCCACCAGTTCTCGCCTTGCAGATTGCCCCTCCGCCATTCGACTTTCGTTTTCACAATTCGAAGACTCTTTGTCGGTGGAGCCATCAGCATCGGCTTCAGGCGAGCGACTCTGAAGCCAGCCGTATGAAGACTTTGTTAGAGCCTTCAGTGCAGGTGAATAGCCGCCGGAGTGAAGCCTTCGTAGCGGCTTCTTGTCAGTCTACAATGGAGCCGGAGATAGCACATCTGCGAATGAGCGAACGACGCCAACGAATGTGTGCGAACGGCATCGTGACGAGGTGCATGATGACTCCATGATGCCACCTCCAAAAACAGCTTCACATTTCGTTGCAAGAGGCGTATGGTGCGACCGTCTTCCCCACCCTTCCGTGTCACAATGGTCCAGCCTTCGTGAAGTTGCAGCAAAATTCGGCACCTCGGAAAGTACCATCCGACGACGGATCATCAAGCCGATTGTTGCCGATGACAAGCATGCTGATCGTGGCTTGATTCGTCCGGCACCCGACGAGGTGAAGAAGAATCGAAAAGAGGGGATTCAAGCACCGTGGAAGATCAGCGACGATTTAGCGTTTGAACGTTATCTGGAAGTCGCGAAAACCGGCGGCAACAAGGGTGGTGCGAAGGCTTCGATTGAAGGCGTCAATGCACAGCTTGTCGAAATGTTGGAACGAGAGCTTGGGCGGAAAGATGCCGTGATTGTCGGGCTTCAACATGCACTCCAAGCCGAACAAGAATTGCACAAGGCGAACCTTGTTCTCTCAAGCCCAAAGGCACGCAAGCTTCTCGTACGCAGCCAGCAAACGGTCGACGGTCCAACCGCTCCACGTCGACGATGGTGGCCGTTTGGGCAACGTTGACGCACGGTCTCCATTGCCGCCACCAAAAGCCTTCACTGTCGCCTCCATGCCCCCCTCTGCAACACCCCGTCACCGGCTCCTCCAACAGACGGCTGCAAAGGTCTGTAGCGACATTCTTGCGATCACCGCCGATACGCCAGACGTCTCACTGCTGAAGCCGCCATCGATTATTCGTGCGGAAGCCAACCTGCTTCGTTTTCCGTTCTTCGCACTGCACACCAAAGGGCGTTGGCAGATGGATGGCGTGCAGTGCATTGGCCGTAAACGCATTAACGGCAAATCGCATAAGTCCACGCTCTCGATCACGCGGAACACAAAGTATCTCTACCCCGGTTCTCTTTCGCGAAAAGTCCACTTCGCGTTGCTTGACCTGATGGAAGAGTGTGGCTTCCCGTACGAGAACCCGATCACATGGAAACGCTGGACCGATCTGACCGATCGCATGGATATCGAAAAGGGCGGGTCGGGGAATGCGGCGATCAAGAATGCCATCCGGGCGACGGCGGGCGTGTTGATCGTGAGCAACTATGCTTTGACGACCGAGGTAGGAAAGCGACGCTATCCGCTTCCGCAAGATGAGTTCGGTTACCACCTCTACGACGGTTACCGTTTCAAGAACGACGTGCAGCATGACGGCACCGTGACCGAGGACAACCGCGTGTGGTTCAGTGAATGGTACCTATCCAATCTCAATTCGCGGTACTGGGGTCCGCTGGATTACCCAACGTGGTTGGCCTTGGATCAGCAGAGCCATATTGCCAGTCGGCTATATGAATTCTTCCTCTTCAACTTCACCGGGCTCGACGACATTTGCATCAACTACGCGACGCTGGCTCAGTTTCTTCCGGTCAAAGTCGAACGTTCGCTGTCTCTCGCACAGAGACAACTGGAGCGGGCGGTTTCGTTTGATTTGATTTGGTCGCCGATAATAGCGGGCTATTAACCGACACAGAAGGTTGCAAAGACGCGGCCGATGACATCCTCCGGGGTGATCTGGCCGGTGAGTTCGCCG
>CAZNXE010000136.1:0-9282 GCA_964576465.1 uncultured Planctomycetaceae bacterium
GACCCAACCAGCAAAATCAACCGAGACATTCAACAAACCTTCGCTTGATTAGGGAAAGTCTAACCGATGACGTCGTTGAGTTTCTCGACAGTCCAGAGGCAGCGGAATTGATGCTTCACCGCCCTGGCCGCACGGGAATTCAGATGCATGAGGAGAAGCTACCTCGCCTCATTCGTCAACTCACGAGAATACATCCTGAAAAAATGTCCTCCGAAGTTCGCTACATGCTCCAAAACGCTGGTCTGGGCGGCCCGTCAACGGGTGGATGGCACGAAGTAGACGAAAGTTTTGCCGACTTCTACATGACACTTCTGGCGACACGGCTAGCCGATCGCCTTGGGATTGCGCCGCTGGCCGATCGTCAGGCACCACATCGTCTGAGTACATGCGTTAGAGCAGACGCGCCTCTGGCAGGCTTTCTGTCATCTCGGGCACGCCACTATCGCGAACATGATGCCTTTGGACCCAGGCGGACTATGCCACGCGAGTTGGCTCAGGGATTCCTGATTGACCTAGTCATCGAGCATATTGGAGTGACCCCGGACACTTCCGTTTCCGATCTCCTCATGTTTCGACGCGAACACGCTGACGAACTTGGCCGATTTCGCCAAGCGGTTACTGATCTGACATCGGCAATTCCAGAGGACTGTACCGCGGATGGCTTGCGACAAGCGGTTCACGATGTCTACGAAAATGAACTCAACCCCGCAATCAATGCCTTGAAGGGGGCACTGGAGTCAAATCGGATTCAATGGTTGACGGGCGATTCCTTTTTGAAGGTTGCGTTCCTGTCCGCCGGTCCTTCTTCAGCTTTGGTCGGAATGGGGCTCTCCGTACCGAATGCGTTGCTGGTTGCTGCCACTATAACAATGGTGGGTTCAGGAATCCTATTCAATGCCAATCGTCGTGACATACTTGGAATCAACCCTTATTCGTATGTCCTGTCCATGGAAAATTCGTTGAGATAGACGCGCTCCAAGAATGCGGCCGATCCGCCGGTTTAGCTCTTGCGAACCAGGCGGGCGGGTCGACAAAACCTCTTCGGAAACAACGTTAAATAAAGGGGGGGACATTTTATTATTGCAATCGTAAGAGGTGGATGCCGACGTTGGTCGTCTGCTTAGGACCGATCTCGGTTCTTGTAGGAAGCGATTTCCGTAACGTTCCTAGCCAACCGTTACGCACGGAACGCCACAGAGGGCGATCCCTACAACAGTGATGTGCGTACCTTCATTGGGCTTGTAAGAAATTGCGCGATGGTCGCCAGTCTCGATCGGTCACGGGCTTGAGGATTGCGGCTAGATTTCCTTGGGTGTCCAGTGCGGCGAATTCTGTTGGGTTGGTGGCTTGAAATTCGGGATCGAGCTGGATCGTGCGGCCGTGGCTGACTTGTTCGAGCTGCGGTTCGTTGAGCTGCACTTGGGGAAGCAATTCCACGGCGCGAAGGGGCGACAATAGCAGTTCATCGAGACGCTCGCGAGAGATCGCTTCTTGAGCGACTGCCCCTTCGACGGTAAACGACCCGATGGCCGTACGGCGCAATGCGGACATCACGGCGGCGGTACCCAATTGCTCGGCAATGTCGCGGCCCAACGCGCGGACATAGGTTCCTGAACCGCATTGAATATCAAGCTGAAGTTCAGGGTAATCGTAGGCGACGATCTCAAGTCGGTGGATCGTAACCGGCCGTGCTTCGAGTTGCGGGGCCTTGCCGCGACGGGCTAGATCGTATGCCCGACGGCCTTGCACTTTAATCGCCGAATAGGCCGGCGGGCGTTGCATGATCTCGCCTCGAAAAGACTCGAGCGCCGCGGTCAATTCATCGTGAGAGGGTATCGGCGGTGCATCCAGCGGCGTCACGTCTCCCTCGGTATCGTCCGTCGGACTTTGTTGGCCCAACAGGAACGTGGCCGCATAGTGCTTCGGCATCCGCTGCACATACTCGATCAGCCGCGTGGCCGAACCGATGCAAACGACCAGCACACCCGAGGCCAACGGATCGAGCGTACCGGCATGCCCCACCTTGGCCGGTCGGACAATCTTCTGCACCACATTCACCACGTCCCGAGAAGTGACGCCGCCGGGTTTGTCGATGTTAAGCAGACCAGCGATAGACAACAGAGGAGTACCTGGGTGTGTTTCGATCGGTAGACGGGCGAAGAATAAGGCGAGTCGTAGGTCAGGCTGTGCCTGACGTTCGTTGACTAATCTCTCAGTCGTCAGGCACAGCCTGACCTACGAGGAATGACGTTCGCTGACTAAAACCCGCTGCGTTCGGTGATCTCGAAGTCGTACAGATTGGCGATTTCGGCTGGCGATTTGTCCACCATGTGGGTGAATCGACTGTACAACGCATCGACATCGCTTACACCCAAGCCGGCTAGTTGCTTGAATTTGTGAGCCAGCAATCCGTCGAGTTCGCTGCCTGTGTTGCGGGCATGGCCCACGGGGTACATCACCAGCCCGCTGCTGAGAGTGCCTAGCTCGGCGTGATCGATATCCAACGACGTGGGGATGCCGTCGGGATATTTCGCATCGTACGCTTCGCCCCCATGCTGGAACTCGATCTTCTGCATGATGCGGCGCGTCAGCGGGTCGACGAGGCTCTGCTCGTTGTAGTCGGTGGGCAACAGCATCAGTTCGCACCAGCCGGCTTTCTTCATCTGATACGCCTTTCGCAGCACCGTGGCGACGATGTAGACCATCGAGTGATCGGCACTTTGTCGAGTGCGAGGGTCGCGCTTCGCCGGATCGCCAATGATGCCGAACGCCGGCTCGTAGATCGTGATTCGCACTTTGTTCAGCTTGCTTTCGTCGTCCAATAACTGCGGATGCTTTTCGAGCAGGTCCATCAACCCCTGGATTGCCCCGGCCGACTGATGTTCGTACAGCCCCAGTTTGAAGTGCATGCCCATCACGGCGAAGTCTTCGCCCGCGGTGGCCAGCGCCAGCTCGAACGGGCTGCTGTCGGTTGCCCCGGGAGGCTCGAATAGGCAGAAGATGGCCTCCGGGTTGCGGAAGATATCAGCAGGGCCGACAAACCCCCGCATCGCCCTTCGCATGGCGATTACGGCCATCTCGGCACTGATCGCCGCCGAAGCCCCCTTGGAATCAGAGAGTTGCTTGCCGGCACGGATCGCCCGAAAGGGAATGTAGTGTGCGACGAACATGCCGATGGCCGATTCGATTTGCTCGGCCCCGGCCCCCATCGCCGCGCCATACACTGCGGCCGAAGCGATTGCCCCGTGAACAACGTGATCGATCTTGTGGTCCTTCAGCGCGAATACCTCGGCCAGCCGACCGCGAATTTCGTCCAAGACGATCATCGCCCGCAGTGTTTGGCGGCCATTGAAGCCTTGCAATTGGGCTGCGGCGACTGCCACGGGATAGTAATCGTTGTGCCCGAACTCGCCTCGAGTGTGGCCTCGCCCCGGGTTGAACCCGAAATTTGTACCGTTGGAGTCCCATTCTCGCACCGCCGAACTGTTCGCCAGCACAGCCTTCTCTGGCTCGACGCGAATGGTGGAACCGAGGCACGGCACTCCACGGGCAGGATCGCTGACGCGGTACTCCAAGGCTTCCTCGCGAAGCACCTTGGGTGCGTTGGTGCCACAGGCCAGCGCCGAGACGCCGCAGGCGATCGAATCGACGTGGAATCGCTCGACGGTGCGAAACACGGCTTCGTCGGGTTCACCGCCGGAGCCCCGCAACATGTCGATCGCATATTGGCCAATCCCCCGAGCTTGATTCTCATTGGGGGCAAGCATTCGATAGTCGTTCGCCACGTGAGTAATTCCTGTCCTGGAGACATCGTTGGACCAACACCAAGGGGGACGATTATCCACCTGCGGTGCCGCAATCGCAACCGGCCGTGTGAAGAACGCTGGATGCTTGAGCGGTCGGGCCTTAAGATGGAGGGCCAGGGTCGTGTTTCGCACATCGTTGGAAGTTTGCCATGCAGTTGGAGAAGCTGGGACCCTATCGCATTGGGAAGCAACTTGGCCGCGGCGGCATGGGCACGGTCTACGAGGCCACTCACGCTGAAACCGGCCAGCAGGTGGCGGTCAAAGTTCTTTCTGCCGCGTTGGCTGCCGAGGAAGGATTCCGCGAACGCTTCGAGAGCGAAATCGAGACGCTCCGTAAGCTCCGGCACCCCAATATCGTCCGGCTTTTCGGCTTTGGCGAAGAAGACGGACATCTCTTCTACTCGATGGAGTTGGTTCGCGGACCCAGCCTTGAAGACGAACTCCGCTCAGGGCGTCGCTTCGACTGGCAGGAAGTGATGCCAATCAGCATCGAGATGTGCCGCGCGCTGAAGCACGCCCACGATCACGGCATCGTTCATCGTGATATCAAGCCAGCCAACATCATGTTGACTGCCGACGGCACTGTGAAGCTCTCCGACTTTGGCATCGCCAAGCTATTCGGTGCCGTGGGACTTACCGGCGTGGGCGGCGTGCTGGGAACCGCCGAATACATGGCGCCCGAGCAGACCGATGGCCGCCCGATCACGCATCGCTGCGACTTGTACAGTCTCGGCAGTCTGATGTACGCGCTGCTGGCTGGAAGGCCTCCTTTTCGTGCATCATCCCTGCCCGAGATGTTGCAACTACAGCGGTTTGCCGAAGCCGACCCTGTTGGTCGTTATGCCTCTGACACTCCTGCCGAACTCGAATTGGTCATCTCCGAACTGCTGGAGAAAGACCCTGACACCCGCATCGCCAACGCGATGGTGCTTGGCCGCCGGCTCGAGGCGATGTATCACGGGCTGACGGCCAGGGAAAAAAAGAACGAGCAGTCCAGCGGCGACGATTTCGCATTGCAATCGCCCAGCGATCTTGATTCGATCGACCCACAGCTTGGGCCTACTCTCGTGACGCAATCGCCGTTGGGCTCCGAGAGACCGGAAGAAGACCGCATCGAAACGCAGGCGGCCGAAGAGGATGTTGTGAAACGGCCGATCTCTCCGGGAGCGATCACCGGGCGTGTGGAAGATCAGTTTACGGTGGCCATGACCGACGACAGTTCGTCGGATGACGAACGACCCCCGCCAGACGAGCCGGTAACTCGTTTCACGGCGGTCGCGGAAGATGAACGGCTTGCGCCGTCGGAGGACGAAAGTAGTTCGTCACCACTCAATTCACCGCAAACGTGGGTCTTGGTCGCCGCACTGGCAATGTTGGTGGCGGGTGCATGGTATCTGATGCGTCCGGCATCGGCCGATTCGCTGTACGATCGCATTGCTGGGGTCGCTGATGAAAGCGGCACGAAGGGCCTTGTGTTGCTGGAAGGGGATCTCGACGATTTCTTGACCCGCTTTCCCAGCGATCCTCGGCACGACGAGATTGCCGATTATCAGCAGGAAGTCGAATTGCTGCGCTTGCAGCGAAAATTTGAACGTCGTGCAAAAAACCGCGGTTCTGGCAGAACCTTGCCAGCGGTGGAAGAAGCGTATTTAGAGGCCTTCGCAGTGGCCGAGAGCGACCCCGACCGAGCCGTTGTCAAGCTTCGGGCGATCTTGGATCTGTACGATACCCCCTCACAGGACGATGGCACGCGACAATGTGTCGAATTAGCGCGTCGCCAGCTTGAACGCTTGCAGCCGCGTGTGGAGGCGAGCGCCAATTCGCATCGAATCGCCATCGTCCAACATATGGCTCGGGCCGACAAACTTGCGGCCAGCGACCCCGTGGAAGCTCGCACGATATGGCGCGCCGTGGTCGAGCTGTACCGTGACAAATCCTGGGCTGTCGATCAGGTTGCCGAAGCCAAATCGCGACTCCGCGATGGTGGACACATATGCAGGACCGACACGGCCCCGTAATATCGCGTCTTCGCAAGGTGAGCGATGCGCCATTTCTCACCCGCTGCTACCTTGGTCGTGAGTATGCACGTTCCCTGCCGGCTGTTTCGCACGATTGAAAAAAAACGTGCGTCGTGGTCTACTCTCTATCTTCAAGCGGCAGCCCGAGAAGGCGGCCGAGATTGACCACAGTCGCTAGGGTACCTAGCGTCGTCGATGTCCTGCCCGAATCGCGCCCCGCATGTTTAAGCCACCCCCGAGTAACGTTCGCTTTCCGGAGCTCGAAGCCGATATTCGAGAGTTCTGGAAAGAACGTCAAATCTACGAGAAGTCGCTCGCGCGCCGTGCCGATGCACCGAAGTTCGTGTTCTACGAAGGTCCGCCAACCGCCAACGGGCTACCCCACCCGGGCCATTGCCTGACGCGCGCGATCAAAGACCTGTTCCCGCGCTATCGCACGATGCGCGGGCAACGGTGCGAGCGAAAGGCCGGTTGGGACACACATGGCCTTCCGGTCGAGGTCGAAGTCTGCAAGGAACTCGGCATCCACTCCAAAGCCGAGATCGAAGCGTACGGCATCGAGCGGTTTATTCACAAGTGCCTCGAAAGCGTGTTTCGGTACACCCAGGAGTGGGAAGAACTCACCGAGCGGCTGGGCTTTTGGATCCACATGGACGAAGCCTATGTGACCTATCACCAGAGTTATGTTGAAAGCGTGTGGTGGGCGCTCAAAGACTTGTTCAAGCGGGGGCTGCTGTATCAAGGGCACAAGATTGTTTGGTGGTGGGCCCAAGGCGGCACGGCGCTCAGTGCCGGAGAAGTCGGACAAGGCTATCGAGAAGTGGCCGATCCAAGCGTCTTCGTTCGCTTCCCTTTGATCAAAGAGGATGACAGCGAGCCGGACACGTCGCTGTTAGTGTGGACCACCACGCCGTGGACCTTGCCGAGCAACCAGTTTACCGCCGTTCATCCGAAGATTGAGTACGCGGTATGCACGGTCGACGGTGGCCCCCAGCGGCTTGTCATAGCGGCCAATTTAGTCGAATCGTTGGCCGAGAAAATGAAGTGCGATCTCGACGTTGTCGAGAAGTGCCCTGGGCAGCAACTCGTCGGTCGCCGGTATCGCCCGCCATTCGACTACTACCATGCCACGATGGGTGACCAACAAGGACAACTTCGCGCGGGGGGAAATGAACATCTCGCTTGGCGCGTAGTTGCGGCGAATTTTGTCACCACCGAAAGCGGATCGGGCATCGTCCATCAAGCGCCGGCATTTGGTGAGGTCGACTACGATGTTCTGCAGGAGGAGATCGATCGATTTGTCGCCGGGCAGGGCCCTGAGTTGATTTGTGCTGTGGGGCCCGATGGTCGATTTACTTCGGCGGCTCCCGACTTTGAAGGCCGCTGGGTAAAAGAAGCCGACAAAGACATCACCCGCGATCTGCGACGCCGAGAGTTGCTCGCGCATCAGGAGCAGTATCTGCACGACTACCCGTTCTGCTGGCGGGCAGACGACGATCCGTTGATCCAATATCCCCGCGAGAGTTGGTTCGTACGAACGACGAAATTCCGCGACCGGATGTTGGCGAATAATGCAAAAATCAATTGGTCGCCCGAGCACATTCGCGATGGTCGCTTTGGAAACTTTTTAGAGAGCAATGTCGATTGGGCGCTATCGCGCGAACGGTATTGGGGCACGCCGCTGCCGATTTGGGTGTGCGAAGAAACCGGCCACATGGAGGCGATCGACAGCTATGACGAACTCCTCGCTAAGCCAGGCGTGATGGGAGTTGAAGTCTGGCAGCAAGCCAAGGCCGCGAAGCCTGAACTTTCGGACCATCTCAAAGTTCACAAGCCTTATATCGACGCCGTGACGTACGACTCTCCGAAAGCCGCCGGCGCGCGGATGCAGCGGGTGCCGGATGTGATCGACTGCTGGTTCGACAGCGGCGCGATGCCCTTCGCGCAGTGGGGCTACCCACGACAAGGACGAGAGAAGTTTGCCGAACAGTTTCCAGCCGACTTCATCAGCGAGGCGATCGACCAAACACGGGGATGGTTCTACAGCCAACTGGCCATCAGCACGCTGTTGTTCGGTCCTAGGGAAGACGACGACGCGGCCACGCCGAACGATGGAATCCTTCACGACGTCGAGTTCCCGCACCCGTTCCGCAATTGCATTGTGCTGGGTCTGATGATGGGTGAAGACGGTGCCAAGATGTCGAAGAGCAAGCGGAACTACCGTGAGCCGAGCGAAATCTTCGACCGTTATGGTGCCGACGCGCTGCGGTGGTATTTCTTCGCCAACCAGCCTCCTTGGACATCGATTCGCTACAGCGAACAGGCCATTCGCGAAAGCATTCCGGAGTTTCTTCTCCGGCTTTGGAATACCTATAGCTTCTTCGTCATCTACGCCGACATCGACGGCTTCGATCCGGCGTCGCAACTCAGCGGCGACGTGGGCGAGCTGAGTCCAGATGTGTTGGCACGGGCCGAAAGTTATCGGCCGCACGCCGAGCGTTCGGAATTGGACCGCTGGATTCTCAGTGAGTTGCACCGTACGACTTCCGCGGTGACCGAGCGAATGGACGCCTACGACAACTACGCCGCCGCCGGTCATTTGACATCGCTGCTCGACGCGTTGAGCAATTGGTACGTGAGACGCAGCCGCGACCGATTCTGGCGATCGGGATTCGACGCCGACAAAAGCGATGCGTACTGGACGTTGTATGAAACATTACTAACGATCAGCAAGCTGGTCGCGCCGTTCGTGCCGTTCATTTCCGAGGCCCTGTGGCGGGCACTAGCCCGGGAGCCCTTTGGCGATCGCGTGGTGGAGAGCGTGCATCTTTGCGATTTTCCGGTGGCCAATGCCGAGACAATCGACGATTCGCTCTCTGACCAAATGCGGCTGGTGCGTGACGTTGTGTCGCAGGGTCGCAGCGCCCGCATGCAGGCACAATTGAAAGTGCGTCAACCGCTAGGCAAGCTGTTCGTGGTGGTCGCCGACGCCACGCATCGCGATTGGCTGGCCGACCACACGGCTTTGATTCTCGAAGAGCTGAACGTCAAGGAAATCGAGTTTCCGACCGATGTCGAGCAATACATCAACTACTCCATACTCCCCGACCTAAAGCGGCTAGGCCCCCGGCTTGGCAAGCGAATCCCGGCACTCAAGTAGGCGCTTGCCGAACAAGACGCCGCCACACTGATGGCCCGACTGGAGGCCGACGGTCGGGTCTCCTTGTCGTTGGGCGACAGCGAGATTGAGCTCACGCCCGACGACTTACAAGTTCGCTTGCAGGCAAAAGAGGGTTGGGCCGCTGCTCAAGGGCGCGAAGCGGTGGTTGTCATCTCAACCGAACTCACCGACGAGCTGATTGCCGAAGGCTGGGTCCGCGAGGTGACGCACGCCGTGCAAAACCGCCGCAAGGAACTTGATTGCGAATACACCGATCGCATTCATCTCGGTCTTGTCC
>CAZNXE010000136.1:9308-12147 GCA_964576465.1 uncultured Planctomycetaceae bacterium
TCGAGCAACATCAGACATTTTTAATGAGTGAGACATTGGCCACCGAAGTTCAGTACGATGCGGTTCCTGGCGCCGAATCAAAGTCGCTGGAAGTCGAAGGGCATCCGCTGGAGTTGTACGTGCAAGTAGCGAAATAGCTGTCCGAAACCGGCACTGCTGGACAAGCCAGCAGTGGCACCCAATCCAAGAACAAGAGATTGACTCTCCACGAGCACGGATGACGATCACTCCCCCATCATCGGCATTACGAATCGCAGTGCTCATATCGGGCGGCGGAACGACGCTTCGCAATCTGCTCGCGAAGATCGACACCGGCGAGCTTGACGTCGAAGTCGTAGGTGTTGTGTCGAGCAGCGCTGGCGCCGACGGGCTTTCGATTGCCGCCGAGGCCGATATTCCGACGGATGTTGTCGAGGCGAAGTCGTACAAGGGAGTCGAGCCCTATAGCGATGCCTTATTCGACGCTTGCCGTCGCTTCGACCCACAGCTAGTGGTGATGGGAGGGTTCTTAAAACTCGTCGCCATTCCGAACGATTTTCGTGGTCGCGTGATGAACATTCATCCCGCGCTCATTCCGGCCTTTTGCGGCAAGGGGTACTACGGTCGACGCGTGCATCAGGCCGTGTTGGATTATGGCGCCAAGGTCTCTGGCTGCACGGTCCATTTTGTCGACGACCACTACGACCACGGGCCGATCATCCTGCAACGCGTGGTGCAGGTGGCCAACGACGACACGGCCGATTCGCTCGCCGCGCGGATTTTCGCCGCCGAATGCGAAGCGTACCCAGAGGCGATACGACTCTATGCGGCCGGACGGCTTGAAATCGACGGGCGTACCGTTCATGTCAGCCAAGCGACGGACTAGTCGACTCGCCGAAGAACAGCCTATCGCGAAACGATCTAGTATTCTCGGCGGCTGTTAATGCCTGGCATCGGAATGGGATATTTGCCACCGGCGGCCAACTGTAGCGGTGCGGGACCGTTCAGTGTGAGCTTGTCGACATCTGGTGCGAACTCGTGTTCGGAGTTCAGGATGTCGTCCCACGTGACGATTTGTCCAGTGTGAGCGGCCATGCGCCCCATCGAAGTGACGAGGCTCGCTTCGACGCCACGTTTGACCTCGTTGTAAGGCTTGTACTCGCGGATGGCTTCGATGAGATGATTCCATTCCAACTGATAGGGATTCCGTTCTGGCTGCGGAAAACTCCAGGCCAAGTTCTCTTTCGTCATCTTGTGCCCATTGTAGATGCGACACTTTGCTGGTGTGTGTCCCGATGTCGAGATCACCGCCGCGCCTTTGGTGCCATGAGCATAGCTGGCGAACTCTTGCTGACAGCCGGGCATGGTCCGACCCCCTAGGAAGAGTTTCGTCCCGTCTTCAAACGTGTACTCCACCGAATATGTGTCGAAGTTTTGGTCGATATTCTTGCCGCGATAATGCCGACCGCCGGCACCGTTGGCCTTGACGGGCCAGGCATTCTTCATCCAACACGATTCGTCAATGTTGTGGATGAGAAAGTCGCTGAAAGCCCCGCCACTAGCCCAAAGGAAGGCGTGGAAATTGCGAATCTGGTATTCAAGCTCATCGACATCTTCGGGGCGCGGGCCGGTTGCCGCCGAACCGGTTGGCCCGGCCATGCGATAGGCCCTCAACTCAAGGATATCGCCAATCTCGCCGGCCTGAATGCGGTCGAACAACTCTCGTCGTGCGTCGCAGTGGCGACACATCAGTCCGACACCTACTTTGAGATTTTTTGCCACTGATTCTTCGCCCAACTCGAACATCCGGCGCGAGCTTGGCCCATCGACGGTGACAGGTTTCTCCATGAAGACGTTGAGGTTCTTGTCGATGGCGTACTTAAAATGCACCCAGCGGAAAGCTGGCGGGGTGGCCAAGATCACGACGTCGCCAGGGTTCAGGCAATCCATCGCTTTCTGGTACGCATCGAAGCCGATGAACTGTCGATCTTCTGGCACATTCATCTTGTCGCCAAACTTCGGCTGCAACGACTCAAGAGATTCGCTCAGCCGATCCTGGAAGACATCTGCCATGGCGACCAATTTGATGGGTCCGTTCTCGACCGAGAGGGCATTCGATGCGGCCCCGCCACCGCGACCACCGCAACCAACCAGCGCCACTTGAATCGTGTTGTTCTCGCCCGCGTGTACCGGCATGGTCGACGCCGCCAACAAGGTCGACGCAGCGGCAATGCGACCTGTGTTATTCAAGAACTCTCTGCGAGACGTGGTATGGCTCTCGGATTGACTCATGACGGACCTCGGGGTGGATGTGATGAATCGGTACAACGCTGTCGCGAAGGAAGGTGTGTACGTACACAGAATCGGGGCAAGTTGGAGGGTACGGCAGCCGGTCACACTCCGCTCGCCAGCGACGTTTGAGGTGCGCGAAGGGGGTAGCCGGACAACGCGATTTTAACACAGCCGCCCCTTCATTGTTGCGTTCTCGTGCTGAGATTCTTGGGCAGACGTTCCAGTTTTTTCCTCGGGAGTCATGGGCGTATGGGTTGGGTTGTCCTTGACCCTGTTTAACACTGGTACGCCAAAGTTGACCGCAAACCCCGAAAAATTCTGGCGAGCAAGGTGCCTGGGAAACCACCTGAGAGACGAAAACTTGTCTGATTATGATCGTACATGCTTGATATCACTCAAATATTGTCTATTATAATGACTGTTTATGCTTGAAAAAGGTCTCATTTGTCGCGATAATCGCGGGAAACGATCTCATTCTCTTGTTGCACAAGGCGGTGCGAACGTGCTTGCCGAGGAGCGTAGAACCCGACTTTTGGAATTGGTGCGAGCCCGAGGCTTCGCATCGTTG
>CAZNXE010000136.1:12176-14773 GCA_964576465.1 uncultured Planctomycetaceae bacterium
GAAATGCGGGTTTCCAAGGCCACGATCCGCCGGGATCTGGACGTCTTGGAGGAAGGTGGAGCAGCCAAACGGACGCACGGCGGCGTGTTTTACGCCGGCGATGCCCCCAAACTGCCCCACTTCGAGGAACAGCAGCCAGAGCAATGGGACAAAAAGCGGCTGATCGCACAGACGGCCGCTGAACTGATTAACGATGGCGAGACCGTGCTGCTTGATGGCGGCACAACAACATACGAAGTGGCTCGACTCTTGGTGGGGCGACCACTGCAAGTGGTAACCAACAGTCTTCCGGTGGCCAATTTGTTCGCATCCAATGCGGTGACGGATTTGGTGTTGATCGGAGGATACGTCTACCCACGAACGGGTGTCGCGCTGGGGCCTTACGCCGACGAGATGCTTAGCACACTCGGCGTTCGGCGAACCGTGCTCAGCGTGGGTGGGATCACCGACGAGGGGTTTTACAACGGCAACTTACTTCTAGTGCAAACCGAACAGGCCATGATGCGAGCCGCGGACGAGGTGATGATCGTGGTTGATAGCTCAAAGTTTGGCCGAAGAAGCCTCTGCTCTCTGGGCGAATTGGGAGACGTCGACCGGATGGTCGTCGACAACGGCATCACGGAGGACTGGCGTAGCAAAATTACCGCAGCCGGCGTGCAACTTGTGATCGCCGGGCCAACTGACAACGGCTAACGCACAAACCTTTACTTGATTGCGACCCCGCCCCACGGCGGCGTTGAAGCCTATGAGCACTGCAACATCCATCGACCGAGACACGATCGAACAGATTGTGCGAGAGATTGTTATCCAACAGGCGGGTGCATCCCACGGCGCGCCCGAGTTGGTCGTAAGCGTCTCGGCACGGCACCTCCATCTTTCGGACGAACACGTTGAGACCCTGTTCGGGGCCGGCCACACACTGACACCGATGAAGTCGCTGTACCAAGAAGGCTTCTTTGCCGCTGAAGAAACCGTCATGGTCGTTGGTCCGCGGAAACGCATGCTGCCGGCCGTTCGAGTGCTTGGCCCGACACGTCCCTACAGCCAAGTGGAGCTGGCATTTACCGACGGTATTTCGTTGGGGATCGATCTGCCGGTTCGAGCCAGCGGCAAGATTGCCAGCACCCCCGGCTGCGTGCTTGTGGGCCCCAAGGGAGTTGTCGACCTGAGCGAAGGCGTGATCCGCGCTGAGCGACACGTACACATGAACCTCGAACATGCCACCTTCTACGGCGTTCGCAACGGCGACCGCATGAATCTGCGGATTCATTCGGAATGCGGCATGGTCTTGGAAGACCTGCTGGTGCGGGCCGACGAGACAAGCAAACTCGAAGTTCACCTCGATACTGACGAAGGAAACGCCAGCAACCTAGACCGCGCGGCGCGCGTGGAACTGATGAAGCAATAACGTTTTTCACCTGTTGACGAATTGGAGACGAAGAAATGGCAAAGACGATGGAAGCGTTGGGAATGATCGAGGCCAAGGGCCTGATCACTCTCATCGAGGCCAGCGACGCAATGGTCAAAGCGGCCAACGTCGAGTACCTCGGTTGGAGCAAGATCGGAAGCGGCCTGGTCACGGCCTTTGTAACCGGCGACGTTGCGGCAGTGAAAGCGGCCACCGATGCCGGCGCTGCAGCAGGGGGTCGCATTGGCGAGATCATCGCCGTGCAGGTCATCCCGCGCCCACACGAAGATCTGCAAAATGTTCTGCCCCCTGGCATGACGCGACCCACCTCGAGCCGCGGCAAGTCTTAGTTTCACACACCTTTTGATACAGGATATTCCTTCCATGCAAGACGCCATTGGACTCGTTGAAACCCGGGGCCTTGTGGCCCTTATCGAAGCGACCGACACCATGGCCAAGGCCGCGAATGTCGAGATCGTCAAGCAAATTCAAATCGGCGGTGCGTATGTAACCACCATCGTACGTGGCGATGTGGGCAGCGTGCGTGCGGCCGTTGAAGCTGGTGCGGCAACTGCCTCGCAAATCGGCGACCTGGTTGCCAGCCATGTCATCCCACGGCCGTCCGAAGGATTGGTTGCCGCTTACTTGGAATAAGGCATGCCTGACCCACGTAATCGTCTACCGCACGACTCGGCCGAGGAGAAACGCCGATGAAGGTCCTGGTTGCCAACTTAGGATCGACGAGCTTCAAGTACCGTTTGTTCGACATGGACGACGAGCGCCAACTGGCGCGCGGCGGCACCGAACGAATCGGTGCCGAGCAGAGTAGTCAGTTCGTCGAGATTGGTGAGGTGCGGCGCGAAATGGAAACGCCCGTGCCAGACCATGCGGTGGCGGTGCGGTTGTGCCTTGAACAGTTGACCGACCCCGACGGCGGTTGTTTGTCCGACGTCTCTGAAGTGTCGGCCATTGGCTTCAAGGCCGTGCATGGCGGTGCGACAACGGGCGTTCAACGCGTGACCGGCGCGGTGCTCGCCGACATGGAGTCGATGGCCCGTGTGGCTCCGGCTCACAACCCTCCGTATGTGAAGGCCATGCGATTGCTCAGCGAACGACTGTCAGAAATTCCCCTGGTCGCCGCATTCGAAACCGGCTTCCACGCAACGTTTCCCGATCGGAATCGGTACTA
>CAZNXE010000137.1:0-14760 GCA_964576465.1 uncultured Planctomycetaceae bacterium
CCCAAAACCTCATCTCCTTGGCCGCATAAGGTAAGTCAAAAGTCAGAAAGTGCAGCCCCTGTAAACGGGTTCAATGCGATGAAATTCGGTGCTTTTGCTACGCCAAGGACAAGAAGTCTGCCCGAATCGTGGTGGAACTCGTGATGCTACGCTGGGTTCCTCCCTTCAGTCGAGTTGATCAACATCGGGTCTCAAATACTGCGCGGCGTGGATCCTTCCGAACGGTTAGTTCCAGCGTCCTGCGACGATTTCTCGGGTCTTTGAATCAATAGTCATTATTGATATACTTCGCGAAGTTCGACGGATTTTCGAGCAAGGCCCCCGCCGCGATGACTGAGGCGGCCTGCACTGTCGCGATTCGACATTTGCTGCATCCTCACCAAATAAGATTCAGATTCCACCCAACCAACCTTCCCAGGAGCCGAAGCCATGACTGAACTTGCCGGGAGTAAGACCCACGAGAATCTGAAGGCCGCGTTTGCGGGTGAGTCGCAGGCCAATCGTCGTTATCTGTATTTCGCCAAGGTTGCCGATGTCGAGGGCGAGCCAGTGGTGGCCGATTTGTTCCGTTCGACAGGCGAGGGCGAGACCGGCCACGCCCACGGTCATCTCGACTACATGCGTAAGATTGGCGACCCCGCCACGGACATGCCGATTGGCGACATTCAAGAGATGCTCAAGGCAGCCGTCGCTGGCGAGACGCACGAGTACACCGACATGTACCCCGGTTTTGCCAAGACTGCCCGAGAAGAGGGCTTTGAAGAGATTGCCGATTGGTTCGAGACCTTGGCCAAGGCTGAAAAAAGCCACGCTGGCAAATTCCAGGCGGCATTGGCAAGCCTCGGCTAAGATCGCAATTTCGCGAAGAATTCGTCACCAACCGTTCGCCCGCATCGCGCTGTGCGCATGCGCTTCGGGCCGACAATTCTCAGATACATCCGATCGCTCGTGGGAAACACATCATGTCGCAAGGCGGCCAACATCATTCGTTCGCCCCGACCGATGGGATGACGTACAACCCCAACGATCCGCGTTACTTCGACGCAAACGCCCTTCAGGGTGAGTTGAAGCGAACGTTCGATCTCTGTCAATCCTGTCGGCTTTGTTTCAAATACTGCCAGTCGTTTCCCACGCTGTTTCGGGCCGTGGACGACAACGACGGCGATGCGCGTACGCTCGATGACGGTGTCTTGCGGCAAGTCGTCGACGAATGCTTCGGCTGTCAACTCTGCTACGTGAAGTGCCCCTACACGGTCGCCGACGATCATGAGTACCAGCTTGATTTCCCCGCGTTGATGTTGCGAGCAAGGGCGGTTCGTGTGCAGCGAGAAGGTGTGCCGGCGCGGGAAAAAATGCTTTCAGACCCCGACCGCTTGGGGCGACAAGGCACGATGTTCCCCGCGCTAGCGAACACCGCCAACCGCACGCGGGCCTTTCGCGTGTTGCTGGAAAAGGCCACCGGAATTCACCGCGACAAACAGTTGCCGTCGTTCGAGAAACCGACGTTCGACACATGGTTCGCCAAGCAGACCGACGGTCGACGCGAAACGAGCAATAGCAGTCATCGCGTCGTGCTGTTCGCCACTTGTTTCGTCAACTACAACAACCCCACCGTCGGGCGCGATGCGGTTGACGTGCTAACGCACAACCAGTGCCAAGTCGCATGCCCGGAAGTGAATTGTTGCGGAATGCCGGCGCTTGATGCGGGCGACGTGAAGACGGCCAAGCAGCGGGCACGTCGCAACGTCGAGCAGTTGTTGCCGTTTGTCGAACGTGGATATCGCATCGCGGTGATCAACCCAACGTGCAGCTTGATGCTTCGCCACGAGTACCCGTTGCTTCTGGACGATCCCGACGATCGCCCCATGGCCGATGCCGCGAAGCAAGTGGCCGACGCCACGCGCGACATTTGCGAGTTTCTGTTCGAGTTGCGCAAAGCGGGCGAGCTTCGCGAGGACTACCGGAGCACACCGGGCAGCGACATCGCGTATCACGTTCCGTGCCATTTGCGGCGGCAGGCGATTGGCTTTCCAGCCCAGCAACTGATGAAGCGAATTCCCGGCGTCAAGGTTCACCGGGTTGAACAGTGCAGCGGTCACGATGGCACTTGGGCCATGAAACGCGAATACTACACGCTCTCGCTGCAGAATGGAAAGAAGGCTTTCGAGGAAATGCAGGACGTGAAAACCGAGGTATGGGCCAGCGACTGCCCGCTCGCTGCGGTACAATTCGAGCAAGCCACCGGTCGTTGCCCGCTACATCCCGTGCAGATATTGGCACGAGCCTATCGCAAAGATGGTTTTCCCCATCCGACCGAAACGGCCGGCGAGGAAACGACTGCGACTTAGCAATCTTTGACACGAAGAACATTCTTGGAGGGCCGCGTCGCACGACCGGCCGCGAACATGGCGGAACTTTTGTCCCCCGACGATTTACTGAGTCTTGAAGAGTACACCAGCGTCCGCGACGATTTTCGTCGCAAGATCATGGTGCATAAACGCTCGCGGCGTGTGCTGTTGGGCGCGAATTGCACGGCGCACATCGAAAACCGTGACACGATGCGGTATCAAGTGCTGGAAATGTTGCGTGCCGAGGGCACTTGGGATAAACCGGAAGCCGTGGACGAAGAACTCCAGGCCTACAACCCGTTGATTTCCCAACCCGACATGCTTTCCGTCACGTTCATGTTTGAGTACCCTGACGAAGAAGATCGCAAGAGCGAACTGCCGAAGTTGGTCGGCATCGATCAGCACGTGTGGTTCCAAGTTGGAGACGACGCGCCGATTCTCGGTCAGTTCGACGCGGGCCAGATCGACGAGGCGAAAGTCAGCAGCGTGCAGTTCGTCAAGTTTTCAATCACCTCCGATCAGCGAGCGCGCGCGGAAGACCCGAACACGGTGTTACGGTTTGTGATCGACCATCCGCATTACCAAGCCAAGTCGGTGCTGGGCGAAGACGTGCGTCGCGCCATCGTCGAGGACTTAACCCCGTAACGTGACAGACAACTCCCTCCCCACGGATTGACCCATCAACCCCTCCCCGAGGCATTCCCACCATGACCAAACACTGCTTGAAACTCACCCATCTGCTTGCCGCCGTTGGACTTCTCATTTTCGTCAGCGGATGTGCCCCACAAGAATCAACATCCCCTGACACCGAAGACGACGCGTCGCAACAGTTGTCCCTGCCCAATGCCCCTCCCGCGTCGACCGATCCGGCTGACACGCCGAGAGATGTAAACGTTGACTTGCCCGAGGAAGTAGAAGAGGCCGTCGAGCCCGGTTTCGACGAAGAAGAGATGACCGAGGTGCCGGAAATCACGGAGGCATCCGAGGAAGAGACGCCGGAGGAACCGGAGGAGGAGATGACCGAGGAAGAACCGCCCGCGGAACCTGAACCGACTGAAGAACCTTCGCCCGCGGAGACACCGGAGACCGAAGACTTCTCACCCGAAGACATCGAAGATGACGATGCCTCGGATCTGGCCGAAGTCACACTGGGCGATCCCTTGCTAACCGGTGGACTTCCCGGTGAAGGATCGGTAACCGTCGACGAAATTCGCGGATGGCTGGACGATGAATCGAATCACATGACGTTAAAAGTTACCTTGCCCATGGGGCTTGCCGCGGGGGCCGGTCAGATCAAGGGCCTGGAGGCCAACCCGTTGACCCGGGCCAAAATTGAACTGGGGCGGCAGCTTTATTTCGACACGCGTCTATCGGCCGACAACACCATCAGTTGTGCGAGTTGCCATAGCCCTGACGAAGGTTTCGCCAGACATACGCAATTCGGCGTCGGGATCGACGGGCAAGAAGGTGATCGCAATTCGCCGGTGAGCTACAACCGCATTCTCAGCGACGCCCAGTTCTGGGACGGGCGCGCCGGTTCGTTGGAAGCGCAAGCCGTGGGCCCGATCGCCAATCCGATCGAGATGGGCAACACCCACGAGAATGTCGTGAAGGCGCTCGCGGAGATCGAAGGGTACGCGATCCAATTCGATCGTATCTTCGGTGAACTCAATATCGACGCAGTCGGGATGGCGATTGCAGCCTTTGAAAGAACGCTGGTCACCGGCCCCTCGCCGTACGATTACTACGAGCAATTGCAACCCTTCGCAGGCCTTGATGTCGAAGATATCGAGGAAGATGATCCCGAGCTATTCGAGCTGTACAACACGGCCGTGGCTGCCACGGAAGAGAACCCCATGTCGGAGAGCGCCGTGCGGGGCTACGAAATTTACTTCAACAAGGGGGCAAAGAAGGGACACTGCAGCGCCTGCCATGTCGGGCCCAACCTGACCGACGAGCTATACCACAACCTGGGCGTCGGCATGTTGGTCGAGAACCCGCCAGAGGGCCGGGCCGCGGTGACCGAAGATGTGGCTGACCATGGCGCCTTTAAGACGCCGACGGTTCGCAACGTCGAACTCTCGGCACCCTATATGCACGACGGCAGCGAGGCGACCCTCGAAGCGGTGGTCGACTATTACGTCGAGATCGGAAAGGGCGGTCGCGACAAATACCCCAACCTGAGCGACAAGATCAAGCCGCTTGATGACCTGAACGAGCAGGACAAACAGGATCTAGTCGCCTTCATGAAGGCCTGTACCGGCGACTTCCCCGCGGTCGAGACCGGTCGACTTCCTGAATAGCCCAAAGGGGTTCACGCCCATAACTTGAAAATTGCCTTCGACCCGTCGTGTCGCGCTCGCGATCCGGCGGGTCGAAAGCTTTTAGGTGCCCTGTACAGGTTGTCGCTGGTGTGCGCGACGCATAGACTGGAGTCGTAAGGTGAGCGGCAGAGAGAAACCTATCCCGTAGCATGGTCCCCTGGACCGTGTGTTACGCGGAGTCTACACGGCCCAGGGGGCCATGCTACGGTAAAAACAATTCCACAACTCGACTAAGTGACACGCACCCACCGCGCGACTTCAGCGACTGAACCATGGCAACTTCAGAAGACGAACTGTACCAAGAGCATATCTTGGATCACTACGAGGATCCGTTCCATCGGGGTTCGTGTCCCGGGGCGACCCACGCCCATGAGGACGATAACCCGTTGTGCGGCGATTTCGTGCGCGTTGAATTGCGAATTGACGACGACGGGAAGGTCAAGGAAGCCTATTTCAACGGCGACGGCTGCTGCATCAGTCAGGCCTCGGCTTCGATGATTACCGAAAAGCTGGAAGGCAAGACTGTCGAAGAGGTCCGCAATTTTTCGGCCGAGGACATGCTTGAACTGTTCCAAGCCCGCTTAACGCCCAATCGACAGAAGTGTTGCCTTCTCCCGTGGCGGGTGTGGCAAAGCGCCATCTATTCGTTACGTGAAGGCGAGTCGTCTCCCGCGGATGCCTAGGTCAACGTTGTCGCAACGTTCTCCTCGATTGTCGACAGCACAAGGATTGCCTGAGAGATGACCACCGCCGAGCCTATCACGCAGCTTGACCCTGAAACGTTGCGCCCCGATTTTCCTATCCTGGCGACACGTTTGCATGATGATGCGGTGCCGCTGGTCTATCTGGATAACGCGGCCTCGACGCAACGTCCTCGGGCTGTGATTCAAACGTTGGTCGATGTTTACGAGAAGCAATACGCGAATGTCCATCGCGGCATTCATTGGCTCAGCGACCAAAGCACCGATCTCTATGAAGACGCGCGGGAGAAGATCCGCCGGTTCATCAACGCGCCCGTGTGCGAAAGCGTGATCTTCACGCATGGCACCACCGAGAGCATCAACTTGGTCGCGCGTAGTTGGGGTGACGCAAATCTCAAACCGGGCGACGAGATCCTGATCACCGAGATGGAGCATCACTCGAACATCGTTCCCTGGCAACAAACTGCCGAGCGGACGGGTGCCGTTGTTCGCTTTCTCCCGATCACCGACGATGGCCTGCTGGATCTCACCAGGCTCGACGACCTGCTGACCGAGCGGACCAAAGTTTTCGCCGTGGCCTCGGTCTCCAATGTGCTGGGCACCAAGAACCCCATCAAACAACTTGCTCAACGCGCCCATCACCTCGGCGCGGTGATGGTGGTCGACGCCGCGCAAAGTGTTCCGCATGCTGTGACCGACGTGCAGGATTGGGAGGCCGACTTCGTGGCCTTCAGTGGGCACAAAATGATGGGGCCCTCGGGGGTCGGCGTGTTGTGGGGTCGTGCTGAGTTGCTCGACAAGATGCCGCCGTTCATGGGTGGCGGCAGCATGATCCGTCGCGTGCGGACCGATGGCTTTGAATCGGCCGATCTCCCGACGAAGTTTGAAGCCGGCACCCCGCCCATCGTGCCGGCGATCGGCCTGGGCGCGGCGATCGACTATCTCGAAAAGGTCGGGCTCGAAGCGATTGCCCAACACGAACACCACTTGACCGTGCTAGCCCATCGCGGATTGGAAGAGCTAGGCGGCGTCCGTTTTCTGGGGCCCAGTCCCGAACAGAAGGCCGGCATCGTCAGCTTCACGGTCGAGGGGATCCATTCGCACGACGTCGCGCAACTGCTCGATCGCCACGGGGTGGCCGTCCGCGCCGGGCATCACTGCGCCATGCCGCTGCACCGCAAGCTGGGCATTTCGGCGAGCAGCCGAGCGAGCTTCTATCTCTACAACACCACCGCCGAAGTCGACGCTTTCATCGTCGCGCTCCGCGCGGCAAGAAAAGTCTTCCGGCGCAGGTAATCCTGCGATCGTGGGAATGAGTTTTCTTTACGGCGAGCGGCAAATAAGAATATCCCAACCCGACGCGTGAGCGAGGGACCAACCGGTGAGACGCTGCGTTCCCTCGCTCACGCGTCGGGTTGTGATTGGTACGTTCTTATTTGCCGCACGCCTTACGGTGGCGAAATAGCGCTTGTTGTGCGAATTCCATCGTCAACATAAACCTTCCCCTCTCGATAGAGATCGAGGCGGCGTTCGATCTCACTGCGTAATCCGGTGTCGGCCTGTGGAAGGCGTTGCAATGCCTGGTCCGCGGCTTCGATTGCATCGTTGAATCGGTGCGCGGCGGCATAGGCGGCTCCCAAGGTGTCCCAATATCTGGGCGCCGGGATCATTTCAGTCAGCCGTGATGCTAGTGCGATCGCCTTGGGTGGATCGCGGAGTTGGGCCTGTGGATGGGTCGCAAGAATCCAAGCCAGGTTATTGAGCGCCTCTTTGGAATCGGGCGTGGCTGACAAGAGTAAATGGTACTCCTTGATCGCTGCCTCGGCGTCGCCTGTTTGTACCAATGTGCTGGCAAAGTCAAGATGGATGTCCGGTGGAAGAACACTCACCAGATCCACGGCATGGCGAAACTGCTGGATGGCTTCTTCGTGTTGACCCGAGGAAATGTACAGCCGTGCAAGCTTGATATGCCACTCAGGTTGCAGATCGGGCCTGCCGAGGGCCGTTGGTAAGTAGCGTGCGGCGGCATCGTCTTCCCCATTGAACGTGAGCACGATCCCCATTCCAAGATACGCCGCCAAGTAGTCCGGGTTGTACTCAATCGCTCGACGGAAATGCTCCAGAGCGTCGTCCAGGTTGCCTTTCGCAATCGCGATATTCCCGAGTGTACTCTCGGCCTCGGGATATTTCGGATTCAGTTCAATCGCTTGTCGAGCGTGAAGCTCGGCCCCGGATTGGTCTCCATTGGCCAGCAGCAAGACTGCAAGATCGTTGTGGGCGATCCACGCGCGCGGGTTGCACTCCAAGGTAGCCTGCCACAGCGGCTCATTCGTCTTGCCCGAGAACACCACGGCGTGCCGGTTCGCAAGCAGCACAAGCAACAGAACCACCGCGCAGGAGACGGCGTTCGCCGCCAGTCGCATGTTGTACGTGGATGCGAACCGGATTGCGCCAGACACAATCAACGTTACGATTCCAGGCAGCGCAAGATATTGCCAGTGATCGGCGACGAGCGAGAAGCGCATGAAGTAGATGTTGACGAATCCAAGTGCTGGAAAAAGATTCAGGACGTAATACCCACCGGCGGCCAGCACACCACGTCCCCAGCGGTGCCGATACTTCCAGCAAACAATCCCTACGACGATCAATAACAATAGAGGAACCACTGACAGGACACTAGAAACGCCAAGCTGCCAGCGTGGATAGATGAAACAAAGATCCTTTGGTAAGACGGCCTTGTAGGCGTAGAACCAAATGGCCTTACCCGCGATTGCGAAGCGAGACACCAGATCATCAGCCCGGACCGTGTCGTCCGCCATCGCGCGGAATCGTTGAAACCATACCCCCACGCAGCCCAACACCAGGGACACGGCCCAGAAGGGAGCCGACCATTTGATGTCGGCAAGTTGCAGGCGACCACATTGCCACCAACGGGCCAATAGCATCGTGGCGGGCCAAAGGACGACGGCTGATTTTGTGAGCATGGCCAAGCAAAACAACACGATCGCCAAACCGTATGCCACACGAGGGTGTTCACTGTTAGGCCGAATACAGCAGGCAAGTGAAGCGAAGGCCAACGTTGTTGAAAGCAGCGTCTTCCGCTGAAGAATCCAGGCAATCGCCTCGACGTTGACGGGGTGTACCGCGAAGATGATCGCGCACAGCCAAGCCCCTGGAACACGCAGAACATTCAATAGGTACCACAACAGCAGCGCGTTGATGAGATGCAGGGCGAGATTCACCGACCGGTATCCCAGTGGGTTGTCGTGGAACAGTCGCCATTCAAACCAATGACTCGAATAGGCCACCGGCCAGTAGTCGGGCTGCTCGTCGCTGAACCAGAAATGCCGAAGCCCGTCATCCGCCATGATGTGGGGATTGTTGAGCAATTCGATGGCGTCATCCCAGACGAAGCCACCAGAAAGGGCCGGGAAGATTGCCACGAAGCCGGCAACCACGATGGCGATGGTACGCAGCAGCGTCAGCCAGTTGAACGACGACCAGGAGTGATGGGGTGCTGCCATGGCAATCCGGCACGAATTGCGACGCCACAAGATGCGTTAGCAGGCCGGCCAAAGCGCTCCTGCGCGGAAACGATTTATGTACGTGAGGTCGGGGGTATTGTCGAAAGGAAGCGTCACGAATCTGCGTCAAGCTTAGTCTGGCCTCAGCTCCAAGGGCAAGGAGCAGGCGACACTTCAGTCCCAGGTAGTACATCATATGGCCCAGTAGTACGATGGAGCGATGATGTCACGTCGCCGACGAGAACCGAAGAGACGCCAGAGGATCCAAGGTTCTCGTTTTGAAGCAGCCGGTGATCCACCTGCTCGCACGTCCACCAACACCCGACGAATATTGTTCCGTCTCCTTGCGGTCGTGTTGAGCATTCTGGTGGCAACCGCGGTGAGTGAAATTGCGTTGCGGTCGTTCGGCATACGGCCTGAGCGATATCCGTCGCCGCGTTGGCTTGCTTGGGATGGCACCGCGTATGTTGAGAAGGGGATGTGGGGCGAAGGACTCATCAAGCGCGAAAGCCGCTTCGCGGACCAAGGCGTTCAAATGGGTGAATACGTTCCCGGCGCGCAGTTCAAGGTCGTCTATGCAACGAACCCACGCGGCTATTTCGACGATGACAATTCGATCACGTTTCACATCAATAACGCCGGAATCCGCGGGCCGGAAGTGACGCTAGAGAAACCTGTCGACACCCACCGCATTCTGGGAGTCGGCGACTCGTTCACCTTTGGCGTTGGCGTGCGCGACGAAGATACATTCCTCCGGCGGCTGGAAACGACACTCAACGAAGGCTTGGGAGAGGGTAAGACGCACGAGGTGCTCAATGTCGGAGTGCAGGGCTACAATACGCGAGAAGAGGTCCTTTACGTAGAGCACCGCTGGTTAAAATACACTCCCGACTTAGTGCTCATTGTCTTCTACCTAAACGACGCTTACTCCGACGCAACCTTTCTCAACAACGGGGAAGGGTTGGGAATTTACTTGCAGCCAGACGGCCTTGCCCAACGCAGCTACCTTGTCGATCTGCTGCAACATACGTGGCGCGGGCAGCAACTTCGCCAGCGAATGAACGACTATTATCTCCAGAGCTACTTCAAAAGTGCGAAGTCCTTTCTGAGTAACCCCGACGAAACCGCGGTCGATTGGACCGTCTCAAAGGCCGCGTTGCGGCACGCCGCGGAGCTTTCGCGACAGCATGGCTTCCGTCTTGCCATGGTCGTATTCCCTGAACTGCACGCTCTGGACGGAGACTATCCCTTCAGGTCGATCCATCAGGTTGTGGCGGAAGCAGCGGAGGCATTTCAGATTCCATACCTTGATCTGCTGGATGTCTATCAAGGTCACGACGACCGTACTCTGTGGGTCCATCCGTCAGATCACCACCCCAACGAGATCGCGCACCAGCTTGCGGCAGACGCTTTGCTTCGCTTCTTGAAGAGCGAGAACCTACTGGCTCCGGGCAGGCATCGCTAACTTGTCTGGGCATCAGTTCCGATCCGCAGATCATTTTCTTGATCCCTGGCCGAATTGGCACGCTGTTTGCTTATAACTACAGCGGAACGTGAGTTGAGCTTGGCGATTGGCTTTAAGGCAGCCGATCGCCTGACGGGGCCGGAAGAGAGATTCCAGAACAAAGAAGAGGCAACTGGAATCGGAAGAGGCAACGGGGCTCCTTCGGGAGCCAACACGTAAACGCCACTCGGAACAGTGGTTCGGGAACGTGAGAAGCTGGCAACGGACAGAGTTGAGGTTGGCGTTGCTGCGTCCCGCAAGACCTTGCGGGAATGGGCCGGAGGGTTGCTTAGGTGATCTTTCAAAAGCCCGACGGTGTTCAGGAAGTGTAGCATAATTAAACATGTGTTGCATAATCGAACACCAGCCAGTCTGCTTGGCGAACCCCACTCGCCAGGCAGACTGGCTTTTTTTGTGTTTTTTGTGGGCAGTTGAGTTCGCAAGAGCCGGCTTTCTGCATGAAATCCTCCTTTCTTGCTGGGGACCAGAGTCGCTTCAAGCAGCCGGACGACAAACTCTCGAGTGAGGCGGCAGTTGAGGTACTTTATTTGCTTCGCCATCACATTCGTCTAGCATGGGTTTAGTAGCCGTAAGTCCCTTCCAACAAATGGTATCGAGAATCGCGGGGTCGCCATGCTCGATCGACGACTACGTCAAAGTATCAACCGGTCTTGGTGGACCCATAGGCCGCAGCCAGCGGCTATTTCCGCAGTCAATCCTCGAAGCGTCTTACGCTTCACAGGACTCATCGCCACCATGCTGTTGGCCTTGGTCTCGGCGGTGATCGCCGGGGATCGGACCGAATCGAAGAAAGACGAACGTCCCTCCGCGCCGTCGGTCGAACCTCAAAGTTCTGACCAAGTCGTCGCCACCGTGAACGAGTTGCTTCAAGCATCTTGGAAGGACGCCAATGTCAGGCCTTCCGACCAGGCGACTGACGGTGAGTGGTGTCGTCGGGTGTATCTCGACCTGATTGGTCGCATTCCTTCCAGCGACGAACTGCAAGACTTTCTCAAGGACGACGAAGACGATCAGCGTCAGCGGCTCGTCGACGACCTGCTCGACTCCGACGAATACATCTATCACTGGGCGACGATTTGGACCAACCTCTTAATCGGTCGCACCGGAGGCACCGACCGCCGCAGTCTCGTCAATCGCGAGGGCTTGCAGAAATACCTTCGCGACGCGCTGGCCTCCGAAAAGCCATACGACGTGATGGTCCACGATTTCATCACCGCTACCGGAGTCAACAAACCTGGCGAAGAAGACTTCAACGGCGCGGTCAACTTTCTGCTGAACAACCTGGAAGACAACGCTGCCCAGGCAACTGCCACCACGTCGCGTTTGTTCTTGGGCGTACAGGTGCAGTGTACCCAGTGCCACAACCACCCGTTCAACGAGTGGAAGCAAAATCAATACTGGGGAATGAACGCCTTCTTCCGTCAAACCCGGGCGTTGCGTTCGATGGAAGGCCGCGACATTGTCTCGGTGCGGTTGATCGACGAAGACTTTGCCGGCGAGTCGGGTGACAACCCCTTGGAAGCCACCGTTTTTTATGAAGATCGCCGTTCGACGCTCAATGCGATCTTTCCCACGTTTCTCGATGGCACCGAGCTTGCGAACCACAGCGGCTACGTCGAGGATATCGTTCGCCGGCAAGAACTGGCCCGCGCGGTTCTCGCCGCGCCGCAACTCTCCATGGCGATCGTCAATCGCACGTGGGGCCAATTGTTGGGCTACGGCTTTACCAAGCCAGTCGACGACTTGGGTCCGCACAATCCACCGTCGCACCCCGATTTGTTGAATCACCTTGCCGAACAGTTTGTCGCGGACGGCTACGACTTGAAACAACTCATGCGCTGGATTGTTGCCAGCGAGGCCTATGCACTTTCGAGCCGCGCCGGCAAGCATAACGCGGACGACGAACCGAGCACCGGGACGATGCCACTGTTCAGTCGCTTTTACTTGCGACAAATGAGTGCCGAACAACTGTACGACTCGCTGATTGTCGCCACCGCCGCCGATGAAGCAGGCCGTGGTAGCTACGAAGATCGTCAGCGGATTCGTGCCCAGTGGCTGGCCCAGTTCACCATCGCGTTCGCCACCGACGAGAACGACGAGACGTCGACGTTCAATGGCACGATTCCACAAACGCTGATGATGATGAACGGCGAGCTAGTCCACGACGCAACCTGCGGCAAGCCTGGAAGCTTCGTCTACGAAATTGCCAAGTCTGACATAAAAAACCGGGCCAAGGTCCACCGGCTATACCTTGCAGCTCTGGCCCGAAAGCCATCGTCGCAAGAAATCACCATGGCCAACAATCTGTGGGATGCGCGAGAGGGTGACTCGCTGGAAGCAATGAAAGACTTGTGGTGGGTGTTGCTCAACAGCAACGAGTTCATATTGAATCACTAACACGGTCGTTTGCCTTGCGTCAGTTACAAACTTGTGGGGCGAAGCGAACCAACAGCGATTGCCGAGGAACCGAATGATGAACAGACGCTGGACCACTCCGCGAGGCATGTCACGTCGCCACTTTGTCAAACACTTGGCGGCCAGTTCGGCCATGGTCGCCCCGGCGATCAACTTTGCCGGCACGCTGCGCGCCAATGCCGATGATCTCAAGCGGCGGAACAAGTCGGCCATCTTGCTGTGGATGGGCGGTGGCCCCAGCACCATCGACCTGTGGGATCTGAAGCCCGGCACGGCGACCGGCGGTCCGTTCAAGCCGATTGCAACCACCGGCGATGTACAGATTTCCGAGCACCTGCCCAAGATGGCCCAGCAGATGCACCACATGGCCATCATTCGTTCGATGAGCACTCGGGAAGCCGATCACAATCGCGGTCGCTATTACATGCACACCGGCTATGTGCCCAACCCCAATGTTCTTCATCCCAGCTATGGCGCGGTGGTGAGCCACGAACTGATCGAGCAAACCCCCGATCTAGCCATTCCACCTTTCGTCTCGATCGGCGGCGGCAGCGAGGGGCCCGGCTTCTTGGGCATGACCTATGCACCGTTCGTGGTCGATTCCAACGGTCGCGTGCGGAACCTGGAAATGGACGTCGATCGCCAGCGACTCGATCAGCGAATGTACATGCTGGCCTCCCTTGAAAATCGCTTCGTCAACCAGGGCCGCGGTCCGGCGGCGAACGACCATCTAAAGGTGCTCGAAAAGACCGTTAGCCTGATGACTAGCGAACAGATGGAATCGTTTAAGGTGGGCGGAGAGCCCGAGTCGATGCGTGAGCGGTACGGCGATAACGCCTTCGGGCGGGGCTGCTTGATGGCACGCCGATTGACCGAAACGGGCGTGCCGTTCGTCGAGGTCGACTTCGGCGGCTGGGACAACCACCAGGATGTGTTCAACATTCTGGAGAACAACAAACTGCCGCAACTCGACACCGCCATGAGCGCCCTGATTAGCGATCTCGACGAGCGTGGCCGTCTGGAAGATACCGTCATCATCTGGATGGGCGAATTCGGACGCACCCCGCGAATCAACGCCAACGTCGGGCGCGATCACTGGGCCCGTGCCTGGAGTGTCGTCGTCGGTGGTGGCGGGCTGAAAGGCGGCATCGCGGTCGGTGCCACCGATGAGAACGGCCTCCGCATTACGAGCGATCCCTACGCATCGCAAGACGTGATGGCCTCGGTGCTCAAGACCCTCGGCATCCCGCTCTCGACCACCTTTACAAGCCTCAACGGCCGCCCCATGAAGATCGCCAACGGCGGCCGCGTAATCAAAGAGCTGTTCGCGTAATGCTACGACTGAAGCGGCGTAATAGAAATGACAAAGAGCACCGAACCACGCAGCGATGACCGCGACGGAATGCGGAACGACATGCGAGAGTTCCACAGGATCTACATGATCACACTGTGGCTCTTCCTGGGGATGGCTTCTGTCATCGCTTCGTCATCTGGGCGACCCTCTACTTCTCTGGGCAATTGGCCGAATAGTCGCCCCTTCGCCAGTGGACGCCTAGTTCTTACCCGCCCAAGGTTTCTCGACCTTCGCACACCATCGGTTTACCAAGAGTCCGTCGTGTCGTCGTGGATAGGATAAAGTTGCGACGTGGAAAATTACCACAACGACACAACGGCACGACGAACGGAAAACGATCGTGTTTGATGAAGCCCGCGGATGTCGTGGTTCATCGATTTTATCTGCGACTACGAGAGAGTTGGCCGAGTAGACTGGGGCTTGCCCTGGCAGAGATCGGGGCTTGATCGCGGGGCTGCTGGTGATGTTGCTCGCGTTGGAGTTGATCACCAGGGTTACTTTCGACAGCAACGGCATGCACTTCGCCATCGAGATGTGGAAGTATGCCAAGATCATGAAGCGGGATGCCC
>CAZNXE010000138.1:0-14674 GCA_964576465.1 uncultured Planctomycetaceae bacterium
CCGAAGGCGACCCGGTCAAGTTCACAAATCACAGTCCTGGTCAATGGTGACCAGGGGTACACACAGACAATTAAGCCTGCTTTCGTCGTCGTCGGGCGATGAGACCCAGGCCAATGGCCCCGATACCCATCATCACGACGGTTGCAGGTTCTGGAACCATGATGTTGAACAGAATCGTGTCCACACCACCATCACCATCGAAGACCCTTACACCAAGGTTCAGGACATTTGGCGGTGCCGGGATGCCGGTGAAGAGCACCGTGTCGCTAGCACTTCCGCCTGCACCCTGATTGGTGATCGCGTCGTCGAACAAGCCGTCGCCGTCAAGATCCCAAGCAAAGGTCAAGTCATCCAACACACCTGGGTCACTTGCGGACACAGAGAAGTTGGCCGTCTGACCAGTAAGGATCGACCCCGGAGTGCTGAGACCGAACAGCGACGGTGCAACGTTGTTGACCGTAACCGAGCGATTCAGACTCACATTGGTATCATCATCCGCCACGTTGAACGTGTTGGTGAGGGTACCTTGGTCCTGTGCGGCAACGTTCACGGTGCTCGATGTACGAGTACCGCTGGTTCCACCAACTCCGGCAGGACCGCCGTTGATGGTGAAGGTCTGTGCATCAAGACCAGGATCGGTCGATTGCATCTGGAGAGCAACCGTCGAACCTTCGTTGACAGTACTGTTACCGTTGCTGCCATCTTGTGTGGCACTAACGATCGTCGGGGCAACGTTCGTGACCCCTAGCGTTCGTGTGAGACTCACATTGGTATCATCATCCGCCACGTTGAACGTGTTGGTGAACGAGCCGTCTTGACCGAACACTTGGTTCACGATATTCGAAGTTCGAGTACCGCTGGTCGCGCCCCCGGCATTTCCAGCTCCCCCACCGTTGATGGTAAACGTCTGGACATCAGCACCCGGATCGGTCGATTGCATTCGCAAAGCGACGCTGGAACCTTCAGCAACCGTGATGGTGCCGTTGGTGCCATTTTGGGTCGCGGTGGTGACCGTCGGAGCGACGTTCAACACCGTGACCGTACGGCTGTTGCTTTGGAAGCTGCTGGCCGCGGGAATACTTTGGCCCAAGCCGAAGGAACTGTTTTCAACGGCACTCATCGGCACACTGTCGGCAAATGAAACCGTGTGAGGTCCGTCTTGCCCATAGAAGAACGACCCGTTGAGTGTGTGGGTAGCCGTTGTGGAACCACCGGTGTTGCTGGTGGAGGTGGCGAAACCGGAGTTACCGAAACGGGAGAAGACGACCTGATTGGGGTTCAGGCGGTTTGTCGTTGTACCCGCGAAACCACTGTTCACGCCACCGTTGATACGCATACGAAGCTGGACACTGACGGTCGAGCCTTCGTTAACGGTGATATTCCCGTTTGTACCATTCATCGTATAGAGGTCTTGCGTGGCCGTGCCGCCCTGAAAATCTGCGTAAGCAGGAACAGCGACAAGAGCCACTGCTGCGATGATCGCAGCGCTCATTACTCGACATAATAAACCGTGTTGTTTCAAACTCATTAGCGGCGCCTTTCTTAGGTCTAACTAGCGGTGTACTTCTGCAATTTGTGAACAAAACGACGATGCGGCCCTTTCCCCGCAGGGAAAAGGTCACGGGGGCGAGTTTAGCAAGAGGTTCAGGTAGTGCAAAGGAAAAAACATGATTTTTTTGCATTTCCCGAATAACTGGCTCCATGCAGACAAAGCTCGACTCCGAATCCACCTTCACGTATGCCATCAGATATGCCATCTGAGAACTGGTTGAATGTGCTGTAAGGTGTTTGGTAGCAACAATGTGTGCCTTCTTCCGGAAGCGATTGCCGAAGCCTGACGGTCGGGCGTTAGGGAGTTGGTCGGGCGAAATTCAGGTCCCAAAAAAAATCCAAGTTTTTTTATGCCAATTCCGAAAAGTCGCCATCCGCCGGGCAGATTTCAGCCCTGAAAAGCTGTTGATTGGATCCAAGAGTTCGGTCGATTTTGTGTGTCGTTTCGAGGTTTGATGGCGATTTTCCGACAGTTTGAGAGAACCGGCGCCCCTGTGAGACGCGAGAAACGTTGATCACTCTGGTGCCAGCGCCGTCGATAACAAGCCTTGTTCTTCCAAGAAAGAGACAATCGCGGTCGCTGCTAGCCGATGAGCGACTTCGTTGGGATGATGATCTGAAGGGTGGACCCAAAGCGATTCGTCTTGATGCCCTCGGAATGTCGGCAGTAAATCGATGACCGGCAAACCCAGGCGATTGCATGTCTCGATTACGAGACGATGAATGTCTTCAAACGGGTACGTACCTTCGAGTTCGTGAAGCTCCGGGAAGATCACGAGTGCGATTGCAATGTCTCGCTCGCTGGCGAGCGCGACGGCATGTTCCAGCGCGTTGCGCGATACGCCCCAGTCAACCATGGCTTCGCCAGGCTGCTCCAAGAATTCCTGGGCATCCATAAAGAAGTGCTGTCGGTAATAGGCATCCATCCGTTGCCGCATTTGTCGGGCATGATAGGTGTGCTGCCCAAGGTCGATCAGATAGCTAATCCGTGCGAGACCTTCCGGCTTTTCCTGATAGATTCCCAGTGCCTGACCCATGTTTAAGAACGTGTGATCGGAGTAGGCATCGTTCAAGTAGAACCCGATCAGGATCAGGTCGGGATCGAAATCGAGCCACTGATGCTCTAGGTGCGTCACCTCGTCTCGCGTGTTGTAGCCTTGAACTCCAGCGTTGAGCACCTCGAACGCCGGAGGGCTCACGCGATTTTCGTTGAGCTGTGTCTCAATTCTACGTAGGAAGGTGTCTTCTTCCCTCACGCCGACGCCGAAGGTGAACGAATCGCCGATGCCGAGAATACGGAACGTGCCCGGCGGCTTTTCTTTTTGGCAATCGGCTCCGCGGAGACCATGTGCGTTGATTTCGCAGAGCACACTTCCGTCGGAGTCAAAATAGCCGCGAGGATTGGTTGCGTAGACAATCTTGAAGCGTGCGTTGGGGATATACTCGCCCATCAGCACGCCCTGGTCTTCAAAGCGGCTGCGGCGTTTGATGAATTGGTCGCCAGAATCGCGATACATCGATCCGTCCCAGCCAAGTTGCTGGGGGTAGGCATAGCGCGGGGGGCGGATGTCTAGAACGCGCAAGCCAATCTCGGCGGCAAGCAAACCGACGGCGGTTCCCAGCAACACGGCAACGGTGCGTCGGAGGAGCCAGCTTCCCATCGCAGGGCTGGACCTCTTACCGGTCTTCGGATGTTCGACCTGTGCGCGGGACTTCGCACGTTGCTTACGAGCCATGTGCTAACTCCGGTGGGCCACGACGCAAGCCGTGGATTCGCGATGTTGTGGGTGCTGCGACTAGAATACGCGTGTACCTGCTCGTTGAACCGGACAGTCTTGGAATCGTGTCCTTGGAATCGTTGAGACGGATATCCTGCCAGCTTAGAGACAACGCATTGATCGCAAAAGACCGTGCCGGCAACCGTCGTTCCGCCTCTTTACAACAGGGGTGTCGACCGGCGTCGAACGAACTGAATCCCTGGCTGGCTGCGACATTGCTCGTCGTGTTGGCGGTCGTTGCTCATGTGCCAGCCCTACCGGGCGACTTCGTCTGGGACGACGTCAACGTGATTCGCGACAACCTCCAGATGCGGACGACAGCCGGTCTGATGCAATTCTGGACAAGCGTGGCGCAACCAGATTATTGGCCGGTGGCTTTCACCAGCCATTGGATCGAATGGCATATTTGGGGCGATTGGGCGCCCGGTTATCGCATGCTGAACGTCATTCTGCACGGGCTGAATGGGGTTCTGCTGTGGCGACTGTTGTTGAGGTTGGAAGTCGCCGGTGCTTGGCTCGTGGCGGCGGTGTTTGTTGTGCATCCGGTGACCGTCGAAGCAGTGGCGTGGATCTTGCAACGCAAGACCCTGCTGTCAACAACGCTGGTGTTCGGCTCGCTGCTGTGCTACTTGCGTTGGGAAGACGACGCACGGTCGAAGATGTATTGGGCTGCCGTGGGGCTGTTTGTCGCCGCGCTGCTGACAAAAACGGCCGTCATCATGTGGCCTTTTGTGTTGCTGTTGGTCGCCTGGTGGCGCCGGCGAACGTGGACGCTTCGTGACCTGCGTGGCAGCGCGGTCTTCTTTGTCATCGCGGGGGTAACCGGGGTGGGCAATCTTGCGCTGCAGCGGTACTGGCAGGATGAAGTGATTCGCGATGACGGGTTCATCTCGCGTCTTGCCACCGCGGGACAGGCGGTCGTCTTCTATATTGCCGAGGCGATCTATCCCGTCGGCTTATCCTTTATCTATCCAAGGTGGAAGCTCGACGATCCATCGCTGTTGGATTTCGTCCCCTACGTGGTATTCATTGCCATTCTGATCGTTGCCTGGCGTCATCGAGCAGCGTGGGGAGCCGCTTGCCTGGTTGCCATGGGCTACTATCTGCTGAACCTGTTTCCCGTGTTGGGATTCGTCAATATCTACTACATGGTCTACTCGTTGGTGGCCGACCATTGGCAATATCTGGCCCTTCCAGGCTTGCTGGCGTTGCTCCTCGGCTGGGCATCGCACTACATCGCAAGCCTGACATCTCGCTGGCGGCAACTCGGACCGATCGCGGCAACGCTCCTTGTTGGGACGTTAACCGTTCTCACCTGGCAACATGCGTGGACATTTGGCGGCGACGAAGAACGTTTGTGGCGACAGACCCTTGATCGAAGCCCGAATGCGTGGTTGGCACACAACGGTTTGGGTGTCGTGCTTTTGAACCGTGGGGATCACGAAGAGGCAACCGCACGTTTCCGACGCTGTGTCGAGATTAACCCAGACTATGCCGAGGCAGAAAACAACTGGGGCGCCACGCTCTATATGCAGGCACATGTTTCGGAGGCGATCGAGCACTTTCAACGTGCAGTCGATCTCGACGCCGGTTATTCGCAGGCACACCTGAATCTCGGAGTGGCGCTGTGGCGGGAAGAAGATGCCCACGGTGCCGCGAAACATCTTGGACAAGCCATGCGGCTCGACCCTTCGATGACATCCTCGATCGTTCCCATCCTGGAAGAAATCGAGGCCACCTCTGGCGTCAGGCCACCGTTAAACGGCAGTGGCCAGCCTCCATCGTCTGGGTCACCGTGATTCGCCTGTGGCAGGAATGTTTCTGTTTGGTCGGAAGCGCATTGCCCCAGGTGAGCCTCTATGCAAGTACATCAAGATTCTTGGCATGGAGCGTCATACACGATGTGTCTACAATCGATAGAGAACGTCGTCTCAAAAAGTCCGAACCTCTTCATTGTCTTGTCGTGAACAGAATATGTCTTCAGCGGCATCGACTTTCATGGAAGGGCCGTCTGCTGATGCCGACGAAGTTGAGCGTGCAACAAGCCGTCGGGCGCGCTATTGGCCGTGGCTGTTGCTGCTGGTCATTACCGCCGGGGTTCACGCTTCGTCCGTCAATCATGCGTTCGTTGCCTTGGACGATCCGGCCAACGTATCGGCCAATCCGATCTTCACACGGTCGGCCTTCGCTTGGACCGACTTGGCATACTTCTGGCACGAAGGCTATGCCGGGCTCTACATTCCCGTTACCTATACGTTTTGGGGCGGTGAAGCCCTGTTGTCGCGTTGGCTGAATCTGCCGGGGTCGCACGACGATTTTCAGTCGACCGTGGGGCTCAGCCCAACGCTATTTCACGTGGGCAACTTGCTGCTGCACTTAGCCAACACGGCGTTGGTGTTCGGGCTGTTGATGCGTTTGGTCCCTGGGACCAAAGGGCCGCTGGTCGGGGCGTTGTTATTTGGGATTCACCCCCTGCACGTGGAAACGATTGCTTGGATTACCGAGACTAAAGGCCTGTTGGCGGCGAGCTTCTCGCTGTTGGCATATCACCAATACTTGGCCGCGACGGCTGCCGAGTTGCGATTGCCGCGACGAGGGTGGCGTGCCGCGACCGCAACCATCTTTTTCGCACTTGCGGTACTCTCCAAGCCCACCGCGGTTGTGTTGCCATTGGTCATCGCCGCGGTTGAGGTCTTGGTGCGTCGCCGGGCGTGGAGACCGGTTGTCGGAGGACTTGGTTTGTGGCTTCTGATCGGGATCACGATTGCCGTCGTGACGTGGCAAGTGCAGTCGCAAACAATGAATGACGTCGAGCCCCCAGGCGCCATTGGTCGGCTGCGTGTTGCCGGCGACACATTGGCGTTTTACACCACGAAGCTCGTCTTGCCGGTGCAGCTTGTGCCCGACTATGGTCGGACACCGCAGGCAGTGTTGGCTTCGACCTCGAGTTGGTTCACTTGGCTCATTCCCGCGACCGTGGTATCCGTGGGGTTGTTGCTTCGACGTCGGGCCGTGTGGCTGGCAGCCGGGGCCATCTTCGCGCTGAGTCTTGCGCCAGTGTTAGGGCTCGTTCCCTTTGGATTTCAAGCCATCTCAACGGTGGCCGACCGCTATGCGTACTTTGCACTATTAGGACCATCGCTGGGCCTTGCCGCGTGGTTCGCGGCTCGCAAAGGGCCGTTCGCCACGCTGCTGGTAGTCTGTATTCTCACTGCCTGCGGCATCCAGAGTTGGCAGCAAACGGCCTACTGGAAGAACGACCGGACATTGTTCGAGCGAACGCTTTCGGTAAACCCTCGCAGTGTGTTGGCGGCCAACGCGCTGGGCAACTTGGAAGCAAAGGCCGGCAACTACGATCGGGCGATTGAGTTCTACAACCAAGCCTTGGCAAGTGACCCGACATCGGCCGAGGCTTGGCTAAATCTCGCGGCGTCTTACGAGTCTCTCGGACAACTGGAAAAGGCGTTGGCCACGTATCAGCGTTCGCTCGAATTTCGCCCGGGCTACGTGAAGGCGCAACGATCGATCGCCCGGGTGCTTGTTGGTTTGGGGCGATTGGACGATGCGGTCGGAGTGCTCGACCACCTGCTTACGGCCGTGCCAACCCATTTCGTTGCCCGGTATTTGCTTGCGAAGATCTATCTGCAGCAAAGCAATTCGCCCGCCGCGGAGGCCCAATACCGCATGGTAATGAAACAAACGCCAGAACAGCTTGAAGCCTATACCCGGCTAGCCTCTCTGCTGGGCCAACAAGCCAACTGGGCAGAAGCCGCGAACGTCCTCTCTCAGGCAGTCGAGATCGCACCAAACGACGCCGACACCTGGTTCAACTTAGGCACGGCACGGCTCGAAGCCGGTCAGAACGAGATAGCCATCAATGCCCTGCGTCGCGCGGTGGAGTTGATGCCAAACGATGTGGAATCGCTGCGGCAGCTAGCGCGGGCATTGGAATTGTCCGGCGATCGTGCCGAAGCCGAAGCTGTTCATCGACGTTTGCAGAAGTTGGAAAGACCGTAATCCCGCCGAACAATACAGGTAAGTAGCCCGACAGGTTAAATGCGAGACAAAGCTTAGGGATCGAACCAACCCCAGAACTCAGCGACAACTTTGTCGCCATCTCGGCAAATCTTGTAGAAGACTGAACAACCACCGATCACCGCGCCGTTTCTAACTCCGCCTACATTTTGCAAAACCAGAATGACATTGCCCTCAAAGGATCCAAAAAAGGGCGGAGCACGAACGTCAAGTTTCCCCAATCCTATGCCAAGCATACGATCGGAATCTCCGTTCGTTTGATTTGGGGAACCGAAACGCAGGCGAAAGCCATCAATCTCAGTACGAAAACCATCGGGCCATTTGGTCGGCAGATCATTTAACAATACGACGTCTTTGTTGCCGGGGGTGCCATAGAAATCGCGTGTCGATTGCAAGGCTGGGTCGGTGATTGCATGTCGGACACATTGCTGGACAATGCTTGCTATTTCAGCGTCAGTCAAAGGAGGATCAAACGGTTCAGGCGGCTCTTGCGCGTCTGGTTCACCAACAGTTTCATTTATCAACTCAATAATGGAATCGAACTCTTCTTGCGATCCAGATCGAGGACGGTTTTCTGATGAAGCGGAAGTGCGTGACGATTGTTTCTGGGGCGATGCATTCTGCGCGGGTTCATTGCAGCCCAGAATTGGGATCGCAATAAGGAATACTACCGAATAATACCAGCGATGCATTTCAATCCGCCTACGGCTTTCTCGTCGCCAACAGGTCACTAATCTTATGGTACAGGTACCGGCCATCGATTCTGTCAATTGTCCGGGATCGTGTTCGAGGCGGTGCGCATTCTTGAAACACCTATTGGAAGGAATAACAGCCACTCCAGGGTGTTGCCGGTTCGAGAACTGTCGTTACCCAGCGGTAACCGCAAAGCGGTTCAACAGCATAGCCCAGGGTAAGCGCAGCGTCACCCTGGGTAAGGGTTCCACAACCAAGCATACCCTGAAAGGGTATCACAATGGTCAAGCATGACTGTCCAAACCATTCAAGATCGATATCAGGGTTACCCAGGGTGGCGCTGCGCGACCCTGGGCTTTGTTGTTGAACCCCGTTGGGGTATTTTTCGCTTCGTGAAAACGAATCCCAAGATCACCGATCGCCCCAACCAAGCTGCTCGCTCTTTGAATGGGGTTTGGGCGGCGCTGGTGTTGGCCTTTGCGGTTGTTGCCGTGTATGGCCGTACGGCGGGGTTTGACTTCGTTCGTTACGACGATCAGATCTATGTCAGTGAAAACCCCCTGGTACTACACCCCAGCGGCGAGCAGCTTGCGCGGCTGTGGCAGGCGCCCCGGGAGGGGGTCTATATCCCGTTGGCCTACACCTGCTATGTGGCCATCGGCCGTGTGGCTTTCCTGGGGCAGGGTTCGGGCGCTGCCGCCATTGATGCCGGCGCGTTTCATGTCGCTTCCATTGCATTGCACTTCGCATGTGCGTGGATGGTGTGGTGGGTCGTGCGACAACTCATTCACAGCCACTGGGCCGCGCTGGTGGCCGCGATGCTGTTTGCTTGGCATCCCTTGCAAGTCGAATCAGTGGCTTGGATCTCCGGCTTCTCTGGAGAGTTGGGGGCATTGTTGTCGTTGATAGCGCTGTCGCTTTACTTGAAATATGTGGAAGAATCGAGCAGCCTTGCGGCGCGTGATTCGTTGCATCGCCCAACGGTTTGGCTTTTCTACGGTGCGGCGACCTTGGCTTATGCGGGGGCTCTGTTGTGCAAACCGCAGGTGGTAACGGTTCCGCTGATCGCCGGTTTGATTGCGGGATTGTGGTATGGCACGCACTGGCGAAAGATTGTCGTCTCGCTGGCTCCATGGTTGGCAATGGCCGTGGCGGTCACGCTGGTCACCGCAGGCAATCAGGGTGCAGACTCCATGGAGTTCTACCCGGCGTGGTGGATGCGACCTTTCATCGCGGGCGACGCGATCACGTTCTACATGCTGAAGCTCGTGTGGCCGCTGGGACTTGGGCCCGACCATGGTCACGTGCCACGGCTGCTTGTGGATCAGACATGGTTCTATGTGGCATGGTTGGTTCCCACAGGCATGATTGTGGGGGCCGCATGCTTGCGATGGGGAAATGTTGCTTGGGTCTCTCTCGGCATCTTCGCTCTTGCGCTGCTTCCGGTGCTGGGGCTGGTGCCATTCGCGCATCAAGACATTTCGACGGTGGCCGACCGATACATCTATCTGGCGATGTTAGGCCCCGCTTTGGCAGTCGCCGCATGGCTCTCGACGCATCGCCGAACCTTCGACTGGGCAGGTGCCGCGGTTGTGCTGGTTGTGTTTGCGGTATTGAGTTTCAATCAGGCGGGGAAGTGGCGCGACACGCGGACCTTGGTCGATCATGCCCTACGAGTGAACGATCGCAGTTGGATCATGCGAAGCGTCAAGTCCTACGATCTACAACACAACGGAAAGCCGGAACAGGCGCTGGAGCAACTGGAACTCGCCGTTAAGAAACTACCAGGCTCAGCCATCGCGCATCATCGGCTCGCCGCTTGGCAACTAAACCATGGCGATTATGACTTGGCACGGGCCAGCATCCAGCGGGCGCTTGAGATCCGGCCAGGGCAGTCGAAAATGCTGACGACCTTGGCCAAGGTTGACTGGGCACAGGGTCACATCGACCGGGCGATGGAAACGCTGCGCCAGGCCATCGATACGAACCCGAATGCGCTGGAATCGCGCATGGCGTTGGCACAACTTCTCGGTCAGGCTGGCCGTGTTGATGAAGCCATGACCCAGTATGAGGCCATTATCGCCTTGGCTCCCGATCATGCGGAGGCAATCTCAACCTTGAGTAGCCTGTTGCTCACCAAGGGTGAAGTCACCAGGGCCGAGACGCTAGGTCGCCGCGCCGTCGCGCTGGCACCACAGTGGGATGTTGCGTACACGAACCTTGGCACGGTCTTGTTCAGCAGCCAGAAATACGAACAGGCGATCGAGGCATTCAAGACCGCGCTTCGTCTCAATCCCGATGCACACGCCGTGCGGATCAACCTTGGCGTGGCGCTAATGACTGCCGGACGTCTCGATGAAGCCGAGCAACCGTTGCGGCGAGCGATCCAAGAGATGCCCGAGAACGCCGCGGCCCATTACAACCTGGGCGTACTGCTTGTTCGTCTAGAACGATTGAGTGAAGCCCGGGCGATGCTGTTGCGTACACTAGAACTTGATTCAAACCATCAGCCCGCGCGTGTGCAACTCGAGACCATTGGGCAGGAATAATCCGGCGCTACGAAAACATCTGCCCGAATCCGGTGGGCTCAAAAGCGTTCTCGTAGTATTCGATGACCGGTTGACCGCGACCTTCTGGCCAGGTGATGGCGGCCACATCGAAGCGCGCTCGATATTCGAGCAGCCCGTGACCTTTGAGAAAGGCCAGCGCGAGTTGCGTGAGCCGATGCTGCTTGCGCGCGTCGACCGCTTCGGCCGGATGCCCGGCGTCACCGGAGCGGCGGGTCTTCACTTCGATGAAAACGATCGTTTCGCCGTCGACGGCAACGATGTCCAATTCGCCTGGACGCAAACGCTGCCCCCGCGCGACAACCCGCATGCCACGACGTTTCACATGTCGGGCTGCCAGATCTTCTCCCCGGCGACCCAACGTGCGAGGTTTCGTCAGCCTTCGAGCATTCAGCCAATGCCACATTGAACAGCCTGTTGAGGGCCCCAAACGATGGCGGTGTGGAGTCGTTCAATTCTCGCGTTGAACGATTCGTTTTCTTATCGCTTGGCCGCTTTTTTCTTTCCGCCGGACTTTGCCGTAATCATGCGTCGCTCTTTGAGGCGGACCGCCTTGCCGATGCGATCGCGCAAGAAGTAGAGCTTTGCCCGACGTACGATCGCCTTGCGCTTCACTTCGACCTTTGCGATACGTGGGGAGTGGACCGGAAACTTGCGTTCAACGCCCTCGCCCGCCACGATTCGCCGTACGACGAACATCTCGCGTGTTCCTGATCCGCTTCGGGCGAGGACCACGCCGTTGAAGATCTGGATGCGTTCCTTCTCTCCCTCTAGAATCCGCGTGTGGACATCGACGGTATCCCCGATCTCAAAGTCGGGAGCTTCGGTCTTCAGGCTGTCCTTTTCGACCAGGGCCATAATCTGCTGGCTCATCGGTTGGTTCCTTTCGAGTTGATCGACCCGCAGGGAGTGCTCGCTGCTAGGGCGTTATGGGTTCGTGTTTTTACGCGGTTTGGTTTGAGCGGGCCCTTTTCTTAGCAGGTCGGGGCGACGCTGTGTGGTTCGTTCGATGCTCTGTTTTTCTCGCCACTGGGCGATCTTACCGTGATCGCCGCTGATGAGGACTTCCGGGACTTCGTGGCCCTCGAATTCGCGAGGGCGTGTGTATTGGGCATATTCGAGCAGTCGATCAGTTCCTGAAAAGGAATCTTCACGACTACTTTGTTCGTCTCCTAGAACCTCTGGCACAAGTCGGATGACGGTGTCGATCACAGTCATCGCCGCAACCTCGCCCCCGCCAAGGATGAAGTCGCCGATCGAAATTTCCTCGGGCTCCAAAATCTGTCGCACCCGCTCGTCAAAGCCCTCGTAGCGACCGCACAACAACAGCAACCGGCTGCGGGTTGCCAACTGCTCAACCAACTCCTGATTCAAAGTCTTTCCTTGCGGAGTCAGCATCACCAAGTGGGGTGCTTCGTCCGCCATGTCTCGTACGGCTTCGACCGCGCGAACCACCGGTTCAACCATTAACACCATGCCGGGTCCGCCCCCGAATGGGCGATCGTCTACTTTCTGGTGTTTGTCGGTGGCCCAATCTCGGATGTTGTGCAGTTGCACGTCCACCAGCTTCCGCTGGATGGCCAACTTCAGCAGGCTTTGACCTAAGTATCCGTGGAACATCTCCGGGAACAGGGTTAATACGTCGAACCGCATGGCGCGTTACTCAGTCTTCTCGCCCTCGGCGGTTGCTTCACTGCTCTTCTCTTCTTTGGCAGCCGGTTCGGTAGCTTCCGTGCTCTCGGAGGCTGCTGCACTTTCGGCGGCGGGTTCAGTCGCTTCCGCAGGCTTGGCTGCTTCGGGGGTCGCGGTTGCTGCTTCGGCGGCTGGTTCCTTTGATTCCTTGGTGGCTTCCGCAGCAGGCTCGGCAGGTGCTTCTTCTTCCTTGCTTGGCTCGGGCGGCACATAGGCTGGCTCGGGCTGCGCCGGCACGACGCGGGGCAGTGCCAGTTTGGCGCGGGCCTGTTCTTGCTCCTTGAGATGGGTGCCGTCGGTGCCGTACTTCTTGATGAGCACTCGGACATTGTCGCTTGGCTGCGCGCCGACGCTTAACCAGTAAGCGACTCGTTCACCGTTGATCAACGCTCGGGCATCGACTTCCGGCACCATGGGATCGTATGTCCCAAGCTCTTCCAGCACCCGACCGTCGCGCGGTCGACGTCCGTCGGTTGCGCAAATTCGGAAAAACGGCCGATGACGCCGCCCCAATCTCTTCATACGAATACGAACTGGCACGAGATACTCCTCACTTTTTGTCTGAAATCGATGGAATTAGCTGTTGTTACTGTTGTCGCCGCTGCCGGCGTCTCTCTCGATCGCGTTGTTTCTTGAGCTTCTTCTTTTCTGTGTTGGACAATCGCCGGCCGGTCCCCTTTTTTTGTTTCGCGAACTTCCCGCCCGGGTCCATGAAGCCGCCGGAGGCCAGTTCGCGGGCCTTGGCCATGCGTTCGCGGGTGCCAAGCCCGGCCATGTCCTTCATCATTTGGGCCATGCCGTCGAAGCTCTTCACAAGCTCGTTCACTTCGTGCGGTTCGACACCCGACCCTGCCGCGATGCGCCGGCGGCGGCTGGTGTCGATCAATTTTGAAGGTCGACGTCGCTCGTCGGCGGTCATCGAGTCGATCATGCCGAACAGCCGATTCATGTCGCCCTCGGCGTCGACGTCCTTCATCATCTTGTTCATGTCGCCCATGCCGGGAATCATGCCCATGATCTTGTTGATCGGCCCCAGCTTTCGGGCTTGCTTCATCATCTTTCGGAAATCGTCGAGCGTGAACTCGCCCTTGCGGAGCCGTTCCTCTTGCTCGGCCATTTCCTCTTGGTCGAACTTCTGTTGGGCTTGCTCGACCAGGGTCATCACATCGCCCATGCCCAAGATGCGGCCGGCCAAGCGATCGGGATGAAATTCCTCTAGTGCGTCGAGTTGTTCACCCACGCCGAGAAACTTGATCGGCACGCCGGTGACCGACTTGACCGAGAGAGCCGCTCCGCCTCGGGCGTCGCCGTCCATCTTGGTCATGATCACGCCGTCGAGTTCCAACGCTTTGTTGAATGCCTCGGCACTGTTCACGGCGTCTTGGCCGGTCATGCCATCGACGACCAGATAGACTTGCTCGGGTGCCACACGGCGGTCGATCTCTGTCAACTCGCCCATCAGCTCGTCGTCGATGTGCAGACGTCCGGCGGTGTCGAGAATCACGACGTCGGCGTCCGATTTCTTGGCCTGTTTAACGGCGTTGCGGCAAACCGAAACGGGGTTCTTCGAGTCGCGTTCAGAGTAGACCGGCACGCCAAGCTGTTCGCCCAGCACATGAAGCTGGTCGATCGCGGCAGGGCGCTGCAAGTCAGCGGCCACTAGCATTGGCTTGCGGCCACGGTCGATGAGCAGCTTCGCGAGCTTGCCGCAGGTGGTGGTCTTTCCTGACCCTTGCAGTCCACACAGCATCAGCACCGGCGTGTCTTTGTCGATGTGCAGCGAGTGGTCGACCGGCCCCATCAGCTCGATCAACTCTTGGTGAACAATGCCGACGACCTGTTGGCTAGGGTCGAGCGACTTGAGCACCTGTTCGCCGATGGCCTTCTCGCTCACGTTGGCCATGAACTGCTTAACGACCGCGAAGCTGACGTCGGCCTCGAGCAGCGCCTTCTGCACAAGCCCCAGGCTTTCGCGCATATTCCCTTCGGTCAGCTTGCCCTTGCCGCGCAAGGTCTTCAGTGCTGAAGTGAGGCCGTCTTGGAGGGAATCGAACATTGCAGTCGTCGCTTATATACGTGCGCGCAAGCGCACCATGAAGTCGTACCCATGACGCACCGCGAGATCGTCCGCACGGCAGGGCATTGGGGTAACCACCCAGCAGGGGCTGATTTACGTAATCCCAGATCGTAGCAAGTCGAGGGGACCCTTGGCAATCCTCCCCCCGCACCCCCCATTCTCGGAAGTCGTGGTTTCGACTAGAATTGCCATGAAAACCACATTCCACCGGGCCCGTAGCTCAGTTGGTTAGAGCAGGGGACTCATAATCCCTTGGTCGGAGGTTCGAGTCCTCCCGGGCC
>CAZNXE010000139.1:0-14580 GCA_964576465.1 uncultured Planctomycetaceae bacterium
TTCTGCATTTGATCCGCGGAGACGAACGTCCATCGCTGTTGATAGCTAGTTCGGGCGTTCGGACGGAACTGCAATGCGACGGTCAGCCCGGCGAGTAGATACATTAGGGAGTTTTCCATCGGTGTGTAGGTGAGGTCGTGAAACACGAGCTGCGCGACATAAACTCCCATCGCTCCCAGCATCAACGTTGCCTGCGATCGCCCCCAGTCGGTGGTTTTCGGATTTCGCCACACCTTCCAGGCCGTGTGGGTCCAAGAGTAGAGCAACGTAACGAAGAGAGTTAATCCGAGAATGCCTGTCTCGCACAACAGGCTCAGGAGTGTATTGTGATGGGAAAGTCCACGAAGGAGTCCTAGCGGCATATCGACAGAGCGGTCTTCCAGATAGGGCGAGACCGCGGTCGGAAAGTTGCCGAAGCCGCATCCCATGAGCGGTCGATCGAGAAACATTTGCCACGACACGTAGGCGAAGCTGATTCTCATGTTGGCCGACATGGCGGCTTCCGCGGCCGTCTCTTCGCGTTGAAATCCCAGCATGCCATCTGCTTGGGTCAGCCCGATCAGCAAACCGGCAGCCACGATGCTCGCCAGGACCATCTGCCGCCATGCGCCCCTCAGCGAGAGCATCAGGACGATCGTCGCGCCCAAGGCTGCGCCAATCCACACGCTTCGTGTGAGGCTGAACACCACACCCGCCATCATTAGCGGCAGCGAGCAAAAGACCGCGAGCTGGCCCCCGCGAGGCAGTCGTGGAATCCATAGCCAGGCTGCCAACATACAGACGGCAACATAGACACCGTAAGTAGGCAACTGAAGCATCGGTCCGCGAGCACGTCCGAAGTGTAAACCGGCGGTTGGGTCGGCAATATTCTTGGGAAACACCGCCCACCACTGGTGCGTGTATTCGGCGATCCCCGTCACCCCTAAGTAGACTCCGAAACATGTCAGCGATCCGAACAGCAGGGTTTGCCGGTCGCGACTAGAAGGAAGTTCACGCGCGATCCAGTAGATGGTTGCTGGCATGAAGTATCCCGCAATCAAACGCCACGCGGCAGGAACCCCCTCTTGCCCAATGCCAATGCTCAGTCCGTAGACCGTGCTGACCGAGAGAACGCCGAGAAACGCGAACAGAATGGCATCTTGCTTCGTCACCGGTTTGGGTTGAAGGCGCCCCAGAAGACGCTGCACCACATAAGCCACGGCGATGGCGGCGATCGAGATCCGATCGAGGGTCATCGTCAAAGGGCCAACATCGAAATGGGCAAACTGATGCCCGAAGCAGGCCCCAACGATGAGTACCAGGATCAATCCCACGAACAGCGACCCGCGGAGTACAAAGATTGTGCCCCACAACATCGCGGCGATGGCGGCGATTAGTGCCAGAATTTCCATGACGTGGTTCTCAAGGTTGGGGTCGATCGTGTGTCATGCCCGGGTGGGCAAGTTGGCCGTTTAGCATTCACGGTGGTGGGGTTTTGTCGCACGTCGCGGCCATTGCTGCTTCACTGTGCCGCTCGGTCGATTGGGCCCCTCGGTTGTGAATCGACATCGCCCGGCTCGTCTGATGTACGAGTCGGGCGTTGTCGATAAGGGTCATTTTCCAAGGATTCGACAAGCAGTCTTCTAGAAGGATACGCTGCCGTTGCCGACCAGGACTTCTTCTTGCTGTGCTTCGTAGACGGGCGAAGTTACCTGCGAAGGGACATCAGTCCGGCGACGATCGACATGCTGCGGTGTCGGCGGAATCGTTAGAAACAGCACACCCAGACCAACCGCCAATCCACCGATGAGACCGACAAGAACGACGATGGCCTTACGGGGACCAAGCGGTTTCGTGCTAGACTCGGGTGCGTCGATCGTCGAGATCAAGTTTGTGCTCTGGGCCGTGGCGTGACTGGCACGCACTTTGGACAGATCCCGAGTTGAGTCTGCCAGGACAACCGTGCGGTGGTCGACCTCGGCGATCAGATTCGTGTACTCGGCTCGTAGCGATGCGATGTAGTGCAATCGATCTCGGATGGCGTTGAGTTCGTCTCGCAACGAGGCCACTCGCTCATCGGTAAGTCGCATGTCGACCTCGACACCGCGGACGGCAACCGCCAGCTCACTGTGAATGTTGTCGCTGATTTCCTTCTCGGATCGCACGGCTGCTCGCACCTTGGGATGCTCTTCGGTCATCTGCCCCAGCAGCTTGGCGGTCCGCAACTGGGCGTCAATCAGACCTTCTTTCAGCCGTCGCAATGCTGGCTGAAGTTCCAGCAGTCGGTTTGGCGTGGCCAGCAAGCGACCGGCATCATCGTCGGCCGTGCGAAGCAACGTAAGAAGTTCAGCATGCGTTTGGCGGCTCGATTCAACGATACGAAGATCTTTTCCGATATCGATGATCCGCGTTTGCAGCTCACTGGTATTGGTGGATGAGCCGTGCAGGCTTCGCAATTCGCCAAGATCGCTTCCCACCGAGTGTTCCAATTTAGTAATCTCGTCGGTGGCGTTCGCGGCATCCTCTCGGGCCAAGGCCACGCGTTGCTCCAATTCCTTGATAAGGCTCTGAGCCCGATCGTCGCGAAGCCCTTGAAAGCGGTTCTTAATGGCGGTGGTGAGCGCGACGGTTAGTTTCACCGCTCGTTCGGACGTTTCAGATTTGACATTCAGGTAGAACACTTCGGTCTCGCCAAACTCCGCTCCGTTGGGGGCACTCAGCTTGATCTCTCCACGCAGGAGGTTGATGTCTTCCATGGTGGGCCAGGATTCCGAGTTGCCGTATCCCTCAGGGGGGCCAACTTCGGTGAGGGCAGCCGAGACGACACTTTGGCTCTTCAGCACTTCGAGAATCGTCTCTTGGGTAACCTTCATCGTGTTGTCATGGCGAAACTCGCCGGGGTTAACCACATCGGCGACGGCATCGCTGCGGACAACCAATGCCTGAACGGCGGCCCATTGTGTGGGGCCAAAAACGGCATAGGCCACAGCCACCAGGGTTACAAGAACAGTGGGAACGACCCAGCGAGTCGGAAATTCGCGGAGCGAACGAACGACGTCGCTGGGAGAAACGTTGTCTGAGTGCTGAGCGTGTGGCATGGTGGCGAGTCCTGGGTGTTGTTTCAGTCGAATTGCCCTTTTGGTGCTGATGGAGAGGATGCAAAGTCGATGCCGAAACACTTCCAGGGTGGGCCAGTTCGTGCCTGTTGAGCCACAAGTGCTGTTGAAATCATCAGTTACCGCAACTGGTAAATCACAAGTGACCTGCTGTCCGTTGTCAAACATCGCTGGGAGCGTTGCTGGAAAGCAACGTTCAGTCTTCTCGATGCAACATGGCCGATTGCTCGCCCCTGCGTTGCCACCTGCCGAAAAAAAGCATTGTTCGGGTTGTGAGGCACAAGCCACGCATGCGGCACAACGGGCACCCCATGAATGTGACGTACGACAGGGACCAATCGACTTGCTTATGGCGTTGCGTGACCGAGATTTGAAGAGGGAACATTCGCCTCGGTTCGCGCCGAGAGCGTGTGCGAAGACCGTCCGTGCGTACGCAGCCGGTCGTTCCCATTGCAACTCCTCCGGTCATGTGGCACCCCCATGCACGTTATTGCCTACCAATCAATCGATGCTTTGGCTATCTGGGCCCAGCAATGGCGCGGCCTGGCCCGAGGAGTTCCGTTCCGTCAGTGGGAATGGTTTCGGAACTGGTGGCAGGTATACGGTGAAGACACGACAAGCCACGCGAGCTCACGCACGTTGTATACCGTCTGTATTCACGACGACACTGGAAACCTTATCGCCGTGGCACCCTGGTACATCGACCATTCGATCAGCCAGGGTCGTGTGATTCGATTCGTTGGATCGGGTGAGGTCTGTTCGGATTATCTCAGTATTCTCTGTTCCCCAGGTCGTGAGCAGGAAGTTGCCAAGGTCTTGGCCGACTTCATCAGCCACGATCGAACGTCACTCGACGAATGGCTCGACGGCACGGAGATGCCACGTTGGGATCTGCTGCACCTCGAAGGAGTCGACGCCAAAGATGAAACAATCTCGCTTTTTCTTGACGAAATGCAAAAGCACGGAAAGACGGTCGACCGGTCCTTTGCGCACAACTGTTGGCGGCTCACACTCCCTAAAACTTGGGAAAACGTGGTTGCTCAGGCGTCTAAATCTCAACGCAAGAACCTGAGACGCGTGAACAGGCGTCTCGAAGACATTGATCGCTTCCGTGTGTGCGAGGTTGAATCGGCTGAAGATTTCGACCGCGGCTTCGATGTTCTTACCGCATTACATCAGGCACGGTGGCTACACCGAGGGCTGTCCGGGTGCTTCTCTTCGGATGCGTTTCGCGCATTCCACTATCGCGTCGCGGCCGATTTATTACGGCAGGGAAATCTGAGGCTGTACTGGATTGAGCACGAAGGTCAGCCGATCGCTGCTGAGTACCAGATGCTCGGAAATGGTGTCGTCTACCTTTACCAATGTGGTCTTGATCCGAACTTTCTCTCGCTTGAGCCCGGACGCATGGCGGTTGTTGCTGGAATTCGATGGGCGATCGACCACGGATATGAGGCGGTCGATTTTCTTCGTGGCGACGAACCCTACAAGGCCAGTTGGGGAGCCCGCCCGCGAGCGGCAGTCCAAGTGCGGATCGTGGCCGATCATCCCACGGCACAGCTTCGACATCGTGCCTGGGTAACCCAAAAAAGAATCAAAGGGATGGTGAAATCCGGCTTGAACTACTTCAAAGCAGTCCCATGAAACATCGAAGAGCCAACGGCAAACAACCAGGACATCGCTCCACAACACGACGATAAGAACGACACCCGCGGGAAACCCCTTGCAGGTGGAATCGATCGACGGATGAAAGACCAACGACGATGAACCCATCATCTGAAACACAAATGACCGCGGACGTCGACGCCGGTGGCGTGGTCTCTCTGTCGGCACCGGCCGAATCATCGCTCGCACCCATGCCGCTAAACGTGCGACGCCTCACATCGGAAGAAGCCTTCCACAACCTCGCGCAGGCCTGGGATGGACTATCCGGCGATATCCCGTTTCGTCGAACCCAGTGGTGCCACGGATGGTGGCGACATTACGGTCGCCCGAATGCCGAGTTGCTGATTTTGGCCGTCGAAGACAGCGATGCAAACCTTCTTGGCTTGGCACCATGGTATCTCGAACGTTCGCTTCGGGGTGGTCGGGTCATTCGGTTCTTGGGTTCCGGCGAAGTCTGCTCCGACTATGTCACGATTCTCAGCCAAGTGGGCAGTGAACAAGCCGTCGCCGGGTGCATTGCCGACTGGCTGAGGAGCGACTTTCATGGGCAATGGGATTCCATTGAATGGGATGGCATGATCCAAGGCGATGTGTCCATTGAAACATTAGTCGCCCAACTGGAAGACAAGGGGGCGCTGATCGACCGTCCTGCCGGGCAGCAATGTTGGCGAATTGAGCTCCCCGACAATTGGGATGAGTACCTCGCTCGTCTCTCGCGAAAACGCCGCGAGCGCGTTCGCGCGTTCGTTCGACGAATGTTCGATTCAGGGCTTGCCATTTGGCATCTGGCCGAGACCGATGCCGAGGTTGCGCGGGGATACGAGATTCTGATTGACCTACACCAGAAGCGACGGATATCGCTCGAAGAAAAAGGGTGCTTCGCGTCGGATACCTTTACCGAGTTTCATCGCGAGATGCTCCACCAACTGTGGTCCGAAGGCCGCGCGCGGATTCATTGGATCGAGTTTGAGGGTCGCCCGATTGCCGTCGAATACGACCTCATCGGCGCGCGGACCGTGTATGTGTACCAAACCGGAATCGACCCCGATGCGATCGAACACAGCCCAGGCTGGCTCAGCGCGATCGCCTCAATCCGTTCGGCGCTGGAGGGCGGATACGCGAGCTTCGATTTTCTGCGAGGCGATGAACCCTACAAAGCGACCTTGCGCGGTGAGCCGGTCGCCATGCAAGTCGTACAGGTGACAGCCCCCAACACGGCGGCTTTGTTGCGTCGTCGCGTTCGGCGTTCCATTCGTTTTACGAAGGATCACTTGAAACAACGTTTAAACCGATCGTGAGGTCGGGGCCGCGCGGACGTACGTCCGACAACTGTAAAGGGAGACCCGGCATGCCGCTTTGGAAATGCCTCTTACTGTCCAGCTACTACCATCTGTCGCTGCCGTACCGCAACCACCAAAACCGTCAGGCGGCTGAAGCCGGGCGTGCGCCGGTCATTGTGTTGCTGTACCACCGCATTGCCGACGATTCGGCGAACCTTTGGACGATGTCCAATGCCATGTTCTGCAAGCAAATCGATTGGCTCCGCCGCAATTTCGATATCGTGTCGCTCACCGAGGCCCGGAATCGGATCCGCGGCGACAGCAACGATGAACCATGCGTGGCGATCACGTTCGACGACGGCTATGCCGTCAATTGCCAACACGCCTTGCCGCTGTTGGTGCGCGAGAGGATTCCGTGTACCTACTTCGTGACAACCGAGGCTGCACTAACCGGGGGCCCCTTCAAACATGACTTGGAAATGGGACACCGCTTCGAGCCCAATACACTGGAACAGCTCAAAGCACTCGCGGGTGCCGGGATTGAAATCGGGGCCCATACGCGAACCCATGTCGATCTGGGCAAGGTCACCGACCCGGACGAGCTGTTCGATGAACTCATCACCTCACGTGATGAACTTCAAACGGCCCTGGGCTCCCCAATCCGGTACTTCGCCTTTCCATTTGGCCAACATCGCCGCCTCTCGGCGCCGGCATTTCATCTAGGACGCCAGTGCGGATATGAAGCCATGTGCTCGGCCTACGGTGGATACAACTTTCCGGGCGACGACCCATTTCACATCCAGCGAATCCCTGCCGACGAGAGTTTCATTCGGCTCAAGAACTGGGTCACCGTCGATCCGCGTAAACTCCGGGGTATTCGTCGATTCTACTACGGTGACCTCGCGCCTGCGAATTCAAACGAATTGCTCGTCCAATGAGTACGACGCTTGCAATCGAGCCGGAGCATGAGGCGGAAAGTCCGTCTATCGCCCCATTGCGAACCGACACGTTGGCCAGCAGTGTGATGGTGTTGCTTGCGCTGACCGTGGTGCAGCGTTTGGTTGGGTTCCTCAGGGGCGTCTTGTTTTGCCGCTGGTTGGATCCGGTCGATTTGGGACAGTGGGACATGATTCTGGCGTTTCTCGAATTGGCCGCGCCCGCGGCCGTGCTTGGCATACCAGGCTCGTTCGGGCGGTATGTCGAACATTATCGACAGCAAGGCCAGTTGAGAACCTTTCTGAGGCGCACCACGAGCGTTAGCGCCGCCGCAACACTTGTTGCCATCACGCTGATCGTTACGGCAGCACCTTGGTTCTCACAGCTCATTTTCGGCGTCGACAATCGCGTCGATCTGATCTATCTGGTCGCGCTCTGTTTAGGAGCGGTCATCGTCCACAACTTTGTCGGTGAACTATTTGCGTCGCTACGCATGTTTCGCGTGGCGTCACTCTTGCAATTCGCCCATGGATTGTCGTTCGCCGTGCTGGCGATCGGCTTGTTAAGAGGATGGCGGCTCGATTCGATGAGCATCGTACTTGCTTATGGTGGAGCCTGCGCCCTGTGTTCCGTGGGAGCGATCTACGGATTGCGGAGAGTCTGGCGGTCCATTCCCCCAGCAGAACAGTCGATGTCCCAGCAAGCTCTTTGGTCGAAACTCGTACCGTTTGCGGTTTGGATATGGCTAGGCAATTGGCTAAGCAACCTGTTCGTAATCACCGATCGTTACATGATCGTGCACTTCAGCGGTCTGGATGCCGAAGCATCGTTGCAACTCGTCGGGCAGTATCACAGCTCGCGCATCTTGCCTGTGTTGCTGGTTTCGATCGTCGGCATGCTTTCGACCATGATCATTCCGCATCTCAGTCACGATTGGGAAGCGGGGCGTCGCGATCTGGTTGCTCGGCGGATGCAGTTGACCATGAAATTGGTTGGGTTGAGCGTGCTGGGCGCGGCGAGCGTCATCTACTTGCTCGCACCGACACTGTTCCATTACGCCTTTGCCGACAAATTTTCCGTAGGCTTGGCGGTTCTGCCTTGGACGTTGATGTACTGCATCTGGTTTGGGATGGTCACGATCATCCAGATTTATCTGTGGTGCGCGGAACGGGCACGAATTGGCAGCCTCGCCTTGGCCATAGGACTCGTTGTGAACGTTGTCCTAAACCTGATGCTACTTCCTTGGCTGGGCCTGTTCGGAGCCGTGCTGGCCACCTGTGTCGGCAACGCAATCACGTTGGTCATCTTCTATCTGCTGTGCCGCCCTCACGGATTGATCCTCGATCGTGGAACTTGGATTATCTCGGCCGCGCCGCTGCTACTGTTTCTACCGGCTTGGGCGACCGTGTTGGGGGTGTGTGCCATGTTGGCCGTGATTTGCACGACGGACCTACTGCTGGATGAAGACGAGAAACAACAGTTGTTGGTCGTTGGTGGTGAGTACACAGGAAAAATCAGCGACTTCCGCGACCGTTTTAGAAATACGATGTAGAGAAGTTGACGACCAAATCAATGGATGTGGATCGAAGCATGTTCAACCACCGACAACCAAGCGACGACGAACCACTACGGGTAATGTTCATCAACACGCACCTTTCGGTGGGTGGTGCCGAAACGTTGCTGGCGAACCTGATTCGCCGCATGGATCGCGATCGCTTTGCTCCCGAATTGTGCTGCCTGAAGCACCTCGGTCCGCTGGGCGAAGAACTCGCCACGGAGGTTCCGGCGTTCAGTAACCTGCTCCACCACAAACGCGACGTTTTCGTCATCCAACGACTGGGGCGGCTGATGAGGCAGCGGCGAATTGATGCCGTCGTCACCGTCGGCACCGGGGGCGATAAAATGTTCTGGGGCCGTTTGGCCGCTTGGCGAGCCGGAGTGCCCGTGGTGTTGTCGGCCTTGCATTCAACAGGGCTTCCAGATCACGTGGAGCGGCCCAATCGCTTGCTTGCCCGCTGGACCGATGGCTTCATTGCCGTGGCCGAAAATCACGGGCGATATCTGGCCGAAGCCGAAGGCTGTCCCGAGGACAAAGTATTCATGGTTCCCAACGGTGTCGACGTCGAGGGCTTCACGCCGCAACCGCCAGACGAGCATCTGCGCCGCGAGTTGGGACTAACAGCAGATCAACCCGTGGCGATCATCGTGGCGGCGCTGCGGCCAGAAAAGAATCACGCGCTGTTCTTGCAAGCCGCGTCTCAGGTGCGTGCTTCGACACCCGAGGCTCGCTTTCTTATTGTGGGCGACGGACCATGCCGTGGCGAACTTGAAACGCTGGCGTCGTCACTACAACTGAACGACACCGTCAGGTTTCTCGGTGTTCGATCGGACGTCGCCAAACTGTTATCGCTATCCAACGTGGCAGTGCTAACCTCGAAGATGGAGGCCAACCCCGTTTCACTGCTCGAAGCGATGGCGACCGCCACGCCGGTTGTCGCCACACGAGTGGGGTCGATTCCCGAAACAGTTCTCGACGGACAATGTGGGTTCCTGGTTCCCCCAGACGACATCGATGCGCTCGCCACGAGGATCGAAGTGCTCTTCGCCGATCAGTCACTTGCTGGTGGGCTTGGTCAACAGGCGCGCGAGCATGTGGTGGCCAACTGGTCGCTCGATCGCATGGTCCACGGCTACGAAGACCTCATCGCCGGTCTCTATCGCCAAAAACGTGGCGGAATGCGGCCAACCGGAAAAGAGTTGGCCGTGGAGCAAACCATGGCGAACGCCGAAGTTGCCACTCAACTTTAGGGCATGGTTGCCCACGCCCCCGCATCGCCCTGCGTCCACGCTCCATCCATTTCTCGCGCTTCGCTGTCGATCAATAGTGGTTCATGCGTCATCGGCACCTTCCACAATGTCGTCGTATCCGCGGGTAGATTGCGAAGTGTCGTTCGTCGGCGGTCAATCAAATCCTCGACACACACTCGACGCTATAAGTCGATATTAGATCAGGAACAAGCGACCCTGGCTGCACGTCAAACAGCTTCGGGTCTTTGCGAGCCATGCGGATCGCGATATCATACGGGGCTATAATTCATGAAGTTTGCATGAAATTCATCTTGGGCGATCAAAGCCATGTCAGACGGCGGAACCGTAACGACCGGCAGGCCAGATGATCGGCCAGTGTCTGATCGTCAGCGGCGGCGCATGCGCGCCGAAAGCGATCCGCCGCCAGAACCTTCAAAGCCTCGTGAGAAGCTTGGCTTAGCCGCGAACTTCGTGGCCGGGCTTGCCCGATTGATCAGCGGGTCCAGCGTCCGTTGGGTCGATTCGCAGCCCGACACGGCACAGCGCATTTACTTTGCCAACCACACGAGTCACCTCGACGCACTCGTGCTTTGGGCTGCCTTGCCACAGGAGGTGCGATTGATCACGCGGCCCGTGGCGGCCAAGGACTATTGGACCAAGTCGCGGCTACGTCGCTATCTTGCCGAAGAGGTTTTCGACGCGCTGTTGATCGACCGCGAGAACATTCGCGTACACAATAGCCCGATCAAAATCATGCTCGACGCGATCGGCACGCACTCTTCGCTGATCGTATTCCCAGAGGGGCATCGCAACACGGCCGACGAGCTCGACGAATTCAAAAGCGGACTGTTCCATCTGTGCAGAAAGCGGCCAGACTTGGAGTTGATTCCGGTTTACATCGACAACGTGAATCGTGTTCTGCCGCGTGGCGAGTTTATCCCGTTGCCCCTGTTGAGCTGCATCACATTCGGCCCGCCCATGTGGCTGGAAAACAAAGAGCCGAAGCAGAAGTTTCTCAAACGGGCACGCGACGCCGTGATTCGCTTGCGGGAAATGGCCCGCAACGAATGATCGATCCCATCACCTTAACTTTGCTGCTTGTCGGCGGCGTAATTGTGGTCTTGGCCACCGCCACCGGGATCGGGCAATACCTGCGAGTCCGCAGCCGAACGGGTGAATTGAACCCGTCGGTGGTCAGTGACTTCAATCTGCGGATTCGTTCGTGGTGGCTCATCAGCTCGGTGCTCGCCGCCGCGTTTCTGTTTCCGCAGTGGGTCACCGTGCTCGTGTTCGGGCTGATATCTTTTTGGGCGCTACGAGAGTTCATCACGCTCACACCCACGCGACCCGGCGATCATCGTGCGTTGTTTTGGGTCTTCTTCGTCATCACGCCGCTCCAGTTTTTTCTTGTCGGTCTGGGAAGCGATTACTACGACCTCTACAGCATTCTGATTCCGGTCTATGCGTTCTTGTTCATCCCGATCAGGATCGCTTTTTCGGGCGATGCGAAACGCTTCCTCGAGCGGTCGGCCAAGATTCAATTCGGGTTAATGGTGTGCGTCTACTGCCTGAGCTACGCGCCCGCGTTGATGAGCCTGGAGATCGAGGGCTATCAAGACAGTTGGGATCGCGCGAGACTGCTGTTCTTTTTTGTGCTGATCGCGCAGCTCAGCGAGTTGATGGAGTATCTCTGGCAGCGGCTGGCCGGTCGGCGAATCATTGCCCCGCTGATCAATCCCAATCGCACCTGGGAAAGTCTGCTCGGCTCGATGGGTAGCTGCTCGCTGGTGGGAGGCGCGCTGTTTTGGGCAACGCCTTTCCCGCCGTGGATGGCTGCCGGCCTGTCGGCGGTGATTGCGATGATGGGCTTCGCCGGCGCGATGACGATGTCGGCCATCAAACGCGATCGGGGAGTCAGCGATTACGGCACGCTGGTCACAGGGCACGGGGGCGTGTTGGATCGCATCGACTCGATCTGCTTCGCCGCGCCGGTATTTTTCCACTTCACCCGATTCATCGTCGGCGCTGAATTGCTGTAGCCGCCGACGCGACTACGGATTTCAACGGCGAATGACCCCTGGTCGACGTACGGCCGCATCGTAAATCTCACGGCGAGCACTTCCACCCAGCGACGGGTTGTTTGGAGGCGCAATGCCGTCGTTCGCGCGATTCCATTCGGCGAGCACCGATCGTTGACTGCCTGATTCCGAGACGGTTAGAGACGTGGACGCTTTTGGGCGATCGAGATTTCCCAATGAGGGAATCGGTGGTGTCGAAGCTGCTGGTTCGCCGGTTTCATGTGCAGGTTGATCGCCGCTTGGTGAATTGAAGTCTGAGTTCGACGCGACGACGGGCGAACGGTTGTCGTCGAGGCGAGAAGCAGGCAAGCTCAAGTCGCTGGACGTCTCAATCGCCGCCGTAGTGCTGCCGCCAGACTTGACGATCGGGACGAGCCGACGATCAGCACGAGATGACGATGGCTCCTTACGATCGGCATCCGAAGGATGCGAATCATTGCTCGCCTCCGGACCACGTCGAGCGTAGACCGAAGGTCTCGATGTGCTGCTCCCTTGCGGTTCGGGATCTTCACTTTGCCCACGCACGGTGGCGCTCGCGAAACGTGGAACTTGCTGATTCGCTTGCGCCAACGTGATGCCAGATTCGTTTTTACGCGGTAACATCGCAACGGGAATCGGTGCGGGGCTGCCAAGGCGAACCCACTCGAGCCAAGTCTGTTGCAACTGCCCCAGGTTCTCGAAGCCATAGTGCCGGGCAGTCACCTTCGACCATGCGCCGTTGGCACCAAGGCCGTCTTTGACATACTGCATGAACTTCTGACGGCCCCCTTGGTGGAGCAAGAAGCTGGCCAGCGAATGGCCCTGCGAATACAGCGGCATGATGTCCGAAGGATATTCCTTCATGGCGAACATTTTGTTGAAGGCAATGCCCCGCCCCGTCCGCAGAAACTGGATTAGCATCCGCTGCTGCTTGTTGCGTTCGCTTTGATGCTCGACCGTGGTGCAAGCCCCTTCATCGGCCCATCGCGGAAGCGGCTGACGGAAGTGGCTGGCAAAGATCGTGTGCGTCACTTCGTGGGGCAGCACCGAATCAAGAATGCGCTCGGGCGATCCTTGGATCTGCATTTTCCAGCCGAACACTTCACCATTATGAAACATGAAACTTGTCGCGCCGCCCGCACCACCACCCGGCTCCACGCGGATCGGACATGGTTCGGCCCAATTCGGCATCTCTTTGCCCAGCCACGCCGTGGCCAGATCGAGGCGATATTTTTCGGCCATGTCGCCAACCTGGCGAGCAAACTCCTTCGAGGGAGCATTCACAATGAAGTTCTTCGTGCGGTAACTCGCGCCCATCGACGCAAACAAGACGAGGACCAACAAAGCGGTCCTTTGAATACGAGCTTCCATGCTCTGCATCCTCTGTAGCGGATGTGTGGGTTGATGATGCGCGCTTCCTGACGTGCATCAAGTTGGCGGGGCGAGCTATGCAAACGGCCTGCCAATCGGCAAATAAAAACTCAACCGATCGGTTCGCAACGAAGCCAAACACTGAGGTCTACTAGGGTTGGTGCTCCCTTGGGTTGTGACCAAAGCAACTTCTCTCGACGCCTTCCACGCTGTAAGATTTGCAAAAGATTACCCGGGGGTTTGCGATCTACCTAGAGCGGTTTGACCAAGCTCAGCAACTGGGCCACATGCAATGCAAGCACTGGCGGCGGACGAGAGTACAGCGTTCTTTCGTTACGTCGCAAGTTCGTCATCGGTTCGCAACAAGCTTTGAACCACGTTCTGATTTGCGGGGGGAAATGCGAGCTGTGCTAGCTCATTCCGGGCAACCCAAGCAAAGGGACGCAGTGGGGATGAAGCCCTCGGGTCGCGGAGTCGGCAAAGGAAGAAATGGAGAACGACCGCACCATGATCGTATCGATGGTGAACGGTGCTAAGGGCCTTTACCACATCGACGACAAGGCCGGTCTCCTCGCGACATTCTCGGACCGCTGCCTCGGCGGGCAATTCGCCATCATCAAGCTTGCCACCGGGGAACTCCCAATACCCGGCCAGCGCAACACCCTCGGGACGTTGTCCCACCAGAAACTGGCCATCCCGTTCAACGATCGCCACGGCAATCGGCTGTTCTTCCGAGCAATCCATTGAGGCTTTGTCTCAAAGGTCAATCTGGCTTCGGTTTGCCGACGAGCACCTCTTGAGACAAAGCCTAGCACTAACCGTCGTCGCGGAACTCGTCGATCATGCGACCGGGCGAGCCCATGATGTTGTACCCACCATCGACGTGCAAGATTTCGCCCGTGATGCTCTTCGATAGATCGGACAGCAGAAAACCGGCGGCTTGACCTACTTCTTCGTGCGTAATGTTCCTGCCCAGCGGCGACATTTTTTCATACAGCACAAGCATGTCATCCACTCCGGCTCCGCGTCCGGCGAGTGTACGCAGCGGTCCGGCGCTGACCGCGTTCACTCGAATTTTCCGTGGCCCAAGGTCGAACGCGAGGTAACGCATCGTCGCGTCGAGAGTGGCTTTGCAAACGCCCATCAAGTTGTAGCCTGGCACGGCCTTTTCGCCGCCATAGTAGGTCATGGCAACAATGCTTCCGCCGTCGTTCATGATCGGTGCGGCAGCGTTTGCGACGGCAATCAGACTGAAGGCGCTAGTCTCCATCGCGCTTAGAAAACCACCACGGCTCGCTTCGATCGTCGGGCATTTGAGATCTTCCAACGGCGCGTGTGCGATGGAATGCACCAGGAAATCGATCTTGC
>CAZNXE010000140.1:0-14516 GCA_964576465.1 uncultured Planctomycetaceae bacterium
ACGCCAGAGTGACGTTCCGGTCGGATTAGAGATCGGCAATCTGGCGATAGTAGTCGATCGACAGGCGAAGGCCCTCGTCGAGATCAATCTGTGATTCGTAGTCCAGGTACGCTCGGGCCTGAGTGATATCGGCCAAACTCTCACGGACGTCACCAATCCGCGACGGTTCGTGCATGGGCTGAATATCTAATTCGAGATGGTGCCGCAGGGCCGCGAGCAATTCCAGCAGACTCGTCGTTCGCCCGTTGGCCATATTGAAGACCATGCCGGAGACATCCTTCGCGTCGGCTGCCAGCAGGTTCCCATGAACCACGTTGGCCACATACGTAAAGTCGCGCGACTGATGACCATCGCCGTAGATCGTTGGCCGCTCGCCACGCAACATGGCTGTGATGAACCGCGGAATGACGGCCGAGTATTCGCTCTTGGGGTCTTGCCGGGGACCGAACACATTGAAGTATCGCAGGCAGACCGTTTCCAGGTCGAAGGACGCGGAAGCGGCTTGGCAATATAACTCGCCGGCCAGCTTCGCCGCGCCATAGGGTGAGATCGGGCGGGGTAGGTCGGTTTCCCGCTTCGACGAGGTCGGTTGATCGCCGTAGGCACTGCTCGATGCGGCGTACACAACACGACGCACGTTGGCCTTCCGAGCTTCGTTCAGCACATTCAGCGTGCCAGTCACACAGGCGGCATTCGTGTCCAGCGGATGTTCGATACTGCGCGGGACCGAAGCCAGGGCCGCCTCGTGAAAGATGCAATCAACTCCAGCGACCGCTTTGGCCAAAGCGTCGACGTCGACCAGATCTCCTTCGAAGAACTCAACCTTGTCGGCAATGTGGGCGAAGTTTTCGCGCCGGCCTGTAGAGAGGTTGTCGAACACGCGTACGTTGTCACCGCGTTCGACGAGCGCCGTCGCGATATGAGAGCCGATAAAACCTGCACCACCGGTTACCAGAAATGTCCGCATTCGCCGCCTCGACACACTACGCGTTTACGATCAAGAACCCACACCGTCGACATGACCCATCCTTTTTTAATCCCGCACGCTTTTCGCCGTCATCTAATGACGAATCTCTCGAATATCGCAGTGGCCCTGGGGTCACCGAAATCGCTCGAAGCACGTGCCTAGATTACCGAGAGGAGGTCTGCCACGGACCTTAAAGAATAGCCCCAAATCGTATAGTCCGCATGGACTTCTTACAAGCGAGCCCCGCGGACCGAGAATTCACCGGAATTCCCTCTCTGGGCAGCTGAAAGCCGATCGAAGAGCGACGACTGCCTGGGGGCCGAGCAAGGTGAACCTCCGAAAAGTCGATTTGGAGACCTCTGTCGCTGGAACCCCAGGCAGCCGTGAATCGCTGATTTGCTAGGCGATCGCACGCGGTTGATCGTGGTCCAGAGACTCGTTGACCGAGGCCATGGTCTCTGACGAATCGACAACGTCGCGGCGGATCACTCGGGCTGGAACGCCCGCCACCACGCAGTCATCGGTCACGCTTTTTGTAACGACGCCACCGGCTGCCACGGCAACGCCTGCTCCGAGACGGGTGCCGGCGGTGATGGTCGAATGGGCACCAGTCCAACTGCCGTTGCCAATGCGGACAGGTGCCGACTGGGGGCGACCGAAACGGTATGAACCGTCGTGCTTCGAGTGGTTGCTCGATGCGATCACGGTGTAGGGACCGAGCATTACCTCGTCGCCGAGGGTCACGGTTCCGTAGGCGTCAAGCCAGCAGCCCGGAGCGATATAGACGTCATTGCCCAAGTGCAGCCGCGTTGTGTGATTGATGCGAACCCCGGAGGCAATCTGGAAATTGCGACCGCAGTTGGCAAAACAACGCCGAACCAGCCAGCCCCGAAACCGCAGCACCGGCATCAAGTCAGGCAAGAATGACGTCGCACTCATCACGAAGACAAACCAGACATAGGACAACACCCGAGTAAGCTCTGCCTTGCGAGACGAAACTTTCGCTGCCGGAAATTGCAGAGAAGCATGCGTCGAAGTTGGCGCAGTCTCAGCCGCACCAGATAACGCTGCGTGATAATAGACCGAAGGAGACACGAGAATACCTCTTACACGTGAAGACAATGAAACAAGAAACTGCCAACTCAGCTAGCTCTTGCTCTTCACGGGCAATCCGGTGATTTCTCGACAATTCGGCAAATAGAACGTGGCGGTTCTCGCGCCACCCAACTTCATTACTCTCAGAAGAATACCGATCCGCGGGGGCAATGTCAACGATATTCGAGTCGATCGTTTGCGTTCTTTTGGCATTGAGATGCTGAATGGTCCTGTTGGGGGGTGCTGATCGCCGTAGGTGCATCGGTGACGGATAAACGCAGGTTGATGTAAGGTGCCGAACGGCTTGCCGGCGACATTTGGCTGCTGTAGTCACGAATTCTCGCACCGGTGCGACATCCTCCGCAGCACGTGGGATTGCCGGGCGTCACGTGTCTACTTGCCCAGTGCATGTCCAGCTTCGATAATCCACGCTGTCTTTGACTGATCGACTTGTTCGGCAGGCACGGGGTCCACTTCAGGCCTACGGGAAGACTGCCTAAGTTACCACTGAATCCACATCTATTGAGGAACGACCGATGAAATCGATGCTTCGCTGGTTCTCTTTTGGAACTTCTGCCCTGGTTGTTTTCTGCTTGCTGAGCGGGGTTCAAGCTCAAGGCAAGGATTGGGTCGCCTTGTTTGATGGAAAGACGATGGACGGCTGGGAGAAGGTTGGCAGCGATAAGAGCGTGTGGGAAGTCAAAGACGGAGCACTCTGCGGATCGGGGCATGCATCAATGCTGGTTAGCACGACGGGCCCCTATAAGAACTTCCGCTATCGAGCGGAGGTCAAGATCAACGATCACGGAAACTCAGGGCTCTACTTCCGAACGACCCGTAAGCCAGGCTTTGCCGACGGCTACGAAGCGCAGATCGACAGTACGCATGGTGACCCGATTCGCACCGGCTCAATCTACGGCATGTGCCACGTGTACAAACGGATTGTCGAACCCGACACGTGGTTTACCTATGAGATTCAGGTCCGCGACGATGTGTGGCGCGGTCGTGCGGTCACGCGAATCAAGATCACCATCGACGGAGACGAGCTATACGAATACCTCGACTTCGAGCAAACCTTCAAAGAAGGCCACTTCGCCTTCCAACAACACGACCCCGGCAGCAAAGTCTGCATCCGCAAGATCGAAGTGATGGAGTTGCCAAGCAAGGGGCGTTAGTTCTACAGCAGTGGTTTTGTGTTGGACACCAATGGTTCAACGAGAACTAATCCACCGAGGCTTCCTCTCTGAAAACCGAGGCTACGACGCTTGTTTTGGTGGCTGGGTCGAAGTTGCGCGAGGACGGTCATCGATAAAGGCCAAGCTCATGAGTAAGAGCGACTTGATTGAGATGTTTCCGCACACGGCGGCGAAGCACTTGCTGCTGAAGCGGTATTTAGATCGGTGGTTTCCGATTCTTGGAAAGCATCACCGACGCATCAACTACATCGATGGCTTTGCTGGTCCGGGAGAGTATTCCCGCGGCGAGAAAGGATCACCGATCATCGCCATCGAATCCGCGATGGCACATGTGGAGCGAGGCACCCTTGATCCGTCAGTCGAAGTGAACTTCATTTTCGTTGAGAAACAGAATCGGTTTGCAGACCATCTTCGTGGCCAATTGTCTAGTCTCAGTCCGCCATCTCAATTCAAAATCAACGTCATTGATGGAGAATTCTCGGACGTGATTGGCGGGAAGATTCTCGATCAGTTGGAACAAGACAGTAAACGGCTTGCACCGACGTTCGCGTTTGTTGATCCCTTTGGCTTTAGCGGGATTCCCTTTGACTTGATGGCCCGCATTCTCAAATACCCACGCTGCGAAGTGTTCATCAATGTGATGGTTGAATTCATCAATCGGTTCCTTGAGCATCCCAACGAGGCGGTGTACCAGCATTTCCCCGTCACGTTTGGGACTGACGAGATACTGGAGATTCCGGGTCGGGCTGGACGCCGAGTGGATGAGATTCTCAGTCTTTACCGGAGACAACTTGACAAGCATGCCAAATTCGTTGGTCAGTTCGACATGCGCGGCAAGAAAGACCAGCAGACCTACTCGTTGTTCTTTGCCTCAAACGACGCGACGGGATTTCTGAAGATGAAGGAGGCGAATTGGTCATTGGACAAGGTATTCGGAAGCCGGTTTTCCGATGCCTATGCCACACAATCGGAGCTATTTGAGGTGATGGGTATAGAATGTCTCTGGGATGAGATGCAGGAGAATTTTCATGGCCAGACGGTGGGAATGAGCGAAGTTGACAAGTTCGTTGCCGAGGAAACCGACTTTCTTCCGAGTCACGCCCGAAAGCTCCTCAAGGAGCGTGAAAAACACAATGATATTTCCGTGATTGCGAAAGACGGATACAAACGCCCCAAAGGAACCTTCAAGCCCGACAAGGTGAAGATTCGGTTCCAGAAGCCCAAAGAAGTGCTGTTCTAAATTGGAGAGACTCATGGCGCAAAACACAGCGATCCAATGGTGTGACTCAACAGAGAACCCGACGATGGGTTGCGCCGGATGCGAACTGTGGAACGAAGAACGGCAGACATGTTACGCCGGTGTCCTGCATCGACGTTTCGGTGGAGTGTCGTCCGGCTATGCACCAGAATTCGAGCAGGTCACGCTGTTTCCCGGACGAATGCAGCGAGCATCAAAATGGTCTGATCTCTCTGGGCTAGAACGAACGAACAAACCATGGCTCAACGGAATGCCCCGACTGATTTTTGTCTCGGACATGGGTGATGCTTTGTCGCAGTCGGTTGCGTTTGAGTATTTACGCGATGAAGTGATTGCGAATGTCACAAGCGATCTTGGCCGTAGGCATCGATGGCTGTGGCTCACAAAGCGGCCCCAACGAATGGCGGCGTTTTCGCGCTGGCTTGATGGTAGGTGGCCCTCGAATTTGTGGGTAGCGACCAGCGTTACAACTCAGAAATCGACATCTCGAATCAAGCATCTCTTGAATGTTGGCGACGAGAAAACAGTTCGGTTCCTCTCCGTTGAGCCGCAGTGGGAGGTAATTAGTCTGAATAGGTGGCTCCCATCGATCAACTGGGTCGTTCAAGGAGGTGAATCAGGTCCGTCTGCCAACGAATTCCACGTTGAGTGGGCAGAGGCATTGATCTCACAGTGCAAAGACCACAAGGTTCCATACTTTCTCAAGCAACTCGGCTCAAAAGTTTGCCAGAAAGGCGGACAAACACATTTCGAACACTCCCATGGGGGCGATTGGGACGAATGGCCAAGATGGCTGCGGGTGCGACAGTTTCCAAGAGCAGCCTGATCGAAATAATTATCGAAAGAGCTTGCTTGGGCGAAATAAAGGTCCCAAGAACCGAAAATGCACTGGCCGACCATCCAGGATGTCCTGCCTCAGTCTGCTTTGGAACCGACCGGTGTATTTCCCTCGCTGGTTGGCAAATATCCAACATTGGGCAGCAGACCGGAAAGCTAGAGAAGATGCTCGACCGTTTGTCGGGCGGTGACGAAAGGCAAGCCGCAGCCAAGTAGGGTCCGCTGTGCGGACCGATCTAATCGCTATCTTGACTGCAGAGAAATCGTTCATCCAGGAAGGTGGGCACGACGAACGTTGGGTGTCTCGCGAGTGCAAACACTCGGCAATGGTCCGCACAGCGGACCCGACCTGGCTGCATCCGCAAAATTGAAGTGATGGGGTTGCCAAGCAAGGGCCGTTAGACAAGAACGGCAGGAAGGATTTCCCGGGGCCGATTCAACCTTACGCTCGCCTAAGAATGCAGATGAGCCCCAGCCATCAAATGGTTTCCCCTTTTTATTTTCTCAGTTCGGACTGAGGTAGGAATAGGATGATGAAGACCCGAGGTGAATTGGAAGCGGCCATTTGCCAGACGATCATCCGATTCGAGAAGGAATACATGGGCCGTGGTCCGCTGGAGACAAAGTGCTTTCTCCTGGGCGATCTGCTTCTGGTTCGCTTAAAGGGAGTCCTGACGCCTACCGAGCTCAAATTGGCTGCATCCCAAGAGCGCGGCCGCTACCTCTTGAAACAAGTCAGACAGCAGCTACTTGATTTTGGCCGGCCGCTGTTGGAAGCCGCCGTTGAGGATATCCTCGGCGTTTCTGTGGAGAGCGTGCATACCGACATCAGCACGAAAACTGGCGAACGGATCATTGTCTTCACGCTGGCAGGCAAACCAAGCTTCACGCAGAATCCTCCTAGCAATTGACTTTGCTACATTGGGCATAGCCATCTACACCTGGTCTCGCGGGAGACGGCAGCAAAAAGGAAAAAATTTCCTGAGGTTGGCGTTGACAACCGACCGATGGGCTATCTAGATTGAAACTAACAGTCTGAGTCTCTGAAGTGGCGACAGCCAGATTAGGGATTACGACTAGGCATAGAGCCAGTAAGTCTCGCGGGATAACAGCCTGCGAGAATAATCGGCCGGTAAGGTGCATGTTGATGCACCTTACCGGCCGTTTTTTTTGGCCTGCCCTCCAACTGGAGTGCAGCGAAAAATTATCGCGCCGTTGTCCCTCGGGAATTAATAAGCCTGAAGGAATGTGGCCGGAGGATCGCACGTATTGGCGAACCTCCGGCTTTTTTCATGTTCTTACTTTGCTATTAGCGACGGAGGCTGTCATGCAACAGGACCGCACTTTTTCGGGCTCTCGGCCCCGCAGCATGGAACGCTATGCAGAGGATTCCCCACCTGCGGCGCTCCTGATTACTTGCACCGACCCAACTCTTGATTCCCGCCTGCTGGCTCAGTTCCGTTCCGAGCCTTTGCTCGTCTGGCGTAGCACCGGGCCCGTCGTACCACCCTATGGATCAGGGCATCTAGTGGTAGAAGAGATCATTCATCATGCAGTGACCGAACTCGGCGCCAAGGAGATCGCCATCTGTGGCCACCTGCCCAGTGAACCGCTACAGAACCTCATTACCAGAGAGGCCCCTCCCGAAGGACAGAAGGAGGATCCTAGTCTCTACTACGCCCGATCCGCGCGCCGGATTGTGCAGCAGAGGTATGGCCAGCTACAGCCGGACAAACTTATTCAGGCCATCGTCGAGGAGAATGTGTTGGTGCAGATGGCAAATCTCCGCACCTATCCCGCAGTGCTGGCGGGGATGGCTGACGGCAATCTCAGGCTGCATAGCTGGATCTACGACGCCGACGAAGACGAATTATATGGCCGCGGTCCCAGCCAAAGTATTCTCCTGAACCGGCTCAAACAGTTTGCACGGCCGGCGAAGTACCCGCTCTCCTACATCGATCCGTGCGACATTTACTTGGCCTAAACAATCGTCAAGACTCATCGAGAAGGGAAACCTTATGCTGGCGGATGGAAAAGATTCTCCGAGCTGGAAGGCGGACATCCTTGCCTCACTGGTCGTCTTCTTAGTCGCATTGCCACTGTGCCTGGGCATTGCCATTGCCTCTGGGGCGCCGCCGATTGCCGGCATCCTGAGTGGGATCATTGGCGGACTTGTCGTGGCATCACTGGGCGGCAGCCCGATGCAGGTCAGCGGGCCCGCCAACGGATTGATTGTGCTGGTACTGCTCACAACCCAGCAATACGGTCTAGCAGTGTTTGGCGCGGTGGTCTTGGCGGCAGGCTTCATTCAGGTTATGGCGGGCCTGTTCCGGCTGGGGCAGTTGTTCCGCGCCATCCCGCCGGCCATCATCCACGGCCTGATGACCGGCTTTGCCCTCATTATCTTCGCCAGCCAGTTCCATGTCATGTTGGATGATCCGGTTCGAGGTAGTGCCCTGCAGAATTTTCTGCTCATTCCCGAGGCGATCTGGGATGCCGCCGTGGATCGTGATGGCTCGCACCGGGCCGCGTCGATCGGCGTGCTGACGATTCTGATTCTATTGTTGTGGAAGCCCATCGCCCCCCGACGACTGGCGTTTATTCCCGCTTCCCTGGTAGCCGTCGGGACCGGAACAGCCGTCGTCGCTTTCACTGGCTTGTCTGTCGCCCAAGTGAGCCTGCCGGAAAACTTACTCGGCGCGATCCAGTTGCTTGATCTTGCTGCGCTGCCTCGCTTGCTCGAATGGCCGATCCTCGAGCTGGCACTGATCATGGCCTTCCTGGCTAGTACCGAAACGTTGCTTAGCGCCACGGCGGTAGACCGCCTGCACCAGGGGCCGCGTACGAACTATGACCGGGAATTGACGGCACAAGGGATCGGCAACATGCTGTGCGGCATTCTCGGGGCCATCCCACTGACCGGGGTGATTATTCGAAGCGCCGCCAACGTGGGCGCGGGCGCACGGACTCGTCTCTCCAGTATTCTGCATGGATTCTGGCTACTGGCGTTTGTTGCCGTGCTGCCCGGTGTTCTGAAGCTGGTTCCCACGGCAAGCCTCGCGGCCGTGCTCGTCGTGGCCGTCTTCAAGCTGATTGATGTCAAGGCACTGCGGGGGATTTGGCGGCATGACAAGTGGGAACTCGGCATCTATGTCGTGACCGCCGCTACGATCTTCTTTTGGGGCGTTCTGCCGGGTGTTCTCCTGGGCGTTGGCCTGGCCGTCGCCAAGTTGCTTTACAGCGTGGGGCATCTGGCTATTCGGGTTGAAGTAGATGACGTGAACCACCGGACAAACCTCTACCTAGAAGGAACGGCTGTTTTTCTCAGCCTACCCAAGCTGGCAACGGCGCTAGAGGCGGTACCGCCCGGGACAGAATTACACGTCCACCTCGATGAGCTGAATCTCATCGACCATGCCTGTCTGGATCTGCTTAGCAACTGGGAACAGCAGCACAAAAACACCGGCGGCAGCCTGATGCTCGACTGGGAGAGTTTGCGGGCAAAGTTCGGGCAACAAATGGCAACAGAAGAATCACCTGACTCGGAGACCGGTTGGAATCCTGCTGGCGATGGCTCCAAGCCAACAACGCAGCTAAGACGTTTTAATCGAGAAGGATGGCGACCGCTTCGACAAAGAGCCTCATGACAGCGGGACCTACCTGGCTCGTGGATAAGTCGTATCAGCAGCGTTTTTGAGGGAAACCAAGCCGCTCGACAGGGCGGACAGTGCCAATTAACATGGCAACATTGCGAGCCTGGACGTGTTCAGGTCTACCCCAAGTCGGAAATGTTGGGCCAAGGGGCCTGAATAAAAGGCCGGACTGGGGGGAGGACGGCCTCTACGGAAGCGGGGAGGATGGCCACTCCGGGTGCTCTCTCCTCGTATTGTGCTGTCGCTACTCTCGACTGCTGGGCGGGCTGACATGTGTGGTTTCGTCTCGGTGGTTAACTGGGGAGATATCCACACCCTGCGCCGGGCGACCGACCTGCAAACGCACCGCGGGCCCGACGATCACGGAGTTTGGGACACCACGGGTGCCGACGGTACCTGGGTTGGCCTGGGTTCGCGTCGCCTGTCGATCGTCGATCTCTCGCCGGCAGGCCACATGCCGATGGTGACGCCCGATGGGCGAACGGCGATCGCCTACAACGGCGAAATCTACAACTACGACGAACTCCGCAAGGAGCTGGAAGCGGCCGGCTATCAGTTCCGCTCGCACAGCGATACCGAAGTCGTCCTCTATCTGTACGACCTGCTGGGGCCCGATTCGGTCGCCAAACTCAACGGAATGTTTGCCATCGCGATTTGGGACGACCGGCGTCGCCACTTGTTTCTGGCGCGCGATCACTTTGGAATCAAGCCGCTTTATTATGCTCATCAAGGAGATCGGTTTGCCGCCGCGAGCGAGGTCAAGTCGATTCTGGATCTGCCTGATGCCCCTCGCGCACTAAATTACTCGGCGCTTCACCAGTACATGGCGTTCCTCTGGGTTCCCGACCCTGAGACAACGTTCGACGGGATCTACAAACTTCCCGCGGGCCACTACGCCACCTTTTGCAACGGCCAGATGGAGATCACTCAGTTCTGGGATCTCAAACCCCCGCCGCAAGGGCATTCGTTCCCGAGAAGCGAAGCCGATCTGACGGATGAATTGCGTGAGCGGTTTGGACATACGGTCCGCAGCCAGCTACGAAGTGATGTACCCGTGGGGGCCTTTCTGAGCGCGGGGATCGACTCGAGCAGTGTCGTGGCGATGATGGCCGAGGCCACTCCGCACCCGGTCCACACGTTCACCATTACCTTTCCCGAGGCGTATCAAAAGGGGTTTGCGTTCTTCGATGATGCGGATGTCGCCCGGCGAACGGCGAAGCATTTCGGTTGCGATCATACGCAGATCGATGTCGATCCCGACGTGGCCGACTTGTTGCCAAAACTCATTTGGCACCTCGATGAACCAATTGCCGATCCGGCGATCCTGGGTTGCTATCTGGTGAATCGCGCCGCTCGATCGAACGTTAAGGTGTTGCTCTCGGGCAATGGTGGCGACGAAATTTTCGCCGGATACCGAAAGTACGCTGGGCACTATTTGGCACAGCACTACCAACGCATTCCGCTGGTGGTGCGCCAGAAAATGCTGGAACCGTTCATTGGTTCGCTGCCGCCGTTCCGTGGGAGCAGGCTAGGGCGCTATGTTCGCTTGGCCAAGAAGCTCGTGCAGAACGGTTCGCTCGCGCCACGCGACCGCTTCATCCAAAACGGAGTGCAGATGGCGGCCGACGGCTGGGACGATCTGTACACGGATGATGTCCGCGAGATGATCCATGCGTCGGGGTGGGATCCGGGCGTGCAACATCAGGCCTGTTTCGACCGCGTTTCCGACGCCGATTTCTTGAATCAGATGCTATATGTCGACTCGAAGCTCTATCTGACGAGCCTCAACTGCACGTACAACGACAAGATGAGCATGGCCGCCTCGGTCGAGACCCGGGTACCATTTTTAGACTGGGAACTCGCGCAGTGGACCATGGACAATGTGCCACCAAGCCTGAAACTGCACGGTCGGACGACAAAACACATCCTGCGCGAGGCAGTGCGCAACGTGCTGCCGGAAGAGATATTCCGTCAACCCAAAGCAGGGTTTGGCGTCCCGGTGGATTTTTGGTTGGCAGAGAAGCTGCACGAAATGGTCGATGATCTGTTGAGCGAAAGCCGCGTTGCTGAGCGAGGGTTGTTCCGTCCGGAGACCGTGCAACGCTACATTCGTGAGCAGCGCAGCGGCAAGCACGATTGGACCCTGCAAATCTGGCAGCTACTAACGCTGGAACTCTGGATGCAGACCTTTATCGACCGCTGATTTTGGCGAAGAAGGCGTTTCCGGCCCCACCACGCCGGCAAGGGCCCTCGATTCTTGGTCGATATCGCGCCCGACAGGCTTTTCTCAACCGCAATGTGGGGCTAAAATGGTAGTTTCCCATTTTGTTGGACCGCCCGACGTGTGGAGCACCACTTTCCGGGCAGGAGAAGTATTTTGCCACCTTATATCCTTGGCCTCCACGCGGGGCATAACTCTGGTGTCTGCATAGGTGACGCCTCGGGCGTGATCTATGCCATTCAGGAAGAGCGACTCTGCGGCGAAAAGAACTACTGGGGCTTTCCGAAGCTCTCCATTCAGTCTTGCCTGGACTATGTGGGGGCCTCGCTGTCGGATGTCGATGGTGTGGCCTGTGGTGGCAAGATCGTGCTGTGCCGCTATCACAATCGTGACGATGTGCTTGAGTCGTACCGCCGACAAGAGACATTCGTTGGACAACTGCGTCAACGTGTGGCGATGCCGCTGTTGACGGCCTTGCGCCCCAACTACGGTCAGGGCACGTTGCGTCAGTTGCTCGATGATGCCGGATTGGCTGATCTGGAAGTTGTGCACTACGACCACCATCTGACCCATGCGGCCACGGCCTATTATGGCCTGAGGACATCGCCCGAGAAAAAATACTTGGTGATGACCTGTGACGGTGCCGGGGACGGGCTTTGTGCCACGGTTCGCGTGATGGGTGGAGGCGAAGATCGGCTGGTGGCCGAAACTTCTTGGGGCGAGTCGCTAGGTGCGATCTACTCGTGGGTCACCTACGGCATGGGCTTCATTCCCATGGAGCACGAATACAAACTAATGGGCATGGCGCCCTACGCATCTGAAAGTGGCACCCAGGAATTGGCCGCCATCTTTCACCGCTATTTGGGCCTGTCGGAAGATGGGTTGTCGTTCAAACGCCAAACACGGCGTCGCATGAATGACGTCTACAGTGCCTTGGAGGCCGATCTTCGCGGAAAGCGGTTCGACTGGATTTGCGCCGGCCTGCAACGCTTCACCGAGGAAATGCTTGAGAAATGGGTCCGCGCCGCCGTGCTCGCGACCGGTGTACGAGATGTCGTCGTGGCTGGCGGCGTATTCATGAACGTCAAAGCAAATAAGCGCATCGCCGAACTTGAAGAAGTCGACTCGTTCGAGGCGATTCCTTCTTGCGGCGACGAGACGCTGCCGATTGGAGCCCTGTATCTGGACGCCGCCCGACGGTACGACGCCGATCAAGTCGAACCGTTCAATCACTACTACTTGGGTGGCGACCTGAACGAGAAAGAGATTCTCGCGGCACTGGCCGACAACAGCGGGTTGTCGTACGAAAAGCCGGACGACATTGCCAAAGCCGTGGCCGATGTGTTGGCCGCGGGACATCCGTTGGCTCGCTGTGCAGGCCGAATGGAGTTCGGTGCCCGGGCGCTCGGCAATCGTTCGATCTTGGGCGACCCCAGCAACCAAGATCTGGTCCGTGTAATCAACCAGATGGTAAAGAAGCGAGACTTCTGGATGCCCTTCGCGCCGATGATGCTCGAAGAGCGACAGGACGATTACATCCACAACCCCAAACGGCTTCGCAGCCCGTATATGATGATGACCTTCGACACGAAGGATAACTTCCGCGAGCTGATTGCCGCGGTGCATAACGCCGATCTGACTTGTCGGGCCCAATTGCTTTCAGAGCCGTACAATCCGGAAGTGTATGCCATTTTGAAGGCGTTTGAGAAAAAGACAGGCCGGGGAGTGATTCTGAACACCAGCTTCAACTTGCACGGATTCCCCATCGTGCGCACTCCGGAAGAGGCCCTGTCAGTGCTTCAGAGTTCTGGTTTGGAATATCTGCAATTGGGCGACTATCTCGTGCAGAAGACGCCCGCCGCGGTGACGACCGGCGATTTGTCGAGCCAGACGGCTCAGTAATTTCCGGAGACGTGAGAGAAGGAGTGCCATTCATGTCGCAGGGCAGTTTTCGCGTGTCGCTCGTTGAATTTCCCGAGGACTGGGAGCCCGGATCGCTCGATGATTCTCCCGACGGCTTGCGATGCACCGAGGACATCGGGCACCACGATCTGTTGGAGGACGCGTTAGAACAATCGCTCGACTTCAACGAGCAGTCGATCCATGGCGATCGCTCGAAGTGGGCAGTGATCTTCGAGACACCCGTGCGGGGGCGATTGAATTTTCGGGTCTGCACGCCGCTGAGCTATCGCATCGTGCATGTTCACTGGCCCCAGGAGTGGACTCCCGAGTCGCCCTTGGATGTGCCCGATTGTGCGTGGCGCGACCAATCGGATTCCAACGCCGAATTCACGTTCGACGAAGGCCTTGATGCCTTGAAGTCGCTGAACGAGGCGCACCTGATGGAACCGAGTTGTGAACGTTGGTCCATCATGGTCGCCGTGGAATGCGAGCCCGTTCACACGTCGATGTACTGCGACCACCTCGGCACCGAGACGACGATGACGGTTCGCCGACTGCACGTCATTAGGCCGGTCGAAAGTAACGAAGGGCATCGCCTGTTCGAGACGATACCGTCCCAGTCGTAGTGGCCGATCCCAATTTTCGCGCACCATCAAATAGTCGATCATCTACGTTCCCTTTTGTCATGTAGGGTGACGTCAAGCGGAACGCGGAAGCATCACTTTCGGCTGAGCACTACTTGCGGTGCGTCCGCGCTCCGCTTGACGTCACCCTGCCTGGCTGCATGCGGTTTCCAGAATTAGTGCTTATCCCAATGCCTGTAGCGTTCCGTGGACCAACCGTTACGCACGGAACGTCACAGAGGATGTTCCCTGCATGGGATTGGCTTCTAGCCCATGGGGCCCAAGAGAGATCGGTGGGAATGTGCTCTAACGTACGATCCGCAGCAGGGTCTGCAAGATGATCTTCACGTCGAGCCAGAGTGATGCTTGGCGGATGTACTGGCGGCTGATCGCAATCTTGTCCGGCAGAATCTGGTGAATGTAAGCCTGCTCGGGATCTTCAGCGCTGGCGAGAATCTCTGACTCGTCGCGATATTTGAGCGAGGCCAGATCGGTGATGCCGGGACGGACGCTTAGTACCTCGCGGTACGCATCGCGCATCTGATCAACATAGCGCGAGACCTCGGGTCGAGGACCAACGAGGCTCATGTCGCCTGTCACGACGTTGATCAATTGAGGGAGCTCATCGATTTTCAGTTTGCGGAGCCAGCGCCCCGAGCGCGTTACCCGAGGGTCGCCGGTGACGGTGAGTTGCCCACCAAGCTTGGGAGCATCGACGACCATCGTGCGAAACTTGTACATCGCAAAGGGACGAAAGTTGCGCC
>CAZNXE010000141.1:0-14338 GCA_964576465.1 uncultured Planctomycetaceae bacterium
ACTGGGTGAGTTTGCCGGACGAGGAATTACTCGACTTGCGGTTTTGCGATTTGGGCATCAAGCTCGAGGGCACGCGTCTCGAAGAACGCATCGCGCTGTTGTGTCGGCAACTCGAAAGAAAGCATCTCCGCATTCGTCCGCATTGCTGGTTGTCGGACGAGTGGTTTTCGCCCGACGACGTTCCTGGCATCGCCGTGCCGTTCTATCTGGCGCATCCCCGGCTGGCACGTCTTGAACGTCGAATGATGCACGAGGTTGAAGGCGGCACGCATCGTTGGTGCATGCAAATTTTGCGTCACGAGGCAGGGCACTGTGTCGACACGGCCTTTCGGCTGCACCGCCGTCGCCGGTGGCAAAAAGTTTTTGGCCTCTCCTCGCAAGCCTATCCCGAGTGGTATCGCCCGCGACCGTACAGCAAGAGTTACGTGCAGCATCTCGAGGCTTGGTACGCGCAAAGCCATCCGAGTGAAGACTTCGCCGAGACGTTTGCCGTATGGTTGAATCCCGGTTCAAGATGGCGACATCAGTACAAAGGTTGGCCAGCGCTGAAGAAACTTCAATACGTCGACGAATTGATGGAACAGATTGCCGACGAACCGGCACGCGTTACGTCGCGCCTGCGAGTTGGCACCTTGCCGCGGTTGCGGAAGACCTTGAGGACGCATTACAAAGAGCGCCAGACCCGTTACGGCATCGACGAGCCAGAGCTTTTTGACACCGATTTACGAAAGCTATTTTCCGACGACTCGAAACACGCACGCTGCGAATCGGCCGCCGCGTTCTTGCGTCGCATTCGTCCCGAGCTTCGCCGTCGGGTAGCCTATTGGTCGGGAGAGTTTCAATACACCATCGATCAGGTACTCCAGGAAATGATGACGCGCTGCAACCGCTTAAAGCTGCGTCGCAATCTTTCCGAGCGACAGACGAAACAGGATGCCACCATCTTGCTGGCCGTTCATACTATGAAATACTTGCACAACGGCCATCGTGAGCTGTCGCTATGAGAAAACTGCGGGTACTGGTTCTGATGCATGAAGCGTTAGTCCCTCCCGCGTCGATTGAAGGTCTTAGCGACGAGGACATGGCCGACTGGAAGACCGAGTACGACGTGTGTGCCGGTTTGCACAACCTGGGCCACCTGGTCAAACCACTGGGGGTCAGCAGCGACCTGGGCGTGATTCGCAACGCCATCGTCGAGTGGAAACCGCATATCACGTTCAACTTGCTCGAAGAATTTCACGGCGTCGCCGTCTACGACCATCACGTAGTCAGCTATCTCGAATTGATGCGTGGTGCTTACACCGGTTGCAACCCTCGCGGTTTGATGTTGGCCCATGACAAGCCGCTGTCGAAAAAAATCCTCTCGTTCCACCGCATTCGCGTGCCAACCTTCGCAGTGTTTCCCAAGAGACGAAAGATACGCCGCCCGAAACGGCTCGAGTTTCCCTTGTTGGTCAAATCGGCAATCGAGGAAGCGTCGCTGGGAATCTCCCAAGCCTCGATCGTCTCCAACGACGACAAGCTGCGCGATCGGATTGAGTTCATTCACGACCATATCGGTACCGATGCACTTGTCGAACAGTACATTGAAGGGCGCGAGTTATATGTCGGCGTGATCGGCAACCATCGGCTACAAGTCTTCCCGATCTGGGAAATGTTGTTTCGCAATATGCCCGACAACGTTGCCAACATCGCCACGGCAAAAGTGAAATGGGACTCGGCCTATCAAAAGAAAATGGGGATCGATACCGCTGCCGCCGAAGACCTGCCCGATGGAGCGGTGAAGCACATCCAGAAACTTTGCAAACGCATCTATCACGTTCTCGAACTCACCGGGTACGCGCGAATGGACCTGCGTCTGACACCCGAGGGTCAGGTCTACGTGTTGGAAGCCAACCCGAATCCGAATCTCTCCTACGGCGAAGATTTCGCGGAGTCGGCCGAAAGTGCAGGCGTTTCGTACGAAGAATTATTGCAGCGCATCCTGAACCTAGGATTGCGGTTTGGGGCCGAATGGAAGCAGGCACAGGGCTAGATCGAACCATGCCGGCAGCCTGAAATCGTGGAATTTGCAACGCTCTTGCCCTTCCTCTTTCCCATATTCTCAGGTGTCTGAATCAGGTCATTCGTCAGAAGACCACTCCAGTGACTCGTCAATCATTCACCCGTTTGTTAGGATCGCCAAGTGACGCTCGTTTCTCGCCGTCAGCGTGATCTTGGCTGAAGTTATCCTTCTACCTTCTAACCCCTCGCACCGTTCAGGAAGCAGGCAGAAAATGGCTCTCGACCCCTACGCATTCTGCCCCTGTGGTTCGGGTAAGAAGCTCAAGTTCTGCTGTCGCGACTTGGCCACTGAATTCGAGCACATGGAGCGGATGATCGAGGGCGAGCAATACCGCGCTTGCCTCGAACATGCTGAAAAGCTTGAAAAGAAGTATTCAGACCGTGTCGGGCTGATGGTCATCAAGGGCCGCTTGCATCTTTACATGAAGGATCATGACGAAGCGAAGCGGTTGTTTGACGCCGTGCTGGAAAAAGAACCGCAAAACACCACCGCACTCGCACACCGATCAACACTCAACCTTCTTTTGCGGAAGGTTCCCGAAGCCATCATCGACATCCAACTGGCTTTGGATGCAGGTCGTGACCCGATGCCCGGCGACGTGTTCGACTCGTTGGAGATGTTGTCTAAAATTCTCACCACGGCGAAAATGCCGCTCGCGGCACGAGCCCATCTGCAATTGACGCTGGCCTCCGACCCAGAAGATTCCGAGGTTGGCGCCTTCCTCGAATCGATCGATCGTTCGCCTGAAGTGCCGCTGATGCTGAAAGACGACCCCAACCTGATGCCTTGTCCCGAGGGGTTCGTCGACGAAGAACACTTCGAGGAAGCATTATGGATGGCCCGTGTCGGACGTTGGCTTGCGGCAGAAAAATGGTTCACCCGCTTGGCCGAAATGGCGGCCGATGTACCCGCGGTGTGGTTCAACCTGGCCTTGATCCGCGGTTGGCTGGCCCAAGACTCCGGTGCCTTGGAAGCGTTACGAAAATATTCAGTTCTCGACAACGTACCACTGGAAGATGCCGTCGAAGCCGAGGCCATCGCGCAGATGATGGAGCCCGTGGCCGAAGAAGAGCAGGTACCGGCCGTACGCATCGTCTACACAACTGGAGACTCGCAGAAAGTGCTTGAGTTGCTACTCTCGCACAAACAGGTCTGGAAGTCTCCCATCGAAGCGACACGAGAGTCGGCAGAAGGCGAACCACCACCGATGGCTGTGTTTCGCTTGCTCGATCGTCCACAACTCCAGAGTGCCGAGAATCTGTCGCTTGACTCGGTGCCTCACGTGCTTGGCCAGGTGTCGCTGTATGGAAAGCAGACCGACCGCGAGGCACGAGCGGAGGTCACGGGCATCGGAGATCAATCATTCGAAGCGGCCAAGTCACAGTTCGAGGAAATCGCCGGATCGGCCCTGGGCGAAGCAAGCGAACAGGAGGTGCTCCATCCCTTCGCGGCGATGCGGGGCAATCTCGATCCCCGCTGGCAATTGCCCGAGGGTACCACGCACGAGCAAGCGCGCGAGCTGGTCGCCGAATACGGGATCGACGCCCACCTCAACCGCTGGCCGCAGACGGCGAAGCATTTGCTGGAGAACAAAACTCCGACGGAAGCGGCCGGCGACGCTCGATTACGGATTCGCGTGTTGGCGCAAATCTTGATGTCCGAAGTATCGATGTCCGAGCAAAGCGGAAAATTCGACTTCAATACCCTTCGCGAGAATCTCGGTTTGCCGGCACTTGGGCCGATCGATCCGGCCACGGTCGACTTGATGGCCTTGCCAGTGTGTCGTTGGCACCGTCTGGAAATCGATAAGCTGGATGATGACGACATCATAAGCTTGCTGGGGGCAGCGGTTCGCGTGCGAGCGGCGCGTGCGCTGCGGCTGCTGGCTTTGGAAGTGATCGATCGACCGAGCCTCGACAAGAAAATCGAAAAGGCCTACCTCTACGGCGAATTATCGCGCCTCGAAGCCAACCCGGTCCGGGCGATGGAGTACCTGGACCAAGGCCGCGAGATGGCGGAACTGGCCGGCCATTCCTCCGCAACTTGGGATCTCCAAGAGTTGTCATTGCGTAACGAGATGGGCCAACCGTATGAAGTGAAGCGGCTGCTCGATCACATTTCGGCTGAACACATCAACGAACCCGGCGTTCGTCAGGCCATCGTGCGGTTTCTAACCGAAATTGGCGTGTTGGGGCCGGATGGAAAGATGCTCCAGCAGCCCACCCAGGCAGAACCCGCGGAGGTTGGTGTCGCCAGCGAGACGAGCGACGAATCAAGCAAGATTTGGACCCCCGATTCCGAACAGGGCTCGAAAGAGAAGCCCGCCCTGTGGACTCCCGGGATGGATTGAGTCTGCAAGAGGAATTGCAGGCACACATTGATCGATCGTCGCGACCATGCAGCAGTCTGAATTAGATTCTTGGCATATGCAGCGAGCCCTCGAACTAGCGGCGCTCGGGCAAGGGTTCGTCGAGCCCAACCCACTTGTGGGCTGCGTCATTGTTCGCGGGGCAGAGGTCATTGGCGAAGGTTGGCATCGTCGCCACGGGGGTCCGCACGCCGAAGTCGAAGCCTTGGTGATGGCCGGCTTTCGCGCCACTGGCAGCACACTGTATGTGACACTTGAACCCTGTTCGCACCAAGGCAAAACGCCACCCTGTGCCCCGGCAGTGATCGATGCGGGCGTCCATCGCGTGGTTGCCGCATTGGACGACCCTTTCGACCAAGTTTCCGGTCGCGGGTTCCAGCAGCTCCGTGACGCCAGCATCGAGGTCGTTCGCGGCGTGTGCGAGGCGGAAGCGCGCCGTCAGAACGCCCCCTATCTCAAACGCATCACGACCGGTCGCCCGTGGGTCATCGCCAAATGGGCCATGACGCTCGACGGAAAGATCGCCACGCACACCGGCGACAGTCGCTGGATCTCCTGCGAAGCATCCCGGCAAATCGTGCATGCCCTGCGTGGACGTGTCGACGCGATCGTCATCGGGCGTGGAACTGCTACGGCTGACGATCCGTTGCTCACCGCGCGGCCCCCTGGCGCCCGCACCGCAACCCGAATTGTGCTCGATAGCCGTGCCAGTCTCGCCACCGAAAGCCAGTTGGTGCAAACCAGTAACGAAGCCCCCGTGTTAATCGTTGCCGGTAGCGACGCCAAGAAAAAAGATATCGACCGTCTAGAAAAATCCGGCTGCGAGACATTCGTCTGCCATGCGCCGACACACGCCCAACAATGGGAACAACTCCTAGACGAACTAGGCCGCCGAAAAATGACCAACATCTTAGTAGAAGGTGGCCAAACCGTTCTCGGAGCCCTGTTCGACAATCAACTCGTCGACGAAGTCCACACCTTCATCGCCCCCAAATTAGTCGGCTCCCCAACCGCCCCCGGACCCGTAGGTGGAGTCGGTATTCAACAAATGGCCACCGCCTGGATGCTCGACACGCCGCAATACGAACAAATCGGCGAAGACATCTACCTACACGGGGTTTTGCAGGGACGCATTCCCGGTAGACCAGGCTGATTGCATCATTGTATAAGCGATGGCTACAATGGCGGCTCAGCGACGCCGTCCCGTTGAGACGTCGAGCGTCTTATGCTCTTTTAACTCGGAGAAGCAAGCATGCCCTGTCGTGAGTCCATGCTGGCGGTCGTGGACCAAGCTCACCGGTGCGGGCTGGTCTCCGAAGAAGAGAAGGCCGCGATGGTTCGACTATTCGAGCCTTGCTTCCCATTCGTCGAGCAACTCCGCAGCGCCGATTCGATCCACGTTCACGTCAAGGTCGACGATACCACCAAGCTTCCCCGCGAGCAGCTCCGACAAGCGGGTGGGCGAGTTGATCACGAAAAAGATGGTTTCGTCAAATTCCACTTCGACGCAGGAGTGAACCTGATTTTTTCTTCTATTCCGGTCTCGCAGGACGAGCTAGCTGAGACTCCTAGCTCGCGACGGCCTCGCCCGTTCGTGGATCATTTCGGCATCGACCTCCGTGCCGAGACGGTAGAGGCGAACACGGTCTTCGAAGCGGTTCCCACCACGGCCACGCAACTTGGCTGGGGGCACGTGCCCCAGGGTGATCCCGACCGAGGCGTACACTGCTGCCACGTCGAGGTTAAGAAAAAGCACTGGGTCTATCCACGACAATGCGAAGGCCCACCCATTGCACTGGAATTCGCCTTCGGCCAACTGAAGGTGAACGAAGTCAGCGGCGGTTGCGACCTAAGGCCAACAGATCCCGCAGCCAAGCTCCCTGGATCGCGCCCAGATCTTTGTCAGGGCAAGCCCTGACCTACCCGGCTGGTTACCGCCATTCCGGTGCATGCGATGGTTATGCCTTTTGTCTTGCTTCGGCATCCGAAATCGCCGCAATCCATAATCGTTTCGCACAGTCCCGTAGCGTGCATACACGCACTTCTCGGCTATTTGGCAAGGCAAAGATGCGTGCGAGCACACATCCTACGATCTGCTACGCTCCGCAAACGACTAGTAAAGTGGTGCGTCCGCGCTCCGCTTGATGACACCCTACAAACTGTGCTGGTGGTTATGAATCGGAGGCCATCTTTTTGAGTTCGCCCAATGACCGCTCGACTTCTTGAAATGCTTTGCACTGAGGTGTCGCTGCTCCTAGGCTCAGGTCGCTCATTACGTCGCCTAGGAGCACTTCTTGCAGGGTATCGTAGAACCACTGTAGGCGGAATTCGGCGTAGCGGCGTTGGAGATTGCCGAATAGACGCGCGGCGGCTCGGGCTACTCCAGAGCCGGAGGCTGCTACGACGGCGTCGCCCCCGCCGGTTAACCCGCTGGCCACGGTGACTTCGGTTGCTAAGTGTGTGGCGGCTTGTCCGGCTGCCTGCGCGGCGACTCCGTCGATCATCATCATGCCGCCGAAAAACAAGGTAACGCTCATCGCAGGCCGGGCAATCGCTGTCACATGATCGGCCGAACGTAGCCATCGGGCATACTTCGGGTGCTCGACGACCCACGTCTCTAACTCCGTTCGTAAGTATTTGCGGTAGTCGTCCGCGATCGGCGGTAGCTCTTCGTGCCGCGTGCGAAGCGTGGATAGTAGCTGCTTGCGCGCCTCGCCGCCGAGTAACTCACGCATGCGAGGGCGGAGCGTTTCGTTGCCCGCGGTAGCCAGTCGTTGGAGTTCGGCCAACAACCGCTCGACCGACTTTGTGATTGCTTCTCGTTCATCGAGATGGAATTGCTCCATCGCGTCGGGCGCGGGCGGGCTCATTGCTCGCCAGCCCTTGCGCAGCGGCCAGGTGACTCCTTCCCAAACCGTGCGGTAGGTGCCGTGTATGCTCCGCGACCAGCCGCTACGTCGCTCGTTCCACCAGGAGGAAATCTCGTCGACCAGTACACGCGGAGGCAGCGACGGCCAATCGACCCGGGCTACGTTGGCCGATTGCAATACTTGCAGCGCGGAGGCAAACTCGTCGCTTGCCTCGCGAATGGCCTGCAAGTAGGCCGGCACCCCTTGCCGCTGGTCGACCACACATCGCAAGGCCCCGCGCAGCGTGCGGAGTTTGATGGCATCGAAATGCAGGGCCGCCAACTCGTCGCTCAATGAAGCCGGCGCAGCAACGGGCAGCGTGCCATCTCGACCGACAGCATAAAACGGCAGCGACAGCGCGGCGGCTGCCGCGCGATCGGAAGGGACCACGTAGACCAACTCAGGATGCGCGCCGGTTTCGTTGACAAAGGTTGCCAACCACTGCGGCCAGTATTCACGGTCTTCCTTGAGATCGACCTGATTGAAAACCACGATCACTGCCTTGTCGGCAGCCGCCGCCTGACGGAAGAACTGCTTGACCGCCGCGTCGTTATACTTCTGCTGCGTCAACACGGCGATCAGTACATCGGCAGCCTGACGGATCGCATCGGCACGTTCCCAATTCACCTGCACATCGGAATCGATGTCGGGCGTGTCGAGGATCATCAAACGCGGCGGTACGCTCGTGCTACAGCGCCAGAACAGTTTGTTCTCCGGAGCATCGGAAAGAGGGTCGTCGCCGCTTTGCCACCGCGCGAGTTCAAAGCCCTCGAACAACTCCTCTAGCCGCTCGTTATCGGCGAAATCTTGAGTGACCAAACAGACCGGGTGTCTCGTGCCCGCGGCCAACGGGCTGGCACTGCTGGCTGCCTCTCGGGCCAGGTGGTTGAACACGACCGACTTGCCGATGTTCGTTCCGCCCACAACCGCCACCACCAGCCACGGCTGCGATTCGGCCTGCGGCAACAGCTTATGGACGAGCAGCTCGTACCATTCCTGCCCATCAGGCAGGTTAACCCCCAGTTCGGTCGCCGGATCTCTGAGTTCTCCAAGCGCACGATGCAGGGCTTGCAAATGCCCTGCCCAGCCACCGGTGGCGTCCAAATGTTCGGTTGGTTCGACGTTTTGCATGCTGCGGTGTTTCTGGAGAAACTCGATTCGGGCCTCTGGCAAGTGTAGCACCCGCAACACGTTGCCCTATTTCAGTATATCGTTCGTAGCCGGCTCTTAGTTCTTGGAATTCTCGGTCGTGGGTGGTTGCCCGGGCAGGGGACAATGGCCTAAAATTCGTAGTTTCCCCGGTACGGACACCCCTAGAGACGAGCCACCAACACGCGATGCCTGCTTCGGAGATCGTTATTGAGGGTGCCCGCGAGCACAACCTGCGGGATGTCTCGCTTCGCCTTCCACGTAATCGCCTGATTTGCCTGACCGGCGTCAGTGGGTCAGGCAAAAGCTCGCTGGCATTCGACACGCTGTATGCCGAGGGGCAGCGGCGGTACGTCGAATCGCTGTCGAGTTACGCGCGGCAGTTTCTGGGTCAGATGCCCAAACCCGACGTCGACCTGATTGAAGGCCTCAGCCCTTCGATCTCGATCTCGCAAAAATCCAGCGGGAATAATCCGCGGTCGACCGTGGGGACCATCACCGAGATTTACGACTATCTGCGGGTGCTGTACGCGCGAACGGGACAAGGCCACTGCCCATCGTGCGGCAAGCCAATTACGGCCCAAAGTCGAGAGCAGATTCTGCAGCAGATTGCGGCATTGCCCGAGGGAATGCGATTCCTGGTCATGGCGCCGCTTGTTCAACGACAGAAGGGCGCCTTTCGCGATCTGTTCGACGACCTGTTGAAGCAGGGCTTTGTTCGCGCCCGGGTCGATGGCGTCGTGGTGCAACTCAGCGACGAACAACAGCTCGATCGGCAGATGCGACACGATATCGAAGTCGTGATCGATCGGCTGGTGAGCGGTTCGGAGATGCGTCCCCGATTGGCCGAAGCAGTCGACATAGCGTTGAAGCTCGGAAACGGAAGCCTTACGGTGACCGAAGATGTCGTGGCATCCAAGGCAGACTCGCCGGCGGATAAGACCGAGGAGGCGACCGACACCGACGAGAAGCCCGCCCCGCGCCGGCGTCGACGCACGGGAGGTCGCCGGCGTGCGAATAGCAGCGACCTGCACCTTTCGTCGCACTATGCCTGCACCGAGTGTTCGCTGAGTTTCACGCCACCCAGTCCGCAACTGTTCAGCTTCAACTCTCCGCAGGGCATGTGTGTTGAATGCGATGGGTTAGGCGAGCTCTACAGTTTTAGTACCGAACTGCTGATCCCCGACGATTCGCTCTCTTTCAAACAAGGATGCTTCGAGTTGATCGGTCGCTGGCGCGACCTGGGTCGCTGGCGTCGTCACCTCTTCGCCGGGGTTGCTTCGACGTTGGAACATCGCCTGGAACTTGAGCTCGATTCCATCCTTGAAACACCTTGGAGAGATCTCGACCCCAAACTGCAAGAGTATCTGCTGTGGGGCACCGACGACATGCATGTCACGTACACGTGGCGGCAGGGTTCGCGGGGCCACAAATACGGTGGTACGTATGAGGGAATCGTCCCCGAGTTACTGTCGCGATACCGCACGACGAAGAGCGGTATGCAGCGTCGGCAGCTTGAAAAATACATGAGCGTGCTGGACTGCGATGCGTGTGGAGGAAAGCGGCTCAACGCCCAGGCATCGTCGGTGACCCTAACGACGCGTCACGAGAAATTCGCCGAGCAGCCTCAGTACAGCCTGCCTGATGTCTGCGCGCTGTCGGTAGCCGAATTGGCAATGTTCTTTAGCGACTTGGAATTCGATGAAGTGCGGCAGTTCATCGCCGAGGAAGTGCTTAAGGAAATCCGCAATCGCTTGAGCTTTTTACTCAACGTTGGCTTGGACTATTTGGCACTCGACCGCACGGCGCCAACGCTTTCTGGCGGAGAGTCGCAGCGGATTCGGCTCGCCGGACAAATTGGCTCAGGGTTGGTCGGTGTGTTGTACATTCTCGACGAACCGTCGATCGGTCTACACCCTCGCGACAACGATCGGCTCATCGACTCGCTCGCGAGGCTGCGCGACATGGGCAACACCGTGGTGGTCGTCGAGCATGATGAAGACACCATGTTGGCCGCCGATCATATCGTCGATTTCGGACCCGGGCCCGGTGTGCGGGGCGGCGAGGTGGTCGTCGCCGGGTCGTTTGACGATGTGGTTCGTAGCGAGCGAAGTGTCACGGGGCAATACCTCTCGGGCAAGCGTCGCATCGAGATCCCCAAACAGCGCCGCGAGACAGACGATCGTTGGTTGACGGTTGTCGGCGCAAGACACAACAACCTGACGAACGTTGACGTCGCGTTGCCGATTGGAAAATTCGTCTGCGTTACCGGAGTCAGTGGATCGGGCAAAAGCTCGTTGGTTTCCGACATTCTCGTCGAGGCCCTGCGAAGAGACCTCAACAACGGTGAAGGTGATCCAGGCGATCACGACCGGATCGACGGCTTGGAGCATCTCGACAAACTGATCGCAATCGATCAATCGCCCATCGGTCGCACCCCACGCTCGAACCCGGCGACGTACATCAAGGTGTTCGACGACATCCGCAAACTGTATGCACAGCTGACCGACTCCAAGACGCGAGGCTATCAGGTTGGTCGGTTCAGTTTCAACGTTGCCGGGGGGCGTTGCGAAGCCTGTGAGGGAAATGGATCGCAACGGTTGGAAATGGATTTCCTGGCCGATGTGTGGGTTACCTGTCCCGTCTGCGAAGGGCACCGCTTTAATCGCGAAACGTTGCAGGTGCTCTTCAAAGACAAGTCCATTGCCGACGTGCTCGAGATGGACGTACAGCAGGCATTGCAACACTTTGAAAACATTCCCGCCGTCCAGCGCAAGCTAAAAACGCTGCACGACGTGGGGCTCGACTACCTGAAACTCGGGCAGCCCTCGCCGACACTCTCCGGCGGCGAAGCACAACGTATCAAGTTGGCCCGGGAGTTGGTCAAGAAAAGCACAGGGCAAACGCTCTACTTGCTCGACGAGCCCACCACCGGGCTGCACTTCGCCGATATCGAGCTGTTGCTACGTGTGCTGCATGGCTTTGTCGAAGTCGGCAACACGGTGCTGGTTGTCGAACACAATTTGGATGTGGTGAAGACGGCCGACTGGGTCGTCGACCTGGGGCCCGAAGGTGGTGAAAACGGCGGGCGAATCATCGCCACGGGAACTCCCGAGCAGATTGCCAAGAGCACCAAGTCACACACAGGGCAAGCGCTCAAGGCGATCCTCAAGCGCGACGCGGCTTCCTCCACAGCCAAACGAAATGGACAGGCACGGGCGACAGCAAAGAAGAAAAAAGCCGCTTCGCGAGGCAACGGCGCCATCAAGTCGATCGTCGTTCAAGGCGCGCGGCAGCACAATCTCAAGGGGATCGACGTCGAAATCCCTCGCGACAAGATCACCGTCTGCTGCGGATTAAGCGGTTCGGGCAAAAGCTCGCTGGCCATGGACACGATCTATGCCGAGGGGCAGCGGCGCTATGTTGAAAGCCTCAGTGCGTACGCACGGCAATTTATCGGTCAAATGCAGAAGCCGCGCCTCGATCACATCAGTGGTTTGTCGCCGGCAATTGCCATCGAGCAGAAGAACCTCGGCAACACACCGCGGTCGACCGTGGGCACCGTGACCGAGATCTACGACTACTTCCGCATCCTCTTCGCACGGCTCGGTGTGCCGCACTGTCCGACGTGCAACATCACCATTGGTACGCAAACCGGCGACGAAATCGTCGACAAGATACTCGCCGAGCCCGAGGGCACGAAGCTCTATCTGCTGGCTCCGCTTGAGATCCAAGTTGGCGAGCTTTACGAAACGCTGTGGGACGATTTACGTGGACGTGGTTTCCAGCGAATCCGCATCGACGGCAAGACCTTTCCGATTGACGATCTCCCGGCGATCGATCGTCGACGCCGTCACGCGGTCGAAGTGGTGATCGATCGCATTGCCGTTCGTGGCAAGTCGCGAAGCCGCATCGCCGACAGCGTGGAGAGCGCTTTGTCCTTGGGACGAGGCGTGATCCGCGTGGCCTATGCAGACAAAGATGTGCCCGAAACGCGGTGGCGGACGCGGACCCACAGCCAGCACTTTGCCTGTGACCGGTGCGGGCGCAGTTTCGACCCGCTCACGCCTCATAGCTTTTCATTCAACAGCCATCTAGGGTGGTGCGAAACGTGCGAAGGTCTTGGCACCCAGATGGGCGCGAATCCGGCGGCACTGCTGCACGACCCCAAGCTCACGCTTGCCAGTGGGGCGGTTGCCTTGTGGCCAGAAGTGAAGGAACCGCTGTTTCAGGTGATGCTTTCCGCGCTGGCCGCGCATACCGACTTGTCGATCGATGAGCCGTTTGATGAGCTCGACGCCCGACAGCGGCGAATCGTGCTCTACGGTTGTGGCGACGATTGGATTGCAGTTCCCGACAAGCGTCGACGAGCGAAGGCAAGCCGACCACTGTTCCGTTTCCAGTACAAGGGCTTATATCCGGCATTGGACGAGGCGGCCCGATTGTCGGCTTCGCTGCGATCGAAGCTCGATCACTTGGTGGACGAGGTTGAGTGTTCAGCCTGTGGCGGAAGTCGCCTTCGTGACGACGCGTCCGCGGTGCGATTCAAGAACCATTCGCTCGATCATCTTTGCCGCTTACCGCTGGGACAACTCTACCAACTGAGCCAACGTTGGAAGTTGCGAGGTGCCGAACGCAAGGTGGCGGGCGAACTGATTCGTGAGATTCGCAACCGACTCGAGTTCCTGGTCGACGTGGGGCTCGACTATCTGACGTTGTCCCGCCCGGCGGCGACACTCTCCGGGGGTGAGGCGCAGCGCATTCGCTTGGCTTCGCAAGTCGGTAGCGGACTAACCGGCGTGCTGTACGTATTGGACGAACCCACGATTGGTTTGCATCCCCGCGATAACGATCGTTTGCTGGCGGCGTTGGCCAAGCTACGCGACCTTGGCAACACGTTGCTGCTGGTCGAACACGATCGAGAAGTTATCGGCGCGGCCGACCAATTGCTCGACTTTGGCCCTGGTGCCGGTCGCCATGGAGGGCAAATTGTTGCCTCTGGCACGCCCGCGCAAGTTGCTCGCAGCCGCACTTCAGTCACCGGTCCCTATCTCAGCCAACGGAGTTCGATCCCTGTTCCATCGAACCGCCGCATGACACTGCTGGAAGAGTCCACGAAAGGCAAACCAGCCAAACGACGCAAGGCGAAGACGCCCGCCGCACGGAAAACGAAAGTGAAGAAAACGCCGGCGATCGATCTGTCAGGCATGCCTTTGAGTGAGCCGCCCGGCGGTGGCTGGCTGGAGGTGATCGGAGCGCGGCACAACAACTTGCACGACGTCGATGTCCGTATTCCTTTGGGGACATTCACCGTGGTCACGGGCGTGAGTGGTTCAGGAAAAAGCTCGCTGATCGACGATGTGTTGGCTGCGTCGCTGGCCCGCACGTTGCATCGTGCCCGAACGGTGCCGGGGGCACACGATAAGCTGCGGGGGGTCGAGCGAATCAATAAAGTCATTCGCGTCGATCAGCAGCCGCTGGGCAACACGCCCAGTTCGAATCCGGCAACCTACACCGGCGTGTTCGACTTGGTTCGCACACTGTTCTCGCAGATGCCCGAGTCGAAGCTGCGCGGCTACACCGCGCGACGGTTCAGCTTTAATGTGCCCGGCGGGCGATGCGAAAGCTGCGACGGTCACGGGCAGCAGTGTATCGAAATGCACTTTCTTCCCGACGTGTGGGTCGAGTGCGAGACCTGCCAGGGCCATCGTTACAATCCCGAGACACTGGCCGTGAGTTACCACGGGTATAGCATCTCCGAGGTGTTAAACCTTTCCTGTGGCGAGGCGGCAAAGCTGTTTGAGAATATCCCGAAGATTCGCCGTATCTTGGAAATGCTGTGCGATG
>CAZNXE010000142.1:0-14273 GCA_964576465.1 uncultured Planctomycetaceae bacterium
GACACCAGCCGATAGCAACCGCCGCATAAAAAAAACGAGCCCGTTCCTGCACCCCTTACGTCGGTTTCAGCAGCTCACCAAAATCGTCGATATCCAAAACCGTCGACACCCCGACAGCTTCTGTTTCTGTCGCGCTGTCGTGCGAAAGGCAACGATGGAAGAATCCGTTGGACCGCCCGAACTCCCAATGGAGTTCGTTTGACGGCCGAAAATCTTGGCCTCCAGGCCGTTCGACTCGATCATTGCAAACAAGGAGGCACATCGACTGGCAAGCACCCTGACATCAAGGGCGACGCGATAGCGCTGCTCAATTGTTCTGTCCCAAGACATACCGGCGGATAACGGTCTCGATCCGGTAAGCCGTGGGTTCCGCAGTTGGTTCTGGATCAACCTCGAGCTTTTATCGCTCCAGCGTTAGACTGAAATGCCCTTGAGGCCGTACAGCTCTAGGACGTTTTCGTCAATTAGCAACCGAGCGTCTCGCATCTGCGAAACACTGAGATCGCCGTTCATTAGCAGTTTCGCCAGTTCCGCAATTTTTTCCAAAGGCGCATCATTCCGGCCAGGATGTACTAGAGGAAAATTCAGTAGAACCTTCGCTCGGTACTGATAACAACCCTCTTTCATGGGCGGTGAACGGAGCTGGGTATACTTCCAGAACAAGGCGCTATTGAAAATCCCGAGCAAGGCATATGGATCGTATGATGAGCGGTTCAACGTCACGCCAATCACTCCGCTCTTGCACAGAAGCCCGTTGAGGTCGAGTGTAAAAGCTCGGCCAAAAGTGACCGCGCTTGAAATCAGTCGCGGCGATTGAATCGCACTTGCCGAATTCGATCCGCCGAGCGCGTACCAAGGCGTGTTTGGCTTCTCCAGGGTCCGCCGATGCGCGACAAGATATTCATAGGTTAGGGGAAACTTTTCCTCGAACTCATTTTCCTTGAGAAGAATCCCATACTGATCGTACGGGTAGACGCAGACGTTTCGCACGTTCGGCAGCCGATATCCCTTGATATCCCGGCCGCCAAAGATTGGACGGATCGCATTACTCTCCACACGAAACCGACGCCCCGTCTCTCGGTTTTCGACGACGGGCTCCTCGGAAGCGTCGCGGGAGATCAACTTGAGTATCCAGATTTTATCGCTCCCTGTGCTGATCCCCTGAGAAACGGAAACCTGAAAACTGCTCAGCGGCTGCCCCACGGATTCCATCCGCGAAATCATCGTGGCCTCTTGTTGTGAATCGAATATCCATCTGCTTCCTTGGAACGCTCTCGCGGGGAGGATCGGACCCCCTTGGTCCGAACAGAGCCGAGAGAGCTTCTCGCGCAGATTTGTCTTTCCTTGAATTCGCATGTAGCGGCAGGTTCCTTGGCTTGCCCGCTTGGTCAGCGAGAGCAAGGCGATCTGCGTGCTCGCATCAGGGTAAATGTGTGGATTCTCAAATTCGACAATTTCATCGATCGAGCACGTCTGTGAGATAAAATTGCGAACCAGTTTGCCGCTTGCCGTGCGCAAGAACGTATTGGATAAGCTCAGCGCTAGCTTGCCCTGACTGCGCAAATGTTCGATGGTCCGTTCCAAGAAGAGCATGTAGAGATCGAATTGGCCAGATTGAGCCGTTCGAAAGCGACGCTTGTATTGGACATATTGCGATGTCTTACGAAGCTGTCGGGTCCGCACAAACGGCGGTCCGCCAATGACCACGTCCACGCCTGCATTGAACTTCGCGGATAAGCCTTGATCGTCCGCAACCACGGGGTCAAGAAAGTCCGCACAGACGATGTTTCGCCGTAAATCGGGCACGTGCGGGACCGGGATGTCGAAGTTCCGGCAATGTTTCCAGACCGCCAACAGTAGAATTCGTTTGGTCCAAGCGATAGCCTGGCGATCAATGTCGGATCCGAAGATCATGCTTTCCAAGACATGAAGGCATTCTTGCACGGACGTTGAGCCAAGTCGTAGCAATGTATGCCTTAGCGAGGCTACCAAGAAGGCCCCACAACCGCACGAAGGATCGAGGATGCGAAGCTGTTGAATCTGTTCGGCAGACAGCCCTGCAAGAGCACGATTCAGTGTGCGATACGTCAAGTAATCGACCAGCGGAGCCGGCGTGTAATGGACTCCCTTGTCGTAACGTTTGAGCGATTTGCTCTTGCGATGAGTGAGCGCCTCTTTCGTCGCAACGAGAATTCCTGCTTCATCGACAAGTGGATAAGCTAGGCGGAGTTGATGAAACTCCCCAAAGATCGAGAGTGGAATGTTTGCTCCGTAGACCTGTTCGATGATTTCGAAAAGTCGTTCGTCGTCATAGGATTCCCACACGGATTCAGGGATGACCAGTTCGCTTGAGAATTCGTTCGGCCCGAACACGGCCTTCAAGAGCTGACACGGCAGTTTGCACCGGATAACCCGACCGAGCCTCTGAACAGTGGGGGCTTTCAGCCCAGCCAGAGTCTCGACAATGTCGGGGGCCGTTGTGTAGCGTCTGACGAAACCGACCAACAACACAACAGAGGCAAACTGATCCACGGCTTGGATGACCACTGGATCATCTTCTCCATGGAGCGTATGACGCCATCTCCGAAAGAGGGATTCCCGCCAACTCGCCAAATAACTGAGAAAACGTGCAATTCGACTCCGTGAGGGAAGCAGCTCTTCATCCACAAGCGATGGCAAGGAGTACATGATTCTGGTTCAATCCGAGCAAGTCCGGTCTTATCCCGGCGCTTTCCATATCCCCTTCGTTTACTCCGTTGTCATCAAAGCACACAGTTGCAACGCCCGATGTTGCCGCTTAAGCCAAGATCTGTAGCCAGGGCAACATCTTCCATGCACAACGAGCAGGTTAAGTCTGGTTGATAGCGGCGGATTGTATCGAGCAGATGGGCATAAATGGTGCGGCGAAGTTTTGAGGAATAGCGTGTTCGACCGTCGCGGGGAGCGTTGTTCAGCACGGTCAAAGAACGGGAGATTAGATTCTCCTCTCCCAGCTTGCGCTCCATGATTCTCATCGCCGGGGCGTAGCTGCAAATTCCGCCGAGCGTCAAACGATCGAGCTTTACCTCGGTCAGCAACTGCTCCAGCAAATCGTCATAGTGTCGACGCCAGTCGGGTATCGGAATGATTGGCATCAGCATCACTCGGATCGGGTAGCCGGCTTGAGCACATCGCTTCATTGCTTGAATTCGGTCCTCGATCGGCGGCGTGATCACCTCATAGTCACGTCGGACCGCCGCTGGATTGAGACTCCAACACAAAACCGTATGACTTCGATGATCCAGGTCGAGCACATTCTCGAAGTCGGCCCCCTTGGACAAGATGCGCAGCCGGGCAAACCGATGACGTGCAAAAAAAGGAATCATCACCCGTGAGTAGCCCGTCAACGGGTCCAGCGCCATGCCGTCCTGGAGCTTGCCCAGATAAAATGCCTCGGGCCGACCAATCTTTTTCGCCTGTCGATCGATCTTTGTTAGGATCTCCTCCAGGTTGAGAAAGATTTTGACGGTCGGCGAAAACCGAATGCCCTGAGTCCCGGCCAGATAACAGTACTGGCAACCATAGGGACAAAATCCATAGGGCGAGAAATGCCAGAAATTGGGGCACGTGTTGCCTTTCTCGTCGCTGCGCCCAACGGCGCTTTTGTGTTCGGCCAACACAAGCGTGCGTCGACCGTGATAGTGCAATTCGAGCGGATCAGAGTGATCGAAGGCAACCTTGTTGTGTGGGACGGAGAGTTGTTCCTCAACTTCCGCAAGAGGATAGACGCTACAGATACGGTCCACGAATCGCTGCCGCTGGGGCGTGCTAACGCTTCCCTTGGCAAGAACAATTCGCTGGGGCTGAAAAAGAGGGGCCACTCGCGGACGATAGTCATCCAGCAGGTCAAATCCTTCAAATAAGTCCGACTGGAAGTTGGTTGCAGTTCTCATGGAAGCCTCTTGCAGCGGGCTGCTAGATCACATGAGGGTACTATACGTATGTTCACTTTGTCAAGAGTGGGCTAACACAACACTCTTGGGCTACCGGCGGAGGCTTGTTCGGCTTCTTAATCCGGAGGCCGATCGCTGCGCGTGCTGGGGCACCACATGCGACCCCGAGTACACCCGTTACGCATGCTAGACACTGAATGTTCTTTGAAGCTGGGGAAATGGGGTGAGGCGTTTGCCGTGGAGACGTCAGATTACTACCTTTAGATTGGTGGCGCAGTGATGCAAGCCACGGGCCAGCTTTCAACGGACGCCGCGACTCAAACTGTCCGTCTGGTCCAAGAACTCCGATTTGTTCTTTCAATGGTGATGGTGGCAAGGTGCAACAGACCGGTCCTATGGATGCAGCGGCGGATGCCGGCGATGTCATAACGTCGCCCGGCGACGATGCGTTGGACGACCTCTGTCACTTGCTGGAGGATGCGTCTGGATCACTCGACTCCAGCGGTTCATGGCCGCAACGACAGCTCGATTGGTGTGGCCAATTCGGCGTTCACCAGTGGTTCCTTCCCCACGAGCACGGAGGGCAAGGCTGGAGCGATGCGGATATCTATCGCGGCTATTTGAAGCTTGGTTCGGCGTGCCTTACGACCACCTTCATCTTGACGCAACGGATTGGCGCATGCCGCCGCATTGCGGCCTGCCGCAACGATGCGATAAAGGAACGCTTTCTCCCAGGACTGCTCAGCGGAGCGCTGTTCGCCACCGTCGGCATCTCACACCTGACCACGAGTCGGCGGCATTTGGCAAAGCCGGTTCTTCGAGCGAGTGAGCGCGACGGCGGTTTTGTACTGGATGGGTTCAGCCCTTGGGTCACCGGCGGCGATCATGCCGACGTCGTGGTCACAGGGGCCACGCTGGACGATGGGAGACAAATACTTGTTGCCATGCCAACCGAAATCGATGGCGTTTCGGCCGACGAGCCGACGCAGTTGGTTGGGTTGTCTTCAAGCCGTACGGGAGCGGTGCGGTGTGAGAATGTCTTTCTTTCCTCCGACTGGCTGCTCGACGGCCCGATCGAGAATGTGATGGCCCAGGGCTCCGGCGCAACCAGCGGCGGATTGCAAACCTCCGCACTGGCGTTGGGGCTAACGCGCGCTGCAATCAGATTTCTGGCGGATGAGAACACGCGACGCCCTGAACTGACGCCGGCAACCGAGAGTCTTGCCGAAGAGCACGCGTCGCTGGTGGTCGATCTATTGAGAATGGCCGAAGGCGAGTCGGTCGTATCGAGTGAGCACTTTCGCGCTCGTGCGAATAGCATCGCCCTGCGAGCGACACAAGCCGCGCTGGCAGCCGCCAAAGGGACTGGGTACGCCGTGGGGCATCCAACCGGCCGCTGGTGCCGCGAGGCGTTGTTTTTCCTCGTATGGAGTTGTCCTCAGCCGGTGCTAGAGGCTAATTTGTGCGAGCTGGCCGGCCTATCTGGCTGACCCATTCCAGCGGCGATGCCGTGCCGCCCAGAGCAAACAACTCTGCCAGTTCGCTGTGTCCAACTGATACGGACTTTCCGGCAATCGTCACCCCCCAGGCTCCTTCGCCACGCGACGAGGGATTGTCGCCGGCCGCGTGGCAGGTATATTTGGTGTCTTCGTCGGCCCCCACCACTTGGCGGTCTGGCGACAGTAAGCCGCCGATCAACCTCACCGGCGACAGAATCTCAGTAAGCATATGCCACGGCGGATGGTAACCCCGCTGTTGGTTTTCGACAAATTTAATCTCGATCACGCATCGAGATGCCGCTTTGGGCAGTCGGTGGTTCGTACGCCACTTGGCGGCTTTTTCGCCTCGAAATTAAGGGACACATAGGAACGAACATGAACGACACAAACGTTACCTGGCACGAACACGCGGTATCGAGAGAAGAACGAGAAGGTCTCAACAAGCACAAAGGCTGTGTTATCTGGTTCACTGGTCTCAGCGCCTGTGGCAAGAGCACGGTTGCCAATTTGGTTGACCATCTGCTCTTCACCCGTGGCATTCGCAGTTATGTCCTTGATGGTGACAATGTACGGCACGGACTGAACGCGGGCCCGGGGATGCTGAAAGAGCGACATAGTGAAGAGTTCGCCAAGCGTTTCGGGTTGGGTTTTTCGGCCGAAGATCGCGAAGAGAACATTCGCCGTATCGGAGCCGTGGCCGATTTGTTCGCCCAGGCGGGCTTTGTCACGTTAACCGCGTTCATCAGCCCCTACCGTGCCGATCGCGACGCGGTTCGTGCTAGCATGAACGAAGGCGACTTTGTCGAAGTGCTGGTCGATGCTCCGCTGGAAGTTTGCGAAGATCGCGATCCCAAGGGGTTGTACAAGAAAGCCCGGGCGGGAGAGATCAAGGGCTTTACCGGCATCGATGACCCGTATGAGGCGCCGGAGAAGGCCGAGCTAGTATTGGACGCTGGCACAAAAGATGCCGAGACGCTGGCGAATGAAGTGGTTGCGTATTTACAAGCACAGGGAAAGATCAGCTAGCACCTCACCGATCAATCACTACGAATCCGTTCGCAAGCATCGCTGGCACCGGAAAGTGTTGTGGCGGGATGTCGCCCCATGTGGTGTTGCGCATCCCGCTCTGGGGCATGTCGTGCTTGACACTTTCTGGCGCGGCGAAGTACATTCGCTAGAACGCTGGTCGATGAGGTCGATCGCGTTCAATCGACGACTGTAAGGGTTATCGATTCGCCTTCGACTTCCATCGAATTCTGGCAGCGATTGAAATATAAGTTTCGTCGCGATGCCACGAGGTGGTCAACCGAGCCGGTCGCGACGATTTCACGGCTCTTCACTCGTGAAGGTGGAGAGGAAAAGGATGTCCGTATCAACAGCGAAGGAAGCGCAGCCCCGGGCGCAATGCGCGATTGCGCAAAGCTCGATTTTCGATCTGCGCCACGTCCTCGTCGAACAGGTTGACGATGCGCTGTTCATCTCCGGGTCGGTTTCGAGCTTTTACCACAAACAGCTCGCACAAGAAATCGTCCGCGCCGTGGCAAACGGCGCTTCGGTGATCAACTCGCTCAGCGTAGAGAATTAGTTCGCATCCACAGGGCGGTCGTCATTAGGTTGATGTCAGCCAACCCGGCGGCATCTTGCGATATGCCACCAGGGCTGCCCAAGCGGCCATGACGAGGATGCCCGCGGCAAAGAGTTGCAAGCCTTGGACAAAGCTTCGTGGTTCGTAGCGCAGTTCGAGTCGCCCTTTGCCCTTGGGCACGACCACTCCGCGGAGCGCATGATTCGTGCGGACGATCTTGACGGGCCGCCCGTTGAGATAGGCGTTCCAACCTGGGAACCAAAGGTCGCTCAACACGACCAGCCCTGGAGTTTGCATCGAAATCCGCAGCTTCACCAGCTTCGGGTCGCCATCAGCTTGTTGAATCAAGCGGGCACTGCCGCGGATCTCGTCGTTGGCAATCGACAACGGCTCGGCGACATAAGCAACCCTACGCGGATCGAAGTTAACGGAACCTAACTTGGCGAGAACCTCCTCGCTATTCGCAACACTTTCGACTCGACGTGGCACGAACGCGGGGGACAGGCATTTGCGATTCTCGGCAACCCACAGGCCATCGCCGGCGGAAAACACGGCGACACCAGGAGGGGGATCTCCTCGCAACACGCGATAGCGCAAGTTAAGCATGTCGAGCAGGGGCGAATCGACGGGATAAAAATACTGTGTCACCGCGTGGCGAGGTTTGATCAACCGTCCTGGCGGCACCTTTCGCTCGCAGAGTTCGAGCAATTCGACAAGCGGTGCCGGGTCGACACCATCGTATCCTCGGATGTCGTACAAATTGTAGCGCTGGTTCAGACAGGGCGACAGGCACAGCACTCCACATATCCGACCGCGTGGCGCATGGGTCAGCGCATCGAGGGGTTTCAACTTTGGATAATAAAGATCGCGCGAGACTTGAGGGTTGACACCAAAGCCAAGTAAGAGCAATTCGCCAACGCACACAATTGCGGCCATCGCCAGAGCGATGCGGCCATGAAGTAGTCGCAGCCAGACGGCGACCCATAACAAGAGAGCCGTACCGCAAATCGCGGCCCCGGCCATGTAGGTCCAACGAAATCCATCGCGAATCACGTCGGGGTCGCCCCACGTCGGCGAAAATTCCTGCTGAAGTTCCGGCGGTGGCGAGACTCCGCGCCACAAAGACCATATCACTAGAAACAGAAGCAGACCGGCAGGAAACAACGTCCAAAGATGCCATCGCAGTCGCACGGTACTGATCACGTGCACGCCGACCACCGCCATGACCAGCAGACTCCAGGTGGCCAAGAACACGAAGCGGTTATTCTTGAGCATGCTGAGCGGAAAGAAGTGAAAGACCTCTCTCAGCCCTGGAATATACAACAAAAACCCAACCGCGAACAAACCCATCAGCAGCCAGAAGACGAGCAGTTTGCGTCGTCTGCGGCTGTACCAACCCAACGGTGCGAGCCACAAAGCGATCAGACATCCTCCGTATCCACTTGGCGTGCCCTCCAGTGGGTTTCCCTTCACGCGGTATCGTCCGTCTTTCCACTCGCCGCCCGGCGGAATGTACACGCTGTCTTTGGCAAACGAACCATAGAAGTATGGCAGCACGAGTTGCGGCCACGTCATGATACCGGGTGCCGAGGATAACTCTGTTCCAGCCTGTCGCATCGCAATGCGGTTGCTGTATTGAAGGTACTCGGCGGTGGGCAGATTCTGCGGCGCTGACAACAGAAAGCCAATGAGCCAGCCGCCGACCACCGCCGCAATGGCACCTGCTGCCGCGAGCGTGAACATTCGCCGCGGCACGTATTGATCGAACAGGCACCACAGGGCATAGAGACCCGACGCAAGAAGCACGTGCGCCGCCGTGGCTGCCTGCCCACTGACCATGACAACCGCCGTAACAGCGGCTACCGCCGGTCCGCCCCAACCTGATGGCTTTCGGACGGCGTAGTCGGTTGCCAACAGCAACCACGGCAGCCAGGCAACGACGAAGCTGGGAGGGTAGCCCCGCCAGAGAATGAAAAACCATCCCAGTGGAAAACACCAGGCACCAACGGCCGCCGGCCAAAAGCCGACACGCAACGTACATCGGAAGAAACAATACGCGCCACCCCCGGCCACGAGTGCCTTGAGCAGTTGCACCCAGGCGATGGTCACCGGAGACGGAAAGAGATAGTGCGGAATCTGAAACGGCGAAAACACCGCGGTGTTGTTGGCCGCCAGAAAGGGCGCACCACAATAGTTGTACGGATTCCATAAGGGCAGTCGGCCGCGCCGCACTTCCGACACCGCGGCCGAAACTCGATATTGAGAATCTCGTCGGCGAAGCTACGGTTCTGCGGTCTCAGATCGTCATACTCGGCAGTGTGTGGCAAGCCATCGAATTCAGCCAACAGGTCCAACGGCAACAGCAGCCGTTGCCCCAGCAACGATGGGCCATACAACACAGCCTGACAGAGCACCAAACCACCCATGACAACAGCGATTCGAGCCCAAGGCGATGCGGGAAACCTTCGGCTTCCTGTTGCTCGTAAACCGCACAAATCGCGCATGCATTGTCTCGATTCAAATCACCGCGGAGTCGGTTCGCACCAAGGTATCAGTTTCGTCACGTCTCGGCACATCCGAAGTCTCGGTCACACGGAAGTTGGTCGCTGACCGACCATCATACTTCGGGCGGGGACTTGCCGATTCTGTACGACCTTCCAATCAAAGGCAAACCTTTTGCAAAAGATCGCACAAAGGACGAGCATTGCGCAACGATCGGTTTACATTCCTGAACGAGGCTGACTTACAAGAGGCGGCGCCGTCGAATTTCTTGTATCGATCGTTACGCGGCTGCGCGCGAAGAATCAAGGGCCGTTTCATAGGCTTCCATGATCTCCTGAGCATTGCGCTGGGCCGTATGCTTCAAGGCCAAGCGGCGGGCCGCAGCAGCAGCTTGACGTCGCACGGCTTCGTCGCAAAGTCCGGCGATCGCCGTGGCCAGTTCTTCGACATCCGCCGGATCGTCGATGATCTGCCCCTCAACACCCGGCGTGATGAGTTCCCCGGCGCCGTTGAAACGACTCGTGACAACTGGCAACCCACTGGCGAATGCTTCGAGCACCACCAAGCTGCATGGGTCATAGAATGTTGGCTGCACATAAACGTCGGCGGCCGCATAATAAGGACGTGGATCGTCGATCGAACCCAGAAACTGAACGAGCGGGCAAGCCCCGTTCAGACCGGAACTATGCGCTACCCTGTGAGGAACCTTGCCGCCGACGACTACCGTGCGGACGGCGCAACCTTCGGCATGAAGTCGCTCGGTCGCCTTCACCAGCGCGGGAACACCTTTGAGACGATGGTTGTGGGCGACGATCAGTAGCAATACTTCATGGTCTGCGATGCCAAGTTGATGCCGAATTTTGGTGCGATGTTGGTCGTCGACGTCAGGTGCGAATCGCTCGGTATCGACTCCGTTGTAGACAATTCGCATCTGTTCAGATCGTATCCCGTGGAATCGTTGCATGTCGTCGGCAACCATCCGCGACAGCGGAAGGTACAAGCACTGCTGATTGCCGTACTGCCGTGCAGCAAGTTTAGAGAACTCGCGGTAGCGTGGGAGCCATCGCGCTGCCCATTGCTTCGGTCGTCGCATTCCCCGCGGCAGGAGTTGCAAGTTTTGCTGCTGCGCCGCGAAACGAGAACCACCGTGAGGTTGAAACACGTCGGCAAACCAACCGGTCCCCGTGTCATGCACCACATCCAAGCGTAGCTGACGAAGCCGGTTCTCGATGACCGCTGCTAACGCCAATCGCGATCGGGGCGCATCGACGGGGTGAGTAATCACACCGAGTTGCTCGACAGAATCAGCGATACTCCGGGCAACAACGTGAACCTCGTGTCCCGACTTGACCAACCACCGCGCGAAACCGAACGTCCATTGCTCAACACCACCCCGCGAGGGATCGAAACAATCGAGAACCAAACCAATCCGCATGACAACCACCTCGTCCTATCGTAGGTCAGGGCTTGCCCTGACATGGCGCACGATTGTGTCTCGACTCGTAGGTCAAGCTGTGACTGACTATGATTCTTTCCCTGCGTCCGCTTACCGCCACCGATCGTCAGGCACAGCCTGACCTACGGCTACGGCTGATCTATATGAGTTCTTGCCGATGTTGCCACTCCTTATTACGGGTGCGGACCCAGGTTTCGTTGCATGCGGCGTCGCTTGGCCAACACGGCGCGGATGAAACGCTTGTCCGACGGTCGCAGTTTCGTTACGCCAAGATATCGTTTGATGAATGCCATTTGGTCGGTTCGCGAAATCTGTTCGCCAGGCGCTGAATAAGACAACTGCGCGAGGTCTTTCACCAACCAGCGTCGGCGTAGGTGGCGGCGGTGTTCGACACGCTGAAGATCGATCAAGTTGACCTCGAAGACGCCGGGCCGCGACTCGCGAATGAAGAAATGGCAGCAGTAGAAATCGCGATGGTTGTAGCCCAACGCATGAAATCTTTGGGCAACCAACGCCACCTCGTCAATCAACGTCCGTAGATCGACGTTCTCTTGTCGCGGTCGCCGGGCTTGGCCATCTGAGAAGCGTTGTCGCAGAAAATCGTCAAGCTGCGTATGATTGGACAACTCTTCGGTCAGCACGAACGACTCGGCAAGTCCGCTGTCGTTGAGGTTTTCGCCATAGGCGATGACGTGCATGGCACCAATGCCGGCGCGCCGCAGCCGCTCGACATTATGGGCCTCTACGCTTCCAGCACTGACCATCGATCTGGCTCCCGCTTTGGCTTTCAACCATGATCCAATTCCTCGAACGTGATGCTTTTTCAAGTACGCCGCCCGCGGTGATTGATGCGGGTCGTGCAGTTCGAGTTTCCAGTTTTCGCGGTCCTTCAGCGCCCGCATGCAAGTCCCCTCGGTGGTCTCCATTACCTGCCGGAAGGTGGACAATTTCGCCTCTTGTAGAACAGGCCAATACGCGTCGTCGACCCAAAGATTCTCGCCATCGTCGGTCTGAATATGAGTGACACCTCGGGGCTTCACGGTATCGCTCTCGCGGATTTCCCATATCTTTCGACGAAGAAGAAGCCGCCCGACGCGGCGTTGGATTCCATCGGCGACTCGCGATCGCTCGCCCGAGAGCCCACTGGTTTCGATGTAGCTATCCAGCAACAAACGGCGTTCGTGTTGATCGGCCAGTCGTTCGGGAAGCGTGGCAAACAGCGCCGCCAGATCGCGTACCCGGGATCGAATCGGAATCTTGCGAAACAACCGGCTGCGCTGAAAGTCGAGAAACGCAAACCGCCAACCGTCACTCTCGTTGGCAACGACGATGTGACTTGAGTAGAGATCGGGTTGACTAACGCCCGTGGCATGAAGCCGGGCAACTTCGTTCCCTAAACAGCGAAAGAATCGCGCGCGTTGCGTCACGTCGGCATCGATCATTCCCGTCGAAAGATAATCCGCCAATGGGCGCATCTCTCCCAAGTCGGCCAGTAACAAGCAACCCTGCGGACGGAAGAATCCTTGCTGCATGCAAGCGATAGGACGGGGACATTCAATCCCTTCAGCTCGCAATCGCTTCAAAATATGAAACTCAGCCCGGGCTTTGGTCCACCATCCACCAAAGGAGAGTAGATGCCGGGCGAGATCCTTCAAGGCGATACGTCGTTCACGCTTCAGGTAGACCGTGTGGGGTTCGTTGCCGCACGTCAATGAAACGCGCACCGTTTCCCGTCCCCGGTTCCCCGTGGCCACGACGTCGACATCGGTTCGCGACAACAGCGAACTCAGTTGATCGAGACCCTGCTGACGCAGTGTCGATTGGTGGTCAGGATCGACCCAGCGGAAGGAAAACATCGCCCCTCCTTAGGCCGCGCACGAAGAACGACGACGCGAGAGCATCTCGATCGCCGTGTCGTAGACGTCTTGCACCGACAAATCTCGCATACAACGATGGTGGACCAACGGGCAAACCCGCTGCTGACAGGGACCGCACGGTACGTCCACCTGTAAGTGCGCCGCGTCGGCGTAATGTGTTTCGCTCCACTGAATGTGCGTCGGCCCAAATAGCGTGACCACCGGCACATCGAAGGCGGCCGCAAAATGACGGGGACCGCTGTCGGTGGTGATCATCAAGTCGCTACGCCGCACGCAGGCCTTGGTCAGCCCAACGGACAGGGGTTCATCGGCAAGGCTTTGCACGTGATTGTGTCGCGCGAGATCTTCGATTCGCCGCGCCGATTCTCGCTCTGCCGGACCGCACACGATGACAACACGTACGCCTAGTTGCGTGGCCATGCGTTGGGAGAGTGCGGCAAAATACTCGTCGGGCCACTGCTTGGCCGCACCAAAAGCTCCCCCGGTGTTCACCACCACCACCGAATCACTTCCGCCAATCCCCAGCCGCTGCCATGTTGCGTCGGCAGCTTGCTCATCTTCGGTGCGGGTAGCTAGTTCGAGACGCGGCGATTCTGGCGAACAGCCAAGGTGGTATGCGAGCCGCAAGTAGTCGTCTAAAATCGGCGACGGCACGAAACGGCCGCCTTCTTTCGCTTGGAACAAACGATCGGTGAGCCACAGACTTCGCCCGTTGCGTGCGTAGCCCACGCGCCGCTTCGCCCCGCTCCGCCAAGCCACTAGCGCGGTGCGAAACGAGTTTGTCAGCAACACGGCCATGTCGAGTTGCTGCTGACGCAGTTGTTCGACAACCCCCTGCGTTCGTAGTTCTGGGTTCGAGCTGCGAGGATCGAAGTGAATGGTCTCGTCGAGCCATGGCGTGGCGGCAAGTACGTCGGACATCAGCGGTCGAGCGATGCCGATCAGTCGGGCATCGGCTCCGAAATGCGCGCGCAGCGCACGCAGGGTCGGCGTGGCCATCACCACGTCGCCAATCCAATTCGGCAGAAAAATCCCGATGTGCATCCGTGCTACCACCTTCGATTCCGTACGCCGAGACACGACGTGTGATACCGCCTGTTGCCAGCAAACCGGATGGAAGATAAGGCGTCGCCGTCGTCGGGGTCAATGTCACTCGTGAGTCGTGCGACTGATAGCACTGCCCGCGGATGCGACGCGCGAACCATTTTCCAAGTGGCGCCGGGCATCCCCTACACGATCGACAATCGCTTCGGCTAGTAGGCGGTGTGGAGCGAGCCGCTCGGCAAGGCACCACTGCGTGTGTGGGAACCGTTGGCGACAGTTGGCCACACGCTGACGAAGCCGCTGGAGCAACACCCCCTCGAACAACAAGTGCGGCTGCACTACGATTCGCTTGAACGGCAGCCGCGCCGCATCATCGAG
>CAZNXE010000143.1:0-14243 GCA_964576465.1 uncultured Planctomycetaceae bacterium
ACTGCTCGCCGATACCGACACTGCTTCCCGCAATCAAAGAGAACGCCCTAGAAGCCGTATTCGGGAAGCGGAAGTAATCCTTCCTCCTGTATCCGCTTTACCTCCTCGGCCGACACCATCCACTCCTTGGCTCTGCCACGCCCACAGGCCCTCTTCTTGGCTTTGATCCTCTGGTGCCGTGCCCATTCCCGGCAGGTGTACGAAGCTTTGCCAACCAGACCGGCCAGTTCTTCGATGCTGTACCAGTCCTTTTCTTGCTTGCCTTCCAATCGCAAGAGTACGGCTTCGATACGGTCTAGCCGTTGCAGTAATTCGTTCGTTTCTGGTGTCATGGCTGAAAACCAAGTGCGGACTCAGATGTTCAATTACTTACAAATCTGCGTCGTTCCCCTTTCCTCTTGAAACGACGCTTAATCTTCTTCCCACAAAGCCCAACGAACTCTAGGACCAATCTGTCAGTAAATCCATCAACGATTTTTTCGCACTGCCTGAAAGACAATGTGACCGACAGCTTCAACGTTCTTAACTTGATGCAACTCATCACGAATCCGATGCGTTCCCTGAAGCTGCAACGGTGGAAGCGAATGCTTGGTTGCGGGACCACCGACTGAATGACGACGGTGGAACGAGTGCCTCGCAGCAAAGGTGGAGGGAGTGCTTGAGCTGCCAAAGGGGCAGCGAAAGCATGACTGCCAGGAGTAACAATTGGACGTTGAAGTCGTCGATTCTGGGACTGAATGGCCCCGCACCCTCTTCGCTGGCAGAAGAGGCAAAAAGGCGGAAACGAACACCGAGACGAACAGGGAGGCGAACCCCTCATTTGCCTTTAAGGATACTCTTCACGTTACCGTCCGCGTCGAACCAGATGGGACAGGCGAGAGCCTTTGAAGGTAGAAGTGGCAGTAGGGCGAATCGCACCTGCTTGGCAGCAGATGAACCACCAACAACACTGGACAATCCCCGGATGCGTTTCTTGTATTTGCACACCACGAACATGACCAAATCCGGGTTGGACACTTTGGGCCAGTGTAGTTGCCACGCTTTTGCGTCCGCTAGAAAAGCTTCGATGCCCCACAGTTTTCGTTCCCACTGCCGGTGACCCTCGCTGCTCAGGTCAACCTCGAAGTACGCCAACAGGCTCTTGTGACCATTGCCTGATGGCCGGGGAACCTGAATGTGGCAGGCGGCATCCGGGCGAAACACTACTCGCCGATCACCCCGCTCGAAGGCTTTGTGCAACAGCAGGTAATCCGACGGCGAACGAGAACGGGAGCGACGGATCGAGGGGTCGGTATCCTGCTCCATGATCCACTCCACGGGAGGTAGGTCTGCTAGCTCGGCCGCCTCATCGAACGCCAGGCGTACCCTCACTATCTCGATGCGATGTCGTAGCGTGAATTGCTTCGGTTCACTGCGACTGCACCGACGCGGCCGAACCCCCGTCTCGCTGGCTACCAACTCAGCACCGTTGGTCGTGAGGAAGTACAGCATCGGTTGGCTGCCACCGTGGAGTTGACCGTCGTCGGAAATGATTCGTTTTCGCTTTAGAAGATCGGCATCGGCCAGCTTCTTGAGCCGCTGCTGGCAGGCACGACCGCTGCCATCGTTGGGAAAATATCGTTCTCGAATCATGTCAGTGTCGGCGGTGCCAATCTCACCGATGAATTCAAAAATGCGAATATCTCGTGCCTGCAATTCCAATGTGCCACCTTCTCACAGAATGCCAAATGGGGAATCATCATCGGGAGCATCATTTTCTGGTGGCTCGGATGGGGGTTCTTCCGGTGGTTTTTCTGACTCTGGCAGAACGACCGGAGTGAAGTATTCGCTTCGTTTCGTGACAGCGATTCGTAGGCCATCGATCAAGTGTCGCCTGGCTACTGCTGACAAGCCAAACGGATCGGGGAGTTGAACGACTTTTTCGCGGACGTTCTTGTTCTGCCTACGAACGTAGCATTCGCCAACGTCAAAATTACGAAGTTCATCGGCATACGGATTTGCAACGTCGATCGGTGCATGAAACACCGTGCCGTCTTTGTAGTAGCGAGGCTTGCTACCCTCAGTCGTGTAGCTGCCACCAAGATCGGCACCTAACCGTGCGGCGGTTGGTGCATCAGAGTTATAGAAATATCTCCGCGTGGCACAGTTTGCCATCACGCCGGTGGTGATCTGAGAAGTAGGGAAGTCGAGGTACTGCACAAGGATATGCATGCCCAATCCGTACTTGCGAAGCTCAGCCAATGCGTCGACTTCGTGACCGGCTTCGCCAATCAAGTTCGCGTTGTTCGCTTCATCGAGTGTGAGTGTCACATGCGGGAACTCTCGTTTTCGATGTCGTAGAAAATTGAACGTTTTGAGAATGATCCCGCCCATCATGGTTTGCATGGCATCTTTTGAAAGCGTGCCACCGACACCACCCTCTACGATCACGATGCCTTTGCGATTGAGATGGTCATCGAAATCGAAGCCGCCGATCCGTTCTGTACGCACTTGGAATGCCGGTGAACTACACACCTTCACAATCAGTTTTTCAGCGGCCTCGTATTGCGTCCGCCGACTGGCGATCAGCGATTCAAACTTACTCGTCGTGTCGTCGTCTCGGCACCCTTTGAGCATGCTCTGAAACGTCGGATGATCGAATCGAAACGCATAGCGAAGATCGGCAAGAGGTCGACGGGTGCGTTGATGGATGTAGAGATTGAGTGCCGCAAGTACCCATTCTTCGATATTGGGCGTGTCGGCCATCGATGCTTTGCCGCGTCGACGTAAGAGCACTTCAGCAAATTCTCGACACCGCGTGTCGTTTTCACCATTCCGTTCGCGTACGGACGTTGCTGTTGATGGTGTCAGAAAATCCCACGACAGCACACGCTGAATATCACTCAAGCGATCGTAGAGAATGCGTTCCCGATGTCCGCGTTGGCACAAATGAGCGAACACATTCACAGCCAGACTGTCGGGGTGCGGATCGATACAGATGATGGCTGAGTTGCCTCGATCTGCTTCTTCGACTAACTGCCGAACTTCTGCGGTGCTCTTCCCGGAGCCGGAACTACCGACAATCAGCACATTTCGATTCGCAAGTGCCGACATTCTTCTTCTTACCTCTCTGTGTTGAATGGGTCGGATTCTTCGAGACTTTGAACCAGATCATCCATCTCGATACGCAAGGCGTCTCTCTCTTCTGGCTCTTGCTTGTCTTCCTTTAGCTTATACTTGCTCTTCAATGGGGTGCCTGCAATGGTGCCCTGCATGAGTTCCTTTTTTACCCGTTCCTTGCCTTCAACCCACTCTTCGATCGTAAACGCTTGTCGCACTGGTAGCTGCAAGTTTTTGTACCAGTCTTTGAGCTTCACTGTAAGATCACGAGCCAAGTGAACGAAAGCAGAGCGGATCACGTTGTCGTCGTGAGCATCTTCTGGAACATCGAACTTGACAATGTGATTTACTCGCCGGCGACGGATACCATCAAAATGACCATCGCTAGATTGGATGACTGGACGGGGATCGTCAAGCTCGATCGTCTTAGGTTCGTAGATGGCACGTTCATCAAAATGAAGAGGCAAGCCGGTTCTTGCTTGTCGTTCTCCAAGGCTGTAGTCGTCATTGTTCAAGTAGAAGTACATTAGTCGCCGATAGGCATCTTGCCATTGGAGAAGCTCTTGCATGACGGCTGTTGGTGCGTAGAGATTCTTGAATGGCCCAATTTCCGTTTCCATTTGAAGAGTCGCAGTTGTGCGATTGTCATCAGGGGAACGCGAATAGAGGCCAGCAACGATGACGGGTTCACGTTGCCTCGAAATAGGGTCAATGTCACTCGGCTCCACATGCCACGCATCGTGCTGCGGTGACCCTTCTGGCGAATGCCAGAAATCGTATCCAGGACTGTTGCCGGTGCTGGAAGATGCGTTATCCAGAGAAAGGAAAAGGAGAAGAGTAGTATCATACCACAGATGTACATAATACTCAATCTTCGCTGACCAGACGCAACCGCTCCAGTTCAATTCTGCCGCGTTGCGCCACTTTTTCGTAGTCTGCATTTAAGAGGTCGTAAACGGCGATGGCTTCTTTTCCCGAGCCAGCTTCGCCCATCTCTGCAATCGCCCACAGCACGATGCAAGAACTAATTTCTGGGTAGATTGAGGAATAGTTGCACGACTTTTCAGCGTGCTCACGTGCCTTGGATAAATCAAAGCACGATAACTGTGGGGACGCATAGAGGCTAGCAAGCAAGTCGTGAATCTGAATTATGTCATGGTCTACTCTGTTCCGATTTGCCTGCGGTAACAACGGTACGCAATTCTCTGCCCACCGAATCACTTTCTTGTGCTGCCCGTTCTCTACTGCAAACTTGAAGCACGTCGACAGCACTTCGGGGAAACGCTGTATCGGATTGTTCGCGTCTTTGGCAACCTCTATCACCACGGGAAGCAACGCAAAGAAGTCTTTCTGATTCATCCTGTCTCTGAATTTCTCATTACGCAGGGGAAGCCACAAAATGTTGAAGAGTGCTTGCCGTTGCTCATCTGTAAGGGTTGTTTTGCGTCCCCGATAGAGTTTTGCAGCCTGCAATGTGTCCGCTATTCTCCTTCTCTTGTCACCATCGACATATGTTCGGCCAACGTAGTGCTCTAGGTTGTTAGGTTCCAATTCAATAAGAAGGTTGTAGTCGGGGAAAATTGCGTCGCCAGCCGCGACCTTTCTCTTGAGATCGGCAAGCACCAACTCATGGCTCCCGAGTTCCTTGAGCACTTCGGCTCGCTTCGTAAGTGCCGGGCCCGTCAAGTACGACGTGGAAGCCTCTAGCACTCCTGTGTAGGCATTTCGAGCTTCTTCGTAGTTCCCTAGTGACTGATGGGCATGGCCGAGTTCGTAGTAGGCTTTCACATGCTGAGTAGGGGAGTTGTTGATGGGGCCGAGGCCGTAATAGGTGTCTTCGTATTTGGCATCAATCGCCAACGCCGCGTTCGCCCACTTAATCGCCTTACGAGATTGTCCTCGCTCATTGTAGATTTCTGCCAACTGAACGTGGGGAGCGATGTACGTCGGATCGAGTGTGATTGCACGACGGATGTAGTACAGACCTATGTGGTCCTCAATCCACGCTTCCCACCCTGTCTTGCGACCCCAGAAACTACATTTCTCTCTTCCAGCGATCAGCAGCGGGTACGGGTAGCGACGCATGAATCGACGAGCGTCATTGATGACGTACGAACTACAGAATCGGTCTGCTTTCACCGCCACGAAATACGGATTATCTGGTTGACGTGCAATGGCCTCGTCACACGTAGCCGTTCCAAGCAAATGCAGACTGACCTTCCTGGACGCTGGTTTCGGTTTGTCGATTAGCTTCTCTTGTAGTGCGGAAATTCGTGCATCGGTCTCCGCCAATGTCTGACCCAATTCTTGCGTGTCTGTATGGGCAGCGATATGTTCGCGTGCCAATCGCAACTCGTCGATTTCCTTCCGCCATTGTTTCTGCTCAGCGGTTTCTTCGGTTTCGTCTTCGTTGGTAGTAATGATATTGATATAGAGTAGTGGTTCGAGCGAACCCAGTAGGCTCACGCCTTCTTTTTCAAATTGTCGAATTTTCTGCCGTTCGGCAGTCGAGAGTGATTCATCAAAGAGCTTGCGATCGAGTTGCCCGGCAAAATGTTTTGCCGTTGTTGCACGTGACCCAAGAAATCCAAGCGATCGCTGTGCAGTGTCATGGCCGAACAACCCTTTGATGATGGCCAGCATGATCGTGATCGGAGCACCAAGCGTGCCAAGCACATACGAACGAAAAGGAACGCGGCTGTGCTCCGATCCGCCCATCACATACCACGTCGAGAACGTACCTCCTGCAAATATCGCTACGACAATCCACCCTAGAACAAGCCATATCAGAGCAGCTTCATCCATATCAATCATCCGTATGAAAAATGTTGTCGCCGATACCACCATCAAGGATAAACTTGAGAATTGCCAACGGAACGAAGAGGGGGGCAAGAATTAGGCCGAGCAGATACCAGGCCAACGGAACCTTCCTTCTCCCCATCAATTTCTTGGTGGCCCATCCCGACACCACAATGCAGCACACTGCTACAAGCACAAGCTGTGCGGGTTCCATATCAGTGATTGATTTCACGGCTGCACTTCTTTTCGATTTTATGATGCTACTGGCCACTGCAAGAGGGCATGTTGCAGTTCTTTGGGCACCACCAGTTATGTTCCGAAAATGACAATGCGTTCGATCTCATCAAGTGACACCTCGTCACTCGTGCGGTCATACAGTTTCGTCGTGCGTGCCGATTCATGGGCGGCAATTTGCTGAGCCTTCTCCAACGTCCCGCCATTTTCGAGATACGCAGTAATACCGGTAGCTCGAAACGAATGGCAACAAATATTTTCCGGCAGACCTGCTTTTCTGGCTCGACGCTTAATCATCGCCCACACCTCGGATCGATCTAGTCGGCGATCGGTGACCTGCTTTCGCCGGTTGAACGAGCGAAACAGCGGTTCCTTTTTCTTTCGGCTGATTTTCGCCGCGTTGATCCACATGTCAAGAAATTCTTCTACGTTGTGGTGAGCCGGCACTTCGTGATACTTGCCACCCTTCTCGTGCAACCTCAACCAGTGCCGCGTGCCGTGACGGTAGAAATCCTCGACGTTCATTCCGATCGTTGCCCCAACGCGGGCAAAGCTAAACACCATCACGCCGATCAATGCTTTGTCTCGGATGCCCACGAGGCTTTCACCGTCGATACTGTCGAGTAGTTGCCGTGCCTCAGCGGCCGTCAGCACCGGTGTCTTTCCTTTCTTGATGACGTACTTCGGCCCCCGCACCGACGCGGCCGGATTCACGGGCACAATCTGGCCAGTGACCAGATAGTCAAACAGCATGCGGATTGCAGCCAAGTGTTGTTTAACAGACGGAGCGGACATTTCTCGCGTCAACTGCTCGACGTAGGTGGCCACGATGATTGGTTCCACTTCGTGGAGTCGCACTTTGGTTTCCTGGCACCACGAGCAGAAGCGGGCGACTGCCCGGGCGTATGCCAACCGTGTGTTCGCGTTGCGAATGTTTGCCGTGAAGAATTCGACGAAGCGACGACTTGCGTTCTCGCCAGCGTCGGTGATGACGGCGGGCAATCCGTCGAACACCTGACGGAGTTGACGGGGCGGCCGAACAGTGGTCAAAGCGGTGCTCATAGGAGGGTATCTGAACCGGAGACAATAGACCTCACATAAAGGACGTTATGTGAGGTTTTTAGCGTACAACTTTAGAAAGGCGATCGCAATGCGATTTCGCGACACGATCCTGAAATTGCCAACCCTGTTAGTCGGTCTCAAAAGGGGTTGAGCATTCGCCGACGAAATTCCTTGACCGCCGGCCAATCGATCCGCGATTGAATTGCCTGCTTGACGGAGCACGGTGGCCTTCACCGGATCATTTGCGGTGGCAAGAGCTTATTCCGCCTCTACTGCCAATTAGTCAGATGTATCAGCGGCAATTATTGAGGGTGCGTAGTCGCGGCCAATGACATTGCTCGTTATCGTTTTGGGTGGGCTATCGGCCTGTTGAAAAAGTCGGGCATTTTCCAACCGTATGTTATAGACGATTACGAATACGCTTAGCCCAATGAGCAAAGCAAGAAACAAATAGAAAATCACTGTGTGAAAGGGGGGTGATTTATTCCCTAGGAGAGCCATAGTTTGTTCGTTTCTGAGGAATTGGTCTTGAATTCAGCCCATCAGTCTACAGAGTAAAACACACGTCATCACGATGCCGAGGTGAATCAAATCGGCGGCTTCTCGCCTAAACTGGATGCAAGAGCCCGGGGCTTATTCGGGGCAGGAAAATGGCCACCGGACGCCTGCATCCGGTGGTTGTTGTAGCAAGACCAGAAGGTTCATGCAAAACATCCTCAGACTGCGGCTACGATTTCCGCAATCGATAGTTACCGCGTGCCACACGTTCGATTGGGCAGCGTGTGCCGATCTCCAGGATCCACATGCTAATTGTTGTGCTCACCACAAAGGCCGGCTTCTCGATCTTACTGGCGATCTCGGCCACGACCACGGTGCTATTGTTGCTTCGTGCTACGGCATCGAGAACACGATACCGGAGTGTGCCGTGTGCCGGTGTGGCGATCTGCGAACGCATTGTGTCAAAAACTGTGCCACGGGATGGGTCGTGAGAGTAAGCGAATTAGTCGCTCCCGAGAAGCTTCCGCATCTTTTGCCGTTGCAAGAACCCGATTCTTTGGCTCTCGGTGGGTAGCCTACAGGTGCCGAATGCGTAGAAAGCTGCTTTGGGGTCGACATCTTCGAGAAGCTGGCGGCATTTCGCTACGTCACGCAAGGCAGGGGCATGGTCATTGACGTACGGGCCACTGACAGCGATTTACATCGTTGATCGATTGCGTGAGATCGCATGCCAGTTTTACTGTTCAGAACCTGCTCCAAGGCAACAACTCAAACAAGTCAATCGCCACAGTCTGGATACTGTAGCCTTTTCCCTACGCGAGCCAGCATCACCACCATCTCTGCACGATTCAGTTGTGCCGATGGCCGTACGCCTGCTGTCCCTGCATCTCCTTTGAGGATGCAGAGGCTCGCAGCCGTGCGGATGCTCTTGGTGTACCACTGGCCATCAGGGGCATCTAAAAACGTAGGAGAAGTCCCGGCGTCAAGAAGGTCGAAAGCACGGATGATGAGTGCTGCGGCCTCTGCTCGATTGATGGGGTTATTCGGTCGAGCATAGCACGGACGCCGACCGAGGCAATCTCCTTCGCCTTTCAACCATCCGCTAGCAGCGGCTTTCTCGAAGAACTCCAGATACCAACCAGGGACATCATCGAAGCTCGGTTCCTCAGCGGCCAGAAAACGCGGGCCACCGATGCTTTGCACCAGAAGCTTGATAAATTCTCCCCGTGTTGCAGCGTCAGATGGCCGGAAGATTTCGTCTGAGGGAACGATGCTTTGCTCGACGAGTTGGAGTACCTCATCGGCAAACCATGCGGTGTTCTCGACATCCGGTGGAAGATCGGCGTCGCCTTGATACTTGGATGTTGCTGTGGTGGTGGGTGCTGAGTTCGATGCCACACACTGCGTGCCGGCTACATTCCACTCGTATCCATTCTGACAATAACAGTAATCCCCGTTCTCGTAGGAATTGGCCGGGCAAGACTCGTAGGTTGGTTCATTCGTAACGGTCGAGTACGTGCCCTCACCACAGATGTAATCCAACTCATCGTATACTTTCGGGATCGGTCCTTCGGGACAGCGATTGCCTTCACGTTCCCAAATCTCTCGCAACTGTTGCCTTGATGCATTGATCTCATCCCAATCAATTTTCTTTCGGCAACTCATTGTGAGATAGGATTCGTACCCTTCGTCACATTCGCAGTAATCGGCTACCAGAGGATTGGCATTGCTGGGGCACACCGGCTCCACGTTTGGGTACGCCAGAATTTCCCCTTCGTTCTCCGGGAAGATCGCTTCATAGCCAATGGAGCGAAGTTTCTTGAGAATCTCGAAACGGCTGCTTGAAATACTACGGAATGTGTCGCGTGAGCGATCTATCCGTAGCTGCTGGTTCAAGCTGTCGATACTTTGTTGAAGCTGCATCGTGTCAGAATCGTTGAGATACAGCGAAGCATGCACCGTTGGTGCGAAGACTAGTGCAGCACTGATGGCGAGAAGAGCGGTGAAGGGCATGGCTCAAGGGAGAAGAGTTGCGGCAATCACACTACACCAAATAACCAGCGGGAAGCAAGAAGACAGTTACAAACCATCCTTTGATGGCGGCTATGATTTCCGCAGTCGATACTTACCGCGTGCGACACGCTCGATAGGGCAGCGTGTGCCGACTTCGAGCAGCCATGAGCTAATTGCTGTGCTCACCACAAATGCCGGCTTCTCGATACTTCTGGCGATCTCGGCCACGACCACAACGCTGTTGTTGCTTCGTGCTATGGCATCGAGGACACGATACCGTAATGTGCCGTGTGCCGGTGTTGCGATCCGCGAACGCATCGTGCCACAGACTGTGCCACGGGTTGGGTTGAGAGAGCAAGCGAATTAGTCTCCTTCGAGAAGCTCCCGCATCTTGTGCCGTTGCAGAAAGCCGATTCTTTGGCTCTCAGGGGGTAGCCTACAGGTGCCGAATGCGTAGAAAGATGCTTTGGGGTCGACGTCTTCGAGAAGCTGGCGGCATTCTGCCACGTCACGCAAGGCAGCGGCGTGGTCATTGACGTACGGGCCACTGACCAGTGCGTGGCGATGGCCATCGATTGCCGATATGAAATAATCGCCTGGCTGATCGTCGGGTTGCTGGTCAGCGTCATTTGCTTGGTGCCGATAGGAATCAATCTGTCGCATCATCGTGCAAGGTGGTTGCGTTACTGTAGGTCATCCATGAAGGTCTGAGCACCATCGATGTCGTCGCCCAGCAGATCGGTGATATCATCGGCAACCTCATCGCGTTGGGTGCGGACACGTCGAGCGTTCGAGGCCCGGACTTCTTCGAGGCAATCCTCGCACAGCATCGAATAGTACACTCCGTCGCTGTCGCAGATGCCGGCACGGTAGATATATCGCGGGTCAGCTTGCCAGTCCGGTTCTGCGTCCGGCCCACCGCCACAACAGCCGCACATTCCACCGGGTCGTATGACGTTGCCATCTTCATAGGTGACGACCTTCGCACGGAAACACTCTTCCATTTCCGCCTGCGACGGCACGTCGATCTTGTTCTTCTTGCCTTTGGATGATGGTTTCTCGGGTGACATTCAAGGTGGGGAAACTAGTACGAACCGTATTCCTTCGGCAGACCGGTGAGTTCGCACACTCGCATGCTCTGCTCTTCGGTAAGCTGTCGGCAGTAGAAATTGCCGCTCTGTTGCCAGAAGATGCGAAGCGGCTCTTGGCCTTCGGCAAAGGCAAACCATCTGCCTTCGAGAATTTTCGGGGGCAGCACTTCGAGGAAGTACCACCACGTCTCTTCGCCGACCTCGGCAACACGATCGGCATTGCTGATCCGTTCGATCATCGCGGCCCAAGATTCGTCGTCAGGCTGCGATGTTGCGTCCGTCTCGACCGTCAGCGGAGCCAAGAATCCCCCGATGGTTGTTTCGCCGGCAGACTGTTCAGGCATTGGCACAGGAGACGAATGCTGCCAGCATCGCGACTCTATGTCAAGAAAACAACCGGGGCAACACAAAGTCAGGGCAAGGTCCAATCAAAGACTGGATCATGCTGGGACGCATCGACGAAGCGAGACCAGCAATACAGGGAATTGGAGACTTGAGAGTTGCCGCATGTGGTATGTCGAGAGGCAGTGGCCATTGCCGAATGATGCGACGTGGGACATTCATCCAAAGCACTTACACGTTTTAGGGAAAAACCTCGCACGGCACTTTTGCGGTGATATGAAGAAGGGGTGCATCGTGGTCATTGTGTATGTCGAATTCCCGAAGAATCACCGAACCGGCCAGTCGAACATACCCAACGTGGTCGCAATCGATTTCTTGGATATCTCTGTTCTTGATGACTATTGGGGACTGGTGAAAGTCCGTCGGGTCGAAGAGCGTATTTCGGATGTGGATCATCACGATCCCATCCGGGTCACTTGAGTTGTACCCTAAGAGTTTCGCAGCATCTCTGGACAAGATAGTCTTGTCCAGAGGCTGGTCACCAAGCCAGAACCAAGCCAAGTCCGCGAGTGGGGAAAACCGGTCGTCTAACCCTGCAATCGCGATCTGATGTTCCGAGCCGATGTATGTATGTAGCCGACCAGCATCTAACAGAGAGTTGCTGAGGATAGCGGTAAAATTTGGCATATATCTATATCAAAGTGCCTTCGCACGAGCCAATTTGTTAGTGACACGCATAAGCCGCGAGAAAGGGGTTACTTGCCGAGTTTACTACCCAATGTCCGCCATGGCCTCATCGATTTGTCGACGGGCACCTGGACCGGGAAGAATAATGAATTGTCGTGGGTCTTGGTCACACCACTCTTGGCCTTCCTTAAACAAGGGATGAACGGCGGACAGCAATTCTTCGCGGGTAGTGGAGCAATGTGCGAACACCCGTTGGACGCCGCCCAAAACAAGTAAGCACTTAGCCTGCTTAGCTTCTTCGGGGAGTTCTTTGATCACAGTGAGATCAAATCTATCTTTTGGGTTGAGAATCACGACTGACATGGTATCTCCAGTGTGCTGCGCGATCCGCCTTGATGGAAGTTTTTTGACTTGCGTCATTCGACATCTCCATGTCTGGTGTTTGTTGACAACCCACATGGGCTACCGTTACAATTTCCGTACCAAAATGACGATGCGGTTGCTGGTGGCGGTCGCTTGTCTAAGCCCTGCGGAGCCTTCACTCTCCGCGGGGCTTTTTTCTACAGTATTGTCTGGCCTTTCTCTCCCATTGGCAATATTACAATGACCTGGTCACGAGTTCACGAAGTTGGCTCTTTGCGGGCTTACTTTTTTATTGACGATAGTGGACTCTTTCTGTCGAACGATGATGGACTGCGGTTTCATTGTCTTATCGACCGCTTTCGAGCTTGCTCACGAGCTATCTTTTCGGCGATACCGCCTTGAAATATGCCTTCCCGAACCCTCCGAACCGTTTGTTCACTGCAATCGACAGCTCTTGCCACGGCAACGTTCGTCGGCTTCTCTTCACGTTTCAGCATCTCTGCAAACTCGAGGGCGGCTCGCCACCGATCATTGAGTTTCGTTACCTCACTGCGGTGCAGACACGAGAGCAGAAACGATTGGAGTTTCGCCTTTTGCTTAATTCCCAGAATAGCCTCAACCAACTCACTGTCGACTGGATTCCGATCCATATTTCGCAACTCCCTGCTTTCATTGGCGTTAGCTCCAAGCCAGCCCGGTGTCGATCCAGCATGGCATCACGACAGCACGATACCATGCCACCACGAAGGCATCAATCGGCTGGATAAAATCTTTGTCGGCGAATGGTACGGAAACGCTGGTGACAGCAAAGCGGAACGAGGGATCAGCCGCTATTTTCGGCTGACGGGCATCTCGTGGGAGCGATTTCCGTGGAACCTGATTAACGGGTTCCACCCGCGAAGATTTGGATTGTGGCAATTTTCCGACCACTTCTTCACCCTAATCCATCAAGCGATAAGACGCTATCAAAATGGTATGCAACCCCCTGTATTTTGGAAGCCCTGGACCGGTACCACACGCATAACTGTCAAGGTCACAGTAGCTTGACAAATTCAGGAAACTACGTCAATGCGGCCTTTCTTCCGTCTTGTTTCATGGTTTCACGGTTATTTCATCTTGTTTCACACATCGGCGAAGAAGGCCTCTTTCCAGCAGATTGAGAGGGACGGACATTGCCGGAGAAGCGGAAAAAACGCAAGGAAATCGTGCCGCTTCAAACAACGAAATGGCAGATTCGGATCAGAGATGTAGGTTCCGACAGCAAGTAAATCCGTATCGCGGTACTATCCCCGACATGGCACGTCACTATTTCTATCTCGCCCGATGTTCCGATGGTTCGCTCTACGCCGGCACGGCGATTGACATCAAGGCACGCGAACAGCGGCACAACGAGGGTCGCGGCGGCAAGTACACACGATCACGATTGCCGATCGAGATCATCTACAGCGAAGAGTTCGCGTCGCTGAGTGAAGCTCGCAAACGCGAGGCGGCAGTGAAGACGTGGGCGAAAGCAAAGAAGGAACAACTCGTCAGTTGAGTTCGGGGAAGCGGTTGCAGAACTTAAACTCCAATGACGCACAATGGAGGATGCAAGCTTTCCCCACTACGACAAACCTAACGCTGCCTTGAGGCAGTCGTTGACTGTCTGCATCGCCGCATCCGGCAATCGCCCTAGCCGTCGCTTCACGAGCGTCTGAGCGACGGTCGAGAGGTTCTCACACGTCACGACCGACGCATGCCGTAGGCCAGCAACCTGACCTTCGGCTGTGGTGATGTCGATGAAAAACTGCGTCGGCTCACCCTGCCGGTGCGTGGTCGTGGTGATCGGTGCCAAGATCACGTTTGTCAGACGCTGATTATTGCGGTCTGGCTGCACCACAAGAGCCGGACGCAGCTTAGAGCCCGTACCTGATGTGTACGGGTAATTGACAAGCACAATGTCTCCACGTTGCAATCCCATCAGCCAACCGGGGAACCATCCTTGTCAGTGTATTCGTCAAGCTGGGGATTGTTGCCCCAGCCTGATGCCAGAGCCGTTTCTTGAGCCGCATACGT
>CAZNXE010000144.1:0-14077 GCA_964576465.1 uncultured Planctomycetaceae bacterium
GTATCTCGCTCAAGCCAACCCGAAAATCAGCACACCGCCCTGTGAACGGTTGCGGCCTTGGGAAACCGCTTGAGGAATTGCTTGAGCAGCGGGGGCAACAAATACGGAGCCACCGTGGGAATCGCTCCGACCGCAAGCTTGCCCACTCCAGATTCTGCCTCTTCCGTGATTCGTCGCTTGGCATCATCTACTGCCGCCAGAATTGACACTGCTTGGCCATAGAGCGACCGCCCTGCATCGGTTAACGCCACTTTCCTTCCCAGTCTTTCAAAAAGAGGCTTTCCGAGCTCCTTTTCCAGCTTCATGATCTGCTGACTGAGCGAGGGCTGTGCGACAAGACACCTCTCCGCGGCACGTGTGAAATTGCCTAGATCGGCCACCATGACAAAGTAACGGAGTTGGTGCAGTTCCATAGGCAGACCCTATTGAATCAATAGAAAGAAGATATTGTACTTATAATTCTTGACCTCCTATAATTCAAGCCGGGATGAGATTTACCACAACCAAACGGCTTTCAAGAATGCAGAGGTCGGTCATGTATCAACGTGTCACTTATCTAACTCTGGCTCGACGAGCGGGAATTGTAGCCACCGTGATGGCATGCTCATTCATCCAAATCACGAAACGTGTCTCGGCGCAAGAAAAACAGCCCACAAGCTATTCCCCAGTGGTCCTTGATGAGGATTTCGGAGCAACCGTTGCCCGCATGAGTACCGCAAAAGCGGGCATAATGAAACGGCAGATGGACCTCTTGCGAAGTCGATACGACATGAGTGATCGCCCCGACAAAGATGTGGCGATGTCGCGAGGCAAGCCGGTTCAGTACGGCGTGCGCGTCAAGATAGCACCCGGAGCAACCTGGAAACAACTTGCCCGCTTGTCACCGCACGAAATCCGAGCGAAAGGACTTTGGCCCAAAGGCTTCCTTCCATTGCCGCACCCGAACCACCCAGAAGGTGGCATGGTTTTTCCGAAGTTCCACATCGACGAAATCAAACGACAGGAGAACCGTGACCTCACACGGTTCGATCTGGACTATGACTTGCCCGACCACTTTCTTCCGGAGTTCCCGCCCCCGATTTATTTAACGACGCGAACTGACCTGGGTGATGTGTCCCAAGGTAAGGTCGTCACCATCGCCAACTACTACGCTCTGTTTAATGGGATTCTCAATCCGAAACAAATCGAAGGGGTGCGGCTACTCGTTACGACATTTCCCCAACAGCAGTTTAACCAGACTCACGACCGGCGAACCGTCAACGCCAGCCGGGGAGTGACCTGCTTTGATTGTCACGTCAACGGCCACACGAATGCGGCCACGCATTTGGTCGGAGATATCCGCCCTCAACCGTTCAGGCATCGGATCGATGTTCCGACTTTACGCGGAGTCAACGTCCAGCGACTCTTCGGTTCGCAACGAGCGCTGAAAACTGTCGAAGACTTCACCGAGTTTGAACAGCGAGCGGCCTACTTTGACGGCGACCCTGTGATTGCCGCCAAGAAAGGTGTGAATGTTTTAGAACGGGCAACTCAAGTTCACGCCATGGCCGAGTTTCAAGAGATCTTGGATTTTCCGCCGGCGCCGAAGCTGGACCTGTTTGGCAAGCTCGATGCAAGTAAAGCATCGGAAACGGAACTAAGAGGACAAGAGGTGTTCTTCGGCAAGGGCAAATGTGCCATCTGCCACGCCGCACCCTATTACACAGACAACCTGATGCACAATCTGCGTACAGAACGGTTCTTCGAGCCCCAAATGGTCAACGGACGCATGGCCTCGGCAGACGGCCCGATTAAGACGTTTCCATTGCGGGGAATTAAGGACTCACCCCCGTATCTACACGATGGGCGGCTCTTGACGCTGGACGATACGGTTGAGTTCTTCAATCTTGTGCTGGAACTTCAATTGACCGTCGAAGAAAAGGCCGACTTAGTAGCCTTCATGCTGTGCCTGTAGTGAGAAAATCGCCTCTCGATATATACATGCAATTCGGAGATGAGGTGCAACATCCCTGGCTGAGCTACTAGCGAACCGCCGCCGGACGCGGGATGGATTCGGCTTCCGGCGGTGGCGCGATGGGCGTTTCAAACGGAGGCGTTTCGCCGTTTTCGACCAAAACCGCTTCCGATCCCAGCATTCGTAGCCGCATTTCGTACAGCAGGCTGAAGAGTAGTGGCACCAGGAACAGCGTGAATATGGTCGAGACGATCAGTCCGCCTAGGACCACGCTGCCGAGTCCGCGATAAAGCTCGCTGCCGGCGCCGGGGAAGATGACCAGCGGGAACATGCCCAGACAGGTGGTGGCGGTGGTCATGAAGATGGGGCGAATACGTCCACGCACGCTACGGAGTACGGCCGTTTGGTGATCGAGCCCATCGTTGCGAATCAATTGCAACGCCCGATCGATGATCAGGATCGCATTGTTGACCACGGTGCCGATGAGGATGATGAACCCTAACATGGTCAGAATGTCGAGCCGCTGCGGGGTAAACAGATTCAAGAGCCGCAATCCGGCGAACCCACCCACGGCGGCCAGCGGCACACTGATCATGATCGCCACGGGGTATAGAAACGATTCGTACAAGGCGGCGATTAGCAGGAAGGTAATGAAGATGGCCATGGCAATGCGCCAACTGAGCACCGATCGCATTTGTCGTAGATCGTCAGCCGTGCCGGCCAGGCGAAATTGATACAGCCCACCGGCATCGGCCCCTTCGGCGCGAAGTGGCTCGACGACTTCGTTTTCGATCCGCAGCATCGCGCTTTCCAGCGAGATTCCTGGTCCGGGGCGGACTTGGATGGTAATCGACCGCTGGCGATCGATGCGATTGATCTGTTCGGGGCCTGCCGAAAGAACAACGTCGGCCACGTCCCCCAGTGCGACCAGTTCGCCAGTGGGAGTTCCCAGGGGCAACTGTTCGATATCTTGCGTGTGGTTACTAAATTCTTCTGCCCCAAAAATCACCAAGTCGATCTCTTTGCCTTGGTGCCAGTAAGTGCCGGCATAGGCTCCGTCGATCATGGCGTTCACCGTGTAGCCCAGTTCTTCGGTGGTCACTCCTCGCTGGGCGGCCTTCGACGCATTCCGGCGAATGTGTAACTCGCTGCTGCCCAAGTCAAGGCTCGGGATGGCACGCACCTGGGTCTCGGTCTCCCGCGGAAAGATCGCTTGCACATCGTCCTTAATTCGCGTGCCCAACTGCACAAGTCGCGAGATCTCTGGGCCAACGATTTCGATGTCGATCGAACGGCCTTCCGACAGATTGCGTTCAAACAAACTCGATTGATTCACGAAAGCGTTCACGCCCGGCAACCCCGAGGTCGCCTTTTCAAGCAGCGGCACCAGCTCGTGAGCCCGGCTGGCGTCGACGGTGCGGCCTCCCATGAAGACGGACGAACCCCGGGCGACAAGGAAAAAGTTATCGATGAGAGGGCCATCTAGCGCGGCGGCTTCCGGTGTCCCCGGCCGCGCTTCCCAATAGGGTGCGAGACGCAATTCAATCGTGTTGCCGAGGGATTCAAGCTGTTCGATGTTGTAACCCGGCGGCGGCTGAAGCTGCGCGAAAACGAGATTCTTATTGCCCTCGGGCAGGTACTCCGCATCGGGCATCAGTTTCCGGCTCAGTCCCATTGCCAGGACGACCATGGTCGCCACGATCGCCAATCGCGGTCGGCGTAATGCAAGCGGAATGAACACGACAACCACCGCGGCGACGATGGCCAGTGATGTCCATGTGGCTATCGGATACCAATATGGCCATGAACTAATCCGGCCATACTCGACGGGCATCAAACCCAACATGCCGGCTGCGAACAGCGCGGCCGTAAGATAACGCAGGCTTGTACTCAGCTTCGCGGTGAGCAAACGGCGGTTGATCGCCACAACGGTATTGCTGAATCCGCTGGCGAATTGTTCGAGAGAATCGAGTACGCCCGGCAAACGTCGGGCGCGCGAAGCACTTGGCTTACGATCGCTGCGACGATTGCGCAAGAGCCTGGCGCTGGCCGCGGGGATCACGGTTAGCGATACGACCAAACTTAGCGACACGCCGGCAGTAATCGCAATCGCAATGTCGCGAAATAGTTGACCAGCCTCTTCTTGAATGAACATCACGGGCAAGAATACGGCCGCCGTGGTAAGCGTACTGGCAAGGATCGCCCCCCACACTTCGCTGGTGCCACGGCTAGCGGCGATCCGTGGAGAATCACCCCGTTGAAAATGGCGATCGATGTTTTCTAGCACCACGATGGCACTATCCAATACCATCCCGACGGCGAAGGCCATGCCAGCAAGGCTGATCACGTTGATCGACCGCCCGGTGATCTTGACGACGAGAAAGGTGCCAATCGCGCAGATGGGGATTGCCAAGGCGATGACCAAGGTCGAGCGAACGTTTCGCAAGAATAACAACAACACGCCGATGGCCAAGAACCCACCGACCACAAGATTGTTGGTCACTAATTTGGTCGCCGACTTAATGTAGACGGTCTCATCATAGCTTTGCAGCAGATACAAGCCGCGGGCCTTGAGAACACCGTCGTTGAGTTCTCGCACGGCTTCTTTCACACCAGCCATCACATCGAGAACATTCGCGCCCTGTTCGCGTTTGACCGCGGCGGTAAGCATGTCGACGCCACGCTGATGTCCGATACCAAGTGTCTTGCTACTGGTGAGCATTACCTCGGCCAGGTCGCGAAGGTAGACGGGGGCATTGTCGCGATGGGCCACAATCGTGTCGGCGACATGCTCGGGCGATTTGAATTGTCCCAGTGTTCGTACGACGTAGCGACGCTTGCCTTCCCACAGGTCGCCGGCAGAGATGTTGTGATTCTCACGAGCGAGTGCATTGCGTAGTTCGACAATGGTGATTTGATATGCCGCTAGCTTGGCCGGATTGATCACCACGCGGAGTTCGTCTTCGCTGCCGCCATACGTATCGCAATCGCCGACACCATCGACACGTTGAATGCGCGAGGCAACTACGTCTTCGGCAAACGTACGCATCGACAGCACGTTGGGAGCGCCGACAGTCAATTCCTGCAATGCCGGATAGTCCTCCGCCAGACGGTTGAACGTCGGCATATCGACCACTTCAGAATCGAACAGAATCGAACAGGGCTCGGCCAGCTTCGGATGCTCGTTTAGAAACTCCCGCAGTTGTCGATGTGTGGGTGGGCGAGCAACCAAGCTGAAGTAGGCAATGGAACTGCTGTTGATGCCGACGGTTCTTAAGATTGGTTCGCCGGCGTCTTCAGGGTAGTCGCGCACCTGATCGAGTTTGTTGGCAACCTTTAGCAACGTGCCTTCCATCGAAGTGCCGACCGCAAACTCCATTTCGATGTTGCCACGGCCTGCCGAACACTGGCTGCGGAAGTCAATCATCCCTTCGACATCCTGCAATTGTTCTTCCTGTTTCGAGATGATCTCCGATTCGATCTCCTGAGGGCTGGCCCCTGGCCACCGTGTGTCAACGGTCACGACAGGACGAATCACTTCGGGGGTCAATTGCACCGGAATAGCAAACAGCGAGACCAGTCCGAAGCAACAGACAAGAATAACGGCAACGGCCACCTTGACGGGATTGCGGATGGAAAAATCGCTGATTTGCATGGCAATGGGTCGTCGAAGTGAAAGCGTGCCTAACCTAGGAAGTTACTGTTCGTAAGACGCATTCTGGTTAGTCGCCGCCAGAGGTCGTTGGCCGCTGGGATGTGGGCGGTTCGATGGCCACTTCCGATGCGTCTAATTCCGAAGTATTCAATACATTCACACGGTCGAAGGGGCGCACTCGTTCAGCACCTTCGACCACCAGAAGATCGCCGTCGGCCACGTCACCGATGATCTCAATATACGTCCCCTCGCTGATCCCTTCGGTGACCGCAACGCCGCGGATGGTGCTGCCCGACTCAACGACATACACCGTCGGTTGACCGCTGGAGCGAACGATCGCATCCTTGTGGGCCAACAACGCCTCGTGAGGTGTACCCCGAAAAGTTATGCGGGCGATCATGCCTTCTTTGAGCCGAGGGCGACCGTTAATGAATTCGTTTTTCATGCGAACGATGACCGGAAATCCGTGGCTGCCTTGTCGCCAATTCGATCGGGGAACAATCGCCCGAATGGTCCCTGACCGCGGCTCGGGACTGAGTGCGTCGATGATGACATCGACCGTTTCGCCAACACGTATCTGGTCGATGTACTTTTCGTCGACACGCACCTCAACCTGGACTTCATCTAGCCGAGCCACGGTGGCGATCTCACCGCCTTCGCCAACCCATTCACCCACGTCGGTATGTTTTTCGACCAAGTATCCATCGAAGGGGGCGCGGATCGTTCGCTTCCCCAGTTCATCTTGCAGTCGGGCAATTTCTTGCTCTTGAACGACAGTCGCCGCGCGGGCAGCTTCGATATCTTCCTTGCGGTTGCCGGCCTGCTTGAGTTCGTAGTCGGCGGTCGACTCGGCATACAGTTGTTCGTATTGGGTGGCGCTGTAGGTAGCGTCGTCCAATTCGTCGTCGGTAATGGAGCCCTGCTCGTGTAGTTGTTGACGTCGCTCAAGAACACCAACGGCGCGACGATACACGGCCTCGGCGGCCAACATTCGGGCTTCGGCCTGCGCGACTTCTTCCAGGCGGAAGCCCGCTTCTCGCAAGGCTAACTCTTGCTGTTTTTCCGTTAACCGCGCCCGGGCAGCCTCGATCTGGATCGTAATCGAATCGGTCTGTAGTTCTGCCAACACGTCGTTGGCATTGACTTTGGCGCCTTCGCGAAGCGGAAAATGCTTGACCCTACCGTTGCCTCGCGCGGCCACGCGGCTGACATCGATGGGTACGACCGTGCCGACCACGGATACCTGCACCGCGATTTCATCGCGCCGCACTTCGGCCACGGTCACGTCGGTCGGCGGACGCTCGGCTCGCTCGGCGGGAGGACCACCACATCCTAGAATCGCCAGCACAGGCACCAAGCGCAAGGCGCCGCGAAACGGCCATCGACGTTGTGCAGGGGCGATCTTCATACGACCATTATAGGTAAGACGAAAGCCCATGGGGGGGCTTTCGCCGACAAAGCAACCACGACCCGTGACGCTGCCGCGGCATGCAAACACCTCACCGAGGTGCGTTAGGCGGGAACGTCAGACGCGATGGAGGAAGGAGTTTTCTTGCTGGTGGGACCTGAAGCGAGGTTGTCTCGCATGGTTGAGAGCATTTCGCGGAGCAAGACAAGCTGCTCTTCGCTTAAGCCTGCGGTGGCTTGCGCCCGAACATTGAGCCCCGCCGCGACCATTTTCGTCCAGACTGGCTCGACACGTTCGGTGGGGTGAATAATCTTCTTTCGCCGGTCTGTTTCACTCGGCACCCGCTTAATCCAATCGTCGCGTTCCATGCGGTCGAGTACCCCAACCAGCGTGGGCGACTCGATCCCCATCCGCTCGGCAAGCTCTGTCTGCGACAGCTCACCAGCGAACGACAGCCATGACAACACCTCCCACTGGCGATGGGTGATGCCCAACTCCTGCAAGTGCTCGTTCATGGCGCAAGCCAATTGGTGAGCCGTGGCAAAGATCCAATAGCCGACGCTATTCTCAAAGTCGAACTGTAACATGGTGCCTTCTGTTCCTCTTGCTCGAGCAGTGTCCAACGGCGAACACTTCATTGTACCCGACACGCTGCGCGACACAAGTTTAGCAAGCACTACGGGTTACATAAAACAGTACAGGTAAGAAACCCCTCCAGTTACGGCTCATCAGCGACAGGAAGAATCGCTGTATCCCCTCGATCAGAGGTCGCTCATCAGAAAGTAATGCCGCTACCCCTCCTCCGAAACGGGCGAACACTTCAACTTCCACGCTCTCCCGGGTAGTATCCCGCAGATAACATCATCTGGTTCCTGCCGAAGGAGTTCGCATGTCAAAGAAAAGAGTCGTTTGAGAGTGCGGATATCTGCGAACGGTGATTGAACGTGGCGAAAAGGTGCTGACGCGATGCTGGAGAGAACCCTCGAACCGGAAGTGATGGACGATCGGGCCGACGCGCTCGAGTACGATGTGATGGATCACGCCGAGGTCAATCGGGCGTTCGTTGACGATCTGCTGGCCCACGGCAAGATCACCGGCGAGATGCTCGACGTGGGGACCGGCACGGCGAGAATTCCCATCGAACTTTGTCGACGTCAGCCGCGTGTTCACGTCGTGGCCGTTGATCTCTCCGCAGCCATGCTCGATCTGGCGAACGCCAACGTGGCCCACGCAGGGTTTTCCGGCCAGATTGCCTTGCAGCACGTCGATGCGAAGCAGTTGCCGTTTGACGATGACCGCTTCGCCGTCGTGGTGTCCAACAGTATCGTCCATCATGTGGCAAACCCGCTGGAGGTGCTCCGTGAGGCGTGGCGGGTGTTGCAAAGCGGCGGACGTATCTTTTTTCGTGACCTTCTGCGGCCCAGGGACATCGTCCGACTTGAACTACTTGTGGAGACCCACGCCCTAGATGCGACGCCCCGGCAGCGAGAACTGTTCGCCGATTCGCTGCACGCTGCCCTGCGATTGGACGAAACGCGGGAGCTTATCGCCGAGTTAGGCGTCTCGCCGGAGACGGTGACCGCCACCAGCGATCGACACTGGACATGGTCGGCAGTCAAACCATAGGCAACAATAGCGGCTGCCGCGTGTCACCCAGCGTCACGTGATCGACCCGCGAGCTAGATTGTAACCGCCACACCTTTATCCCAGATAACCCTTTATTCCAGATAGCATTGTGACCGAACCAACACCTCATTCCGACTTCGATTCCGAACCCCTCGACAGCGATGTGGCCGAAACCACAATCGATGCCGCTGTCGTCGAGGAAAAGATCGCCGAATCGCTTGCCAACGAACTTGGGCGCGAGATGACCCCCGAGGAGTTGGCTGAAGCCCGAAGCTATGGTCGCATTCAACTCGGGCTGACACTTGTGGACCATGCCGTGGACCTGGTGTACTTGGGGCTGATGTCGTTCGTGTTTGCCGTGCCCTTGGCGAATTGGATTGCCGCCAAGTATGGCTTGCCCGACACGCTGAATTTGGCCGTGATGTTTGCGATTGTCTTCGGTCTGCACGTATTAGCGTCGCTGCCCGTCTCGTTCGTCTCCGGCTGGCTGGTTGAAGCCCGCTTCGACCTGACCAATCAGACGGCGCTGCGTTGGCTACGAAAATATGTGGAACGGATGGCACTGGGCTCGCTGTTTGGGTTGGCAATCTTTGTGCTGCTGTTTTGGATCATCTGGCTTACCGGCAGCTACTGGTGGTTGGTTGCCGCGGTGGCGTTCTTCTTCCTCAATGTGCTGATCGGTCAGTTGGTCCCAGTGTTGATTCTGCCAATGCAGTTCAAGATTGAAAAACTCGACCGCGCCGATCTAACAGAACGCATGGCCCGGCTTACCGAGGGAACAGGGCTTTCGATCGAAGGAATCTATCGCATGGGGCTCAGCCAGGAGACCAAGAAGGCCAACGCCATGCTCGCCGGGTTGGGGCGAACGCGCCGGGTGCTGATCGGTGATACGTTGCTCAGTGGGTTTTCACCCGATGAAATCGAAGTAATCTTCGCCCACGAGGTCGGGCATCACGTGCATCGCCACATTTCAAAGCTCATCGCCATTGGCGCGGCATTCAGTTTGGTCAGCTTTTTTTGTTACGATCGCATCGCCGTGGCTTGGGTGGGTGTCGATAGTTTCGATCAAGCTCCCATTCCCGTTGCCGCGTTGCCGCTGTTGTTGTTTCTAACCAAAGCCTTCACCCTGCTCATCGAACCACTGCAAAACACCATCATGCGGCATTTTGAACGACAGTGCGATGCCTACGCGCTCGAGCGCACCCACATGCAGGGTGCGTATCTGTCGGCGTTTCGCAAGTTGGCCGTACTGAACAAAGACGACCCCGATCCTCACCCTCTGGAAGTATTCCTCTTCCACAGCCATCCACCGATCAGCCAGCGGCTCGCCATGGCCGAACAGTAAGGATTGGCTCTCAATGGACGTAGGGTGACGTCAAGTGGAGCGCGGACGCACCATTTTGTTTGCCCACATGCGACCGCGTGCGGTTGACGTGCAGTGAATTCATCACCCAACCAAAGTGGTGCGTCCGCGCTCCGCTTGACGACACCCTACGGTTCAATTTCCACGCGTAAGATGTCCCAATACAAACCATTGTCGCCCGCACGGGGGATGTAAACGGTTACGTTGGGGTCAGGGTCTTTCCAGTGGTACACGGCGGCCTGCGTGTCTTGCTTGAACGTGATCAAGGGAATTGGAGAGAAGGACATAGGCGGGTTCGCAAGCCAAAAGGGAAAATATTGATTCGGCCCGGGTGCGGGTGTGGACATCTGGAACAACCAGTGCCAGAATCCCCAATTAGATGCCGTCCATTCGTCCCGTGGCTCCACAACGAACTCCGGCGTCACCAGATGTCCTTTGAAATCGAAGCTCGTGTTGTAGGTGCCACTCTTCACCGTGAATTTGTTCCACGTTCCCACGAATCCAGTCACTGTGGCAGTGGCACCGTCACGGACTTCCAATTCGTCGGTCAGCACCGTAGGCAAGCGAACGGGGTCCGTCGTTCCATTCAGCGGAAGCATGTCGACCGGCGTGATGACAATGTTGGTCCCGTCGAGTTTGAGTGTGTCCTTCACAATCATCGTACCGCGAATCGACGTGTCATCCTGGAGGGTCAGGTTTCCATTGAACTTGAAGAAGCCTAGCGGGTTCGTCAGGGGATCGGGCGCGAAAGTGGCACCCGTCATCGATCCAGGCATTCCGGCGACTGTGTAGACCGGTCCCCCTGGGTAGATCTGGTACGTCGAAAAATCGTCGGGCTCTGGCTGGGTGTTCCAGTCCGAGGGAATCGCGCTCACTGGAATGTCAACCGCCGGCACTCCCATCCGCACCGTGAGATCACTGAACATCGCTGGATCTTGCGCGGAGAACGGCAAGTTCACTGGGCCGTCAAAGGGGCGATAGTCGGGCTGGCTATTCAACTGGGCTAAATTCAAATCATCAAGATACTGGTTCCGGGCATCCTCGTCGTTGGGAGATACCTCCGCGATGGAAAGCGCGCCCTGCAACCGCACCGAGCCTTCGATGCGGCACGGCAACTCAATATTGAAGTCGTCGGTAACAACTTGGTAGATCGTGTGCTGTAAGACCGTGCTCCAGTCGGTCAATTCAGCGGGCATCGCCACCGGCACTAGCTTGACCACGGCCCGAATGTTGGCGGTTGCCACGTTGTTGGAGACCATCGGATCGGCGGCGAATCCTTGGACATCGATGGTGACCCGATAGGGATAGTCCTCCCAATCGGGATCCGCCGACGTGAGGTTGGGGTCACCGGCTGTATAAGTGGCCTTAAAGCTATCGGTGGCGTTCAGCGACCGGTTGTATATCGACGACACCCCGCCCCACGCCGCCGTATCGTGCATTTGGCGAATCGCCATCGTCAGCCCGGTTCGCGCGGCCTGTCGCGCGGCAGCGGCACGGTCGGTATTGCGGCTCAGTTGAACCGACATCACCTCTGCCCGCAACATGGCGTAGGTCATCACGACGGCGACCGAAAGAATTGCCATCACGGCAATGATCGTAAAACCGCGTTGGCGCGGGCGAGGCTGTGGCAAGAATTTCATCATGTCGCGCATGCAGTCGTGAACAATCATCGCGAAATACGGCAAGTCTGTAGGATGGGTGCTCGCACCCATCTTTCCGCTTGTTAAACGATACCTCGAACGGATCATGAATCCGTGAGTGCAGGATGAAGACACCGAGAGGTCCGCGGGATGAACCTGCAGGTTGTATCGTTTATGACCGCCGATCGTGCTTGAAACGACCGCGGATTAGCACGTGCGATAAACTCTTCAGATCCGCACGACCTGATTCCCGCTGATACGATCGATCAGCCGCCGCATCTCGAGAACGCTCAATGTGGCCAATACCTGTGAGATAGGGAGTTCAAGCTGGGCTTGAATGCGGTCGATCGATGTCGGCTCGGTCTCAATCGCTTCCAGCACTCTTCGCTCGATGTCGTTTAGTTTCAATTCGGCCGGATGTCGCACGGTGCGCCCCTGGGTATCAGCGACAGGCTCGACCAACGGACCTAGTTCTTCGAGTACATCGTCGACGGATTCCACCAGCTTTGCCCCGTCACGAATCAACTGATGGCAGCCGTGCGACATCCGGCTATCCACGCGCCCCGGCACGGCGAACACCTCACGCCCCTGTTCCATGGCGTGTCGGGCAGTGATCAATGCGCCGCTGCGGAGGGCCGCCTCGACAACAATCGTGCCCATTGTGATCCCGCTGATGATCCGATTTCGCTGGGGAAAGGTTCCGCTCATCGCCCCGAAGGTCAGTGGCAACTCGCTAATCACGGCACCCGAGCGGGCCACTTCATCGGCCAGTTTCTCGTGCTCTGGCGGGTAGATTCGCAGCAGCCCGCTGCCCAAGACCGCGATCGTTCGACCTCCGCCGGCGAGCGCCCCTCGATGCGCGGCTGCATCAATTCCCCGGGCCAACCCGCTGACGACCGTCACTCCGGCGCGGGCCAAACTGCCGGCCAGCCGCTCGGCCTGTTCCAAACCGTAACGTGTGCCATGTCGCGAACCGACGATGGCCACCGCCACGGCGTCTTGCGGAACCAATTCACCATGCGCGAACAACACATTGGGCGGATCAGGGATCTCGCGCAACAACCTCGGGTAGCGCGCGTCGTCGTCCGCCACGATGCAAATATCGTGCTGTGCTGCTAGCTCGATCTCGCGCTCGGCGGCATCCGAATCGCGGGCCGCGAGGATCCGCTCGGCGAGTTTGTCGCCAATGCCGGGAACCGATCGCAATTGATTGCCGCGCGCCAACAGCACATCGCTCGGTGAACCGAAGTGATCGAGCAGCGATTGCCGGAGACGTGGTCCCACGCCTTGAATCAAGGAGAGCCGCAACTTGTCGAGCAACGCGTCGTCCACGTTCGTTCGCTTCCGGCGAGGAGGATAGATCTACAAGACGAGCGACGATCACTCGTCGCCCCTGGCGGAACAGTCTACCATCTTGAAACACGTCGGGCGGTACGGAATCCGAACGTCGGAATGCTACCTAAATCACGATGCCGGGCCATCCACGGGTTTCATGCCTTCGATGAAACACCCGACAGCTTCGGTCGTACGGGTCGCTACATTCTGACCGTCGATCAGTGCGTCGAGTACGTCGATCAAATCGTGCGTCGTAGCAGCCGATCGGGCCTTGCCGAAATCAACGTAAAGATCGTCGATACGACCGCGGTAGATCATACGAAGACCGGGACCAATCACCACCGCCTCGGGCGTTACGGTCGCATGAGTCAGCATCGCCAGCGTTTTCTTAGGGTCGCGAACCGCCGCACAGGGATAGTCGTATTCTGCAATGTGCTTGCGAATCTCCTCCGGCGTTTCGTCGACGTGCGGATAGACCAACAGGAACTCGACCCCCCGCGGAGAGAATCGCTCGTGCAGCCGTCGCACTTCGGGAGCATAGCGATTCGAGATGGGGCAATCGATCCCCGTGAATAGGAACACCCGAATCTCTGCCTTCGATACACTCCATGGGTCGTACGGTTGTCCATCCAAATCATCGAGCTGCAACCGCTGGAGATCGTCACGACTGAACTCCACGTTCTCGGGAGCTGCTCGACCGCAGCCGGCGAAAACAACCAGCACACAGCACAGTGCGAGCGAGAATCGCTTCGACACGAATGCCCCGCTGGCACACCATTGGCGTGCCGGACGATCATTCGCGTCAGTCTGTCGTCGTGGAAATCTCATTGCCCGAATCGCCAGTTGTTCACCTATGGAATGGCCGCTACCAAGGCCCATTCTAACACTCAAGCAAGCAGTACGTGCGAGGATCCTCTTCGATTCCGTGGAACGACACATTGCCGCACCCCTCGGGCGTTGCTACAGTCGAGACCCTTCGTTTAGGCGAGCGGCGAAAGAGTATATACCAACCCGATGCGTGAGCGAGGGAACGCAGTGTATTAGGCTTTGTCCCAAAACGGTTAAACGAGTTCATATTGTAGGTATTGCCGGATGA